>JAIFMG010000108.1 GCA_020048645.1 Bacteroidota bacterium | reverse complement strand
AGATACCAATAATCTTGCACTTGGCCAAAGAAAATTGGACTTAATTTCTTGAAATCTAGTCGATTGCGGGCTTTTCAGCAGACCCTAATTAACCGCTTCTCTTGCCATTGAGCTAAGCGCCTATTTGGCAGTGATGATTATTTTTCGGTGTCAAAGTGTTTTTCCAGCAGTTGCAATGCACGCATTTTTTGCATCACAAAATTAAGGAAAAAGACAACCCTTGGTTGCATTTAACTTGATTTGCTGAAAATCATATTTAATAAGATTGGTAAAACAATATAAGTGACAAATTCACTTATATCATAATCGTGTAATAATTCCTCCAAATTAAAACCTGATTGAATTACCGGAAAAAATTCCTTGTAATCTCCTTCGGCTGTTAACAATACGATGAAATTTATGACTACCCAAATTCCAAAAAGGCCAATTTTCTTCTTCATGTTTTTTTGTTTGTTATGCGATTGCCACCAACATCATTGCTTATCCCATCGCCACCCCCAACCCCAAAGCACCAACGTGCATCAAGAATTGAATATGCGGCTCCAGAAGCTCCGCCAATCCGTCGAACTTCCGAATCGACAGGTTGGGGTGGCTGCAAGACCTAAGGCCAGCGCAAGCCAGCTTTGCCCTGGACACCAGCGGTTTTGAAGGGTGGCTTGTTCATCGAGCGGGTGGGGGACTTGACGTGAAGCAAAGCTACAAACTATCGCTTGGAATTGCAAGTGCCTGGGCGATTCTCTCTGCCTCGCGGGCGGGTTGTGGCCGTGCGAAAAGCCGAAGCCCCCAGCCGCGGGAGCGTATGGGAGCTTTGGGGGCTGGGCGGAGGCCGGATGCCTCATTTGAGGAGGGCGTCGAGCCATTTGAAGTACTCGCGGTGCCAGAGGACGCCGTTCTGGGCGCCGAGCACCCAGTGGCACTCTTCGGGGAAGAAGAGGAAGCGGGCCTCGACTTGTGGCGACTTGCGGACACTTGCAATCTGGAGACGCGAAAGTTTTGGATGACAATGACCTACCATCTCCAAACTGCCAAACCCGCTTTGCAGACCTGCTTGGCTGGAGAAATGCTTCAAACGATTGGTGGAATCGAGCTGTATGGCCCAAGACAGTTGCACACACTACCCAAAGGAGCACGCCTCTTTGGGTGGTTATTTCTAGCCAACCCCTCGGGTTGCATTGATGACTTGACTCTTGACGTTTATTCTCTGGCTAGTAATTCAACAAAAATATGGTAGATATTTATTTCCTTTTCATTTCTTTCATGCCTTGCAATTCCAATCTTTAAATTTGCTGGTATATCAAAATTATTTGAAATATCAGTGAAAGCTATCATTTTGTGTTCATAGTCGATTGTTGGTATATATGCAATATATTTATTCCAATTTTCAATGAAATTCTTACTGCAATAAATGACTAAATAGTTTTCGAGCAATCCATTTGCATCGTAATTGAATATTTTTAGCAAGTGGTTTCTGACTCTTGTTTTGTCAAAGTCCTTTAAATTAAATGCTTCATAAATTGCAATGGTATCGCCCTTTTCATCTTCAATTTTTATATCAATTTCACCCAGTTGGATTTCAGCTTTGCCCCATTTTGTTTGGTCTTTTGCTCTAAAATTCTTATTCGTCAATACATTGGCTACAAAGCTATTCCTGCTATCTTCATATTTTTGAATATTCAATGACAATCCTTGAAGTTGTTTTAATGCTATAATGATGTAATCGAATAGTGATTGTCGTGTTCCTTCACCGTTGATTTTGCCAAGTAATTTATTTATGGAAACATCTTTCCCACTTTTTCTACATTCAATAGTATTCTTACCTCTGTCAAAAAAATTGTTTAACTGCTCAAATGTATAAAATTCGGGTTCGCTGCTTACAATGCATTCATTACAAATACAATGTGTCATTAGTTGCACATTGGGTTCTTTGAGTGTTTTATGAATGTTTTCTATTTCGTATCGTATAATCCCAAACAGATCTTGCCTGTGTTTTCCATTTATTCTTATACTAATTTTTCGTTCAAAAATATTACTCGTAATGACAGCTTCGGTTTCTTCTCTTTCAATAACAACACCTTGTAGCCAGAACAAGTTGTTTTTAATGTAATCGTGCATTCTTACAATTAAACGAGTAATAATTCCTGCCGGCATAAATTTGTATCTAAATTCAAATCGCAAATTATTCGAATTATCCCAATTGTCAATTTCGTCGGGTTGGTTGGGAGGGAGCAGTTCGGGAACTATGTAGTCAACTCCGTTAGGAAGAAGAAAACAAAGTTCAAATTTCTTCATTAGTTCTATCAGAAATGCAAATTTATTGTCAGGGAAATCTTGCCAAATATTTTTTAGTTGTGAGTAATTGAATTTTCCTTGATTCAAAACAATTTCTTTCGTGTCAATTATCTTATAAACCGCTTTGGTTGCCCATTCTGGATTCAGAAAAATAATATTTCTTAAAATATCATTATCCTGAAAATGAAGAAATATTCCTAAGTCGTGAAAATAATTACTTAGATAGAGGGCTTGTTCAAAGTCAATTCCAAAATCTTTGCATACTGCGATATAATTTTCAAGTTGGATAAAATTTTGGTTCGATTGTTTCAAATTATCTCGAATATCTATCCATACTTTTGGCAAACTTTCACCGATATGGGGCAATTTACTAATTTCATTCTGAATGGAATTTTTTAATTCTATAATTCCAGTTTTTTCTTTTGCGCTTACTTTGTAAAATCCAACAATATTTGGAAAATACTCTTGCAAATATTTTTCTGCAACAAGACTTGCTCTTTCGTCAATTTTATTTTGGACAACAAGAATGGGAGAGTTTTGACTTAACAAACTTACGATTCGCAACCAATAATCAAAACTTGCAAGATTAGGCATCATTTTATCAATTCGTGCATCCCAAACTAGCAAATAAATGGAACGCTTACTCAGGAAAAATTGATGTGTAGAATGATAAATTTCTTGACCGCCAAAGTCCCAAATATTTATTGATAATTCATTGTTGTCTTGTGTTTTTAGACTCCAACGCTTTATTTCAATTCCTTCGGTTGACAATTCATTTTCATTGTATTCATCGAAGGCTAACCGTTTCATCAACGAAGTCTTTCCGACAGCACCATAACCGACAAGCAATAATTTTGTTTCGTATAAATTGACTGTACCTTTTTCCAGTTCTTCAAAATAATTTCTGACGGCTTCCTTGCCTCGATAAATTATTTCTATTGGAATATTTTTAATTGGATTGCCATAGAAATAGATTGAATTTTTTACATCTTCTTCCTTGTCGCGATAAGAATCCCCCAACTGAAAAGCAATATCCATGTTGTCGAATTGATAAATCCAATAGGGTATAGTTTCAATCAAATTTTCAGACAAATCAAGTTTTTTAAGTTTAGTCAAAGACTTCAGCGAAGAAATAGTTGAAATTTTGTTTTTTGCTAAATCAAGTTCTTCTAATTTTTCCAGTTTGTATAATACTGATATGTTGTTTATTTCGTTGTTGTATAAATTAAGCGAAATCAAACTTTCAGGCAGATAATCAGGAATTGTTTTTAAATTTGAACCATTGATACACAGCCCGACAATCTGGGCATTTTCATCGATTGCAAATTTAAAATTTTCAATGGCATCACTGAATTTCATTATTTCAGAGAAATCTACTTCTCTAATTGTTATCCTTAATTCTTTTTCTAGTTGAAGTATTGTATTGGGCTTCATGTTAAATTATTTTATTCCAATGTAAATGCCATGTGGGTTGACGCTAACGTCCCTACTTCCTCAACCGTCAATTCATACCCCAAGAGCACCATCGTGCATCAAGAATTGAATGCGCAGCTCCAGAAGCCCCGGCAATCCGTCGAAATTTCGAATCGGCAAGCTGGGGATAGAACAAGACCGAAGGCGATTACGAGCCGGCTTTGGCCCTGGACACCAGCGGTTTTGAAGGGTGGCTTGTTCATCGAGCGGGTGGAGACTTGACGTGAACCAAAGCTACAAACTATCGCTTGGAAATGCAAGGGCCTGGGCGATTTTCTCTGCCTGGCGGGCGGGTTGCGGCCGTGCGGAAAGCCGAAGCCCCCAGCCGCGGGGGCGGATGGGGGCTTTGGGGGCTGGGCGGAGGCCGGATGCCTCACTTGAGGTGGGCGTCGAGCCATTTGAAGTACTCGCGGTGCCAGAGGACGCCGTTCTGGGCGCCGAGCACCCAGTGGCTCTCTTCGGGGAAGAAGAGGAAGCGGGCCTCGACGCCGCGCAGGCGGGCGGAGTTGAAGGCGCCCATGCCTTGGGCGTAGGGCACGCGGAAGTCTTTGCCGCCGTGGATGACCAGGATGGGCGCGTCCCACTTGTCGATGAAGCGGTGGGGCGAGTCGCCGTAGCTGTTCGGGGTCTCGGGTGCCCAGTAGGGGCCGCCCATGTCCCAGTCCACGAAGAAGCTCTCCTCGGTGGTGGAGTACATGCTCTCGAAGTTGAAGATGCCGCAGTGCGAGACGAAGGCCTTGAAGCGGCCCTGGTGGTTGCCGGCGAGCCAGAAGACCGACAGGCCGCCGTAGCTGGCCCCGACGGCGCCCATGCGCGCGCGGTCCACGAAGGGCTCGCGGGCCAGCTCGTCGATGGCGCTGAGGTAGTCCTGCATGTTCTGGCCGCCGTAGTCGCCGCTGATCTGGTCGTTCCATTCCTGGCCGAAGGTGGGCAGGCCGCGGCGGTTGGGGGCCACGATGACGTAGCCGTTGGCGGCCATGAGCTGGAAGTTCCAGCGGTAGGACCAGAACTGGCTGACGGCCGACTGGGGCCCGCCTTGGCAGTAGAGCAGGGTGGGGTAGGCCTTGGTGGAGTCGAAGTCGGGCGGGTAGATCACCCAGGTGAGCATGCGCTTGCCGTCGGTGGTGTTGACCCAGCGCTCTTCGACTTTGCCGAAGTCCATCTGGTCGAGCAGGGCCTTGTTGGTGAAGGTGAGCTGCTTCTGGGTGCTGGTGGCCAGGTCGAGGGTGAAGAGCTCGGTGGGCAGGGACATGGACTGCCGGGCGCCGACGAGCCAGCCGGGCCCGATGTCGAAGCCCTTGTAGTCGTGGGGTCCTTCGGTGAGCTGGGTGATGCTGCCGTCGGCCAGGTCGAGGCGGTAGAGCTGGTAGGTGGCGTGGATGCCGCTGATGAAGAAGAGCTGCTTGCCGTCGGCGCTCCAGCGGGTCTGCCCGACGCTCTGGTCGAAGCGCTCGGTCAGGTCGCGCTTCTGCCGGGTGGCCAGGTCCATGACCATCAGGCGGCTCTTGTCGGCCTCGAATCCGTCGCGCTCCATGCTGAGCCATGCCATTTGCTTTCCGTCGGGCGAGAAGGCGGGGTTCATGTCGTAGCCGCGGTTGCCTTCGGTCAGGTTGGTGGTGGCCTTGGTGTTGATGTTGTAGAGGTAGATCTCGGAGTTGGTGCTGGTGGCGTAGTCGCGGCCCGAGAGCTTCTTGCAGGTGTAGGCCACCTGGCTTCCGTCGGGGCTCCAGGCGACCTGCTCCATGCCGCCGAAGGGCTTGATGGGGCTGTCGAAGGGCTGTCCGGAGAGCAGGTCGATGGCGGCCTGGGCCTTGCCGTCTTCGAGCTCGGCCACGAAGAGGTGGCTGCGCTTCTCGTCCTGCCAGTGGTCCCAGTGGCGGTACATGAGGTCGTCATAGACCAGGGCGTTGGCCTGGGGCAGGTCGGGGTGCCGCTCGGCCATGGTCTGGCCGACCTTGGCGTCGGCGGCGTAGAGCAGCCGCTGGCGGTCGGGCGAGAACAGGAACCCGGAGACGCCGCCCTCTACCTCGGTGACCTGGCTCTTGCTGGAGCCGTCGAGGGCCATGGTCCAGACCTGGTAGCTGCCGCTCTCGTTCGAGAGGAAGGCCAGGGTCTTGGCGTCGAGCCAGGTGGCGGAGCTTTCCTTGTGGTCGGTCACGGTGCGCTGCACGGTGCGGGTTCCGTCGGGCGAGATGGTGAACAGGTCGGTGTTGCTGCGGTTCTGCTCGAGGCTGTATCGGCTGACCTCGTAGAGGACCTCGGCGCCGTCGGGCGATACCCCGGCCAGGGTGACGCGTCCGAGGGCCCAGAGGGCCTCGGGGGAGATGCGGCGGTTGGCGGGGCTGACCTCCAGGGGCTTGAACGGCTCGGTGGGCCCGTTGGCGGTGTTGCCCGGGCTTTGTCCGCCGGGCGGCGTGATTTGGCATCCGGTCATGGCCAGCAGGGTTAGGAAGATGGGAAGGGATCTTTTCATGGGGATTATGGGAAGGTGTTGGGTTGGCGTTGGCTGTGGGGCGGAAAGCCGCCCAGGCCCTTCGGCAGGGCCTGGGCTTGTGCTCAATCCTCCGATTCGTTCTCGGCCTCGGTGGCCACGGGCGGGCTGACCATGAGGGCCGTGCGGATCTTGCCCTCGACTTCCTGCATCATCTCGGGGTTGTCCTCGAGGAGCTGCTTGATGGCGTCGCGTCCTTGGCCCAGGCGGGTGTCGCCGTAGCTGTACCACGAGCCGCTCTTCTTGAGGATCTCGAGCTCGACGCCCAGGTCGAGGATCTCGCCGGTGCGGGAGATGCCCACGCCGTACATGATGTCGAACTCGGCCTTGCGGAAGGGGGGCGCCAGCTTGTTCTTGACGACCTTGACGCGGGCGCGGTTGCCGGCGATGTCCTCGCCGCCCTTGATCTGGCCGATGCGGCGGATGTCGAGCCGCAGGGAGGCGTAGAACTTCAGGGCGTTGCCGCCGGTGGTGGTCTCGGGGTTGCCGAACATGACGCCGATCTTGTCGCGCAACTGGTTGATGAAGATCACGCAGGTGAGCGACTTGCTGGCGATGGCGGTCATCTTGCGCAGGGCCTGCGACATGAGGCGGGCCTGGAGGCCCATCTTGGAGTCGCCCATCTCGCCCTCGATCTCGGCCTTGGGCACCAGGGCCGCGACCGAGTCGATGACGATCAGGTCCACGGCGCCCGAGCGGATGAGGTGGTCGGCGATCTCAAGGGCCTGCTCGCCGTTGTCGGGCTGCGAGATGAGCAGGTTCTCCACGTCGATGCCCAGGCTCTCGGCGTAGTAGCGGTCGAAGGCGTGCTCGGCGTCGATGAAGGCGGCGATGCCTCCGGCCTTCTGGGCCTCGGCGATGGCGTGCAGGGTCAGGGTCGTCTTGCCCGACGACTCGGGCCCGTAGATCTCGACGATTCGGCCGCGGGGATAGCCGCCGATGCCCGTTGCCACGTCGAGGGCGATGGAGCCGGAGGCAATGGCGGGAACATGTTCGACGACCTGGTCGCCCATCTTCATGATGGTGCCTTTGCCGTAGGTCTTGTCGATCTTCTCCAAGGTGGTTTTCAAAGACTTGAGCTTTGCCGCCTTGATGTCTTCAGGGGTTTCTGTCTTGGCCATGATGGAAGTTTGGAAAAATTGGTTGAAGGATTGGGATTTAGGACGAATCGGGCCTGGCTCAGCGGCCGAGGGCGTCGAGCACCTGCCGGCTGTGGGCCTTGGTATCGACCTTCGCGATCACCTTGAGGATTTGGCCGTCGGGCCCGATGACAAAGGTGGTGCGGTTGATGCCCATGTAGGTCTTGCCGTACATCTTTTTCTCGCCCCAGACGCCGTAGGCCTCGGCGACGCGGGTGTCGGTGTCGGCCACCAGGGGGAAGGGCAGGCCGAACTTCTGGCTGAACTTGCCGTGCGAGGCCAGGCTGTCGGGGCTCACGCCGATGACGGCCAAGCCCTTTTCGAGCAGCTCCTGGTGGTTGTCGCGCAGGTCGCAGGCCTGGGCCGTGCAGCCGGGGGTGTTGTCCTTGGGGTAGAAATAGAGCACGACGGTCTTGCCCCGCCAGTCCGAGAGCCGTGCCTTTTGCCCGTCGGCCAGGTCGAATTCGAAGTCGGGGGCCATTTCGCCTTCTTGTAGCATTGCCATGTTTCGTTTGGGATGTTTGAGGGTTGTAGGGTCATCGCAGGGGCCGAACCTTCGGCTCCGGTGGTCCAAAATAGTTTTATTCGCGAACTTTCCCGCAATTTTGGCCGAAAAACTTCGGGTTTGCCCTTGCCCTCGGCCCCTGGGCGCGAGGCGTGGCTTGATTTTTACACGCATTTGACCAATCTTTGCTCGGAAAGGCGAAATTCGCGCCAAGGCTCCGCCGGCCCGCCCGCCTGCGCGCGCCCCTGCCCCGCCCAGGGGGATTTCGGGCCAGGATGGTTTCATGGAAATGAAATAATCCGGTATTTTTAAAAATGATTTTTCAAAGGTGGATGCTTTATCTTTCCTCAAAAAAAGCCAATTGATATTTCCATGATTGTCGAAAAGGGCTAAATTCGCGTGCTTGAAAATTTTCAGAAGCGAAAAGCCATGAGCGAGCCCCTCGTTCCAAGAACATAACCCCAAAAACCTACCGCGATGCGTTCGATCCAACTCCTATGGGTGGCCGTGGCTGGCTTGTTGGGCCTGATGGCCCAGTCGGCCCAAGCCCAGACCCAGCCCGCCCCGCCGCTTTCGTCCGAGAGCTACTACGGACAAATCTTCACCTCCGAGGAAATCGGCAGGCTCGAAGCCCTGGCCCGCTCGGTCCGCGAGAACCGCGACTTGCGCCAGCAGGGCGTCCGCCTGGTGGCCGAGGCCGAGAACCTGCGGCGGCTGGCCCAGATGGAGACCCGCGCCCGCCGGCAGCGCCGGGGCATGAAGCGCGCCGAGCAGACCCAGCAGCAGGCCGACCAGACCCTGGCCCAGGCCCTGCGCGGCATCTACCAGGCCCAGGGCGAGATCTTCGTCCTCTACGCCAACAAGGCCGAGGCCGAGTACGACAAGGCCGCCACCCGCGAGCTCAAGCGCCAGGGCGAGGAGTACGAGCGCGCCGCCTTCGACTGGCTCGACAACCAGGCCCGCCCGGCCTTCGAGAGCGGCGAGAAGGCCACCACCGAGGCCACCCGACAGCAGCAGTGGGCCCAGGCCGACAGCCTCCAGCAGAAGGCCCTGCTCAGCATGGAGAACGCCTTCCGCCGCTACCGCGGCCAGCCCCCCTACGACCCCGGCAGGCCCTTCGTCGATGAGGACGTCCGGAGCGCCGAGGAGGTCCGCACGGCCATCGACAGCCTCAGCCGCGTCAACCCCTCCTCGACCGGCTGGCTCGACGCCGTCCGGCGCATCGAGGAGAGCGCCCGCCGCCTCCGCCAGCAGGCCGAGGGAAGCGACAACCCCGCCGTCCAGAACGTCCTGGGCCAGCAGATCCGCGAGCTCGAGAGCCAGGCCCAGGCCTCGCTGGGCGAGTCCGTCCAGTTCCGCCTCAACCAGAACCTCGAGCGCTACCAGGACTACCAGTACCGCTTCCGGGGCGTCAACCCCACCGAGGCCGACCTCCAGAAGGAGCCTGTCAAGGCCGCCCGCGCCCTGGAGCTGGCCGGATGGGCCCTCTTCAACGACGCCAAGGCCAAGATCCTCTCCGCCTCGGCCAGCACCGGCAACCACGCCTCGCTCTTCCTGCTCCAGTCCGACGACATCGAGCGCCGGGCCATGCAGAAGCTCGACTCGGCCCTGGCCATCTACCGCATCCAGAAGGTCATCGACGAGGCCGCAGAGCAGCGCCAGGCGGCCGCCACCGGCACCGCCCGCGGCCAGGCCCGCCCCGCCGCCGCCCGCCCGGCCGCCAGCAACACCCGCGACCTCTCGACCCTGGGCATCACCTTCAAGGTGCAAGTCGGCTCATTCCGCGCCGCGCCCGACATGGCCCAGTTCAACGGCCTGCCCGGCATCACCACCGACCGCAGCCCCGACGGCCAGTGGACCCGCTACTACTCCGGCGAGTTCTCCCTGCCCGGGCTGGCCGAGGAGCGCGCCGCGCTGGCCAAGGCCAAGGGTTTCCCCGACGCCTTCGTGGTCGGCTACCGCCGCGGCGCCCGCCAGGCCGACTACCTGCCCCTGAAGGCCGAGGTGGACGCCTTCCTGCTGGGCGGAGGCACCCGCTCGGCCGCCGCGCCCGCCGCCGCGCCCGCCACCGCCGCCAACGCCTGGACCAGCGCCCTCGCGGCCAACCCCGCGCTGGCCGCCCGCCCCGTGGCCGCCAGCAGCCTCCACGCCACCCGCGGGCTGGTTTACACCGTGCAGGTCGGCGCCTTCAAGACCCCCGTCAAGCATGGCGACCTGGCCAACGTCAGCCCCATCTACACCGCCAACGGCCCCAACGGCTTCACCCGCTACTGCGCCGGCATCTTCCCCAGC
>JAIFMG010000117.1 GCA_020048645.1 Bacteroidota bacterium | reverse complement strand
TGCCATAGTTGTGCATTAATGTTGAAGCCCCTAAATTAATAAAAAATCCAATTGTCCAAATTGGATTGCAATATATCTTCATTTGGTATTAGGTCTTGTTTTCAGGGCTTTACCACTGTCGTTTCTTGAGCTCTTCCACGATGTCGAAGACGGCTGGGCAGGTGGCTCGGTTGAGCAGCGTTGGGGCGAGGATGCCCAGCAGCCGTTTCTGGTCGGTGTGGGGGTATTCGCGGCAGGCTTTGGGGCGGGCTTCATAGACGGAGCAGCGGTTGTCGTCGAGCAAAAAAGGACAAGGCATGGAGCGGAATACCCAGTCTCCATCCTCGTCCTTTCGAAGGTATTGCTCGATGAGCTTCGCGGGCCTCGTTTTGAGGTGTTTGGATAGCCTTTTGATGTCCGTTTCGGAAACTCTAGGGCCGAGGGTCCGGCAGCAGTTGGCGCATTGGAGGCAGTCGATGCGCTCGAAGGCTTGGGCGTGCAGTTCGTGGGCGATGTCGTCGAGGCGCTTGGGCTTCTTGCGGCGGAGCATCTTGAAGAAGGCCTGGGTCTCGGCCAGGTTTTGGCGCGCGCGTTCGGGCAGGCTTTCGAGCGAGTAGGGCGATGGCTGTTCCATGCCGCGAAGATAAGGCATGGAGCGGAATCAGAAAATCGGCGCCGCCTGCCCGCCGTTCATGGCCATTGAGGAGATGGACTGGGTGATGAAGCCGATCATCTTGCGCATCTGCTCGCCGCTGGTGCCGATCTGGGCCAGGTGCTCGATGCCCATGTCGGTCCGCGCCTTCTCGAAGTTGGCGTTGGTGCCGACCCCGAACAGGATGGAAGTGAAGGAGAAGGCGCCCCGCTCGTCTTTTTTCAAGTCTCTGATTTTGTGGGCAATGACACTTGGGGGCGTCTTGGATTGGTTGTCTTCGCCGTCCGTGATGACAAAGAGCAGGGTCTTGGCCTCGACGCCGGAGTTCTCGAGGTTCTTGCGGTAGTCGAGGGCGTTTTCGAGGGCTTTGTGGACGGCGTCGAACAGGGCCGTGGAGCCGCCGATGCGCTTGGCGAAGTCCTGCGGTGCGATGTTGGCGATGGGCTGGAAGCCGCCGCGGACGCTCACCTGGTCGTTGAACTCGATGATGGAGACCAGCAGCTTGTCGGCCACGTGCGACTTTTGCATCGACTCGGTGAAGTCGTTGAAGGCGTGGTTGAGCTCCTTGACGTAGCTCTGGACGGAGTAGGACGTGTCCACGACAAAGACGGCGTTGATGGTTTCATCGACCTGGATTTCCTCGGGGTCGAAGTTTCCGAAGTCGAGGTTGAAGTTGATGTCGCCGAAGTTGGGCAGGTTGAAAGGGTCGTTTTTCATGGCTTTTGTTGTTGTTGTTGTGAAGGAAAAGGGCAAGGAAAGTCCTGGCAGCGCCACGGCGGGCCACTGCAATTTCAGCATGTCAGACAGCAGGTTTTGAAAAGTGTGGGGCGAGCGAGCCGCCCCCGAAGGCCGTTATCAGAGCTTGACTTTGTCCGTTGCGGTGAAGACGATGCCCATTTGGCGTGCTTGGGCGTAGATTGGGTCGGCGATGTGCTCGAATCCGGTGACGTTGGACATGCAGTTGTCGAGCAGGATGAATTTGCGGGCCACTTCGGGGGCTTCGTTCATGACCTGCTTGAGGCTGTTGGCCACGCAGTGCGAGCGGGCCTCGCCGGCCAGATAGACGTTCTGGTAGTTGTCGAGCGTGCGGAGTAGGCTTTGGTTGAATTGTGTTTCAGGCCTGTCGGGGTCGGGAATTTGGGCTTGGAAGGCGCCAAAGTGTTCCGAAAAGGGGAAGGTTCCCTTGGTGAAGGTTTCGTAGAATTTGCCTTGTTTGGTCCATTGCTCGATGGCTTCCATCAGGGGCGGGTAGATGGCGGCGCCTTCGGAGCCGATGACGCAGTGTACGGGCCAGATGACGTGCGGAAATTCGCCTTGGGCTTCGAGGGCCTTGAGGTAGGCCAGGCATTTCTGGGGCGCGAAGCGGGGCGTCCAGGTGCCGTCCTCGACCTCCTTCGAGCTGATGACGGTGAAGGGCGCGGGGAACACGCCGTTCTTGTCTTGCCAGAAGTTGGGGTGGGCGATGTCGTTGGGGTGGTGCGAGTCGATGGTCACGCCGATGTAGTCGATTTTCGCGGCGTTGTCGCGGATCCACTGGGCGAGGGTCTCCATGTCGCGGTCGGCGCCTTGGACGTAGAGCGAGCCGCGCGCGCTGGCGTGGGTGCGTCCGGGGTTGCAGAAGGAGTTCTGCGGGTCGATGATGAGCAGTGCGTTCTTTTTCATGGCTGATGGATGTTTTTGATTGTGGATGAAGTGTTTCTAAACCTCGAAGTTGAAACCCTTTTGGGTCAGGTCTTCGTATTTTTGCTTGTTGAAGCGGTAGGTTGTGGCGGGTTTGCCGACAGTTCCGCCCCGCTTGCCGGCGATTTCGAGCAGTTCCATGGACATGATCTTTTTGCGGAAGTTGCGCTTGTCGAGCTGGACTTGCAGGACGGCCTCGTAGAGGGCTTGGAGCTGGGGCAGGGTGAACTCTTGCGGAAGCAGCTCAAAGCCAATGGGTTGGTAGCGGAGCTTGCCTTTGAGCCGGGCCACGGCCACCTCGAGAATGTGGGCATGGTCGAAGGCCAGGGCGGGCAGGCTGTCGAGGGCGAACCACTCGGCGCGCTCGGCGTCGTCGCCTGCTTCTGGGCTCATTGCATTCCGGTTGATGAGGCTGAAATAGACCACTGAAATGACCCATCCGCGGGGATCTCGTCCGGCGTCGGAGAAGGTGTAGAGCTGTTCGATGAAGAAGTCCTTCAGGCCGGTCTCTTCCATGAGCTCGCGGCGGGCGCCTTGCTCGGTGTTCTCGCCTTCGCGGAGGAAGCCTCCGGGCAGGGCCCAGCTTCCTTTGAACGGCTCGATGCCTCTTTCGACCAGCAGCACTTTCAGGTCTTTGTCGTCGAACCCGAATATGACGCAGTCGGTGGCGACCATCGGGCGGCTGGGTTTGTTCGAGAGTTGGTCGTTGGCCATTTTGCTTTCGTGTTTATTTTACACAAATATAGGACGGCCTTTTGAATCCACCAAATGAAAAAGAGTATTTTTTACACTAAACCAAAAATATTTTTGTATCTTATTGAATATCAAGAAGAAATTTTTTTGCTCGACTCCACGGGAACCCGCTCACGGATGAGAAAAACGTACCGGACGGGGCTGTCGTACTCGTCGAGGATCTTGTGGACGGACTCCTTGAGGATGTATTTCTGGTCGTCGATCAGGAGCTCGGTCTCGAAGTCGAGCCGGGGGAGCTGGGTGGCCTGCTCCCAGAACAGGTCGAAGGCCTTGCCGTCCTTGCCGCGCGGGTGCAGGTGCCGGAAGTCGAAGCCGACGTGGAAGGACTCCCTTTTCTTGAGGAGCTTGGCATAGGGCACGCCGAGCCTTTCGACGATGCCGTTGCGGCCGACCACGGCCACGGGCAGGTTTTCGACCAGGATGTCGAGCAGCTCGGTCATCTCGGCCTCGCGCTCCTGGGCTCCTTCTTGTATGGCCTTGATTTCCTCGAGGTTCTGGTAGAGCTCCTCCTCGCGTTCCATCAGCTCGATGGCCTGTTGCTGCGACTGCGCCAGCAGGTCTTTGGTGCGCTGGTTGATGCGGAAGGTGTTGAGGGCCCCGGCCCAGATGCGGCCCAGCTCGTCGGCCAGCTCGCGCTTGTGCGGGGCCAGGCGCTCCATGGCGGCGAATTCGAGCACGCCGAGCGGCTCGCCGTGGTAGAGCAGGGGCACGAGCAGGATGGCCCGCGGGTGCAGCCCGCCGAGTCCCGAGCGGATTTCGATGTAGTCGTTGGGCACGTCGTCCATGTAGATGGACTCGCGCTCGAAGACGCACCTGCCCACGAGGCCTTCGAATTGTGCGAACTCCTTTTCCATGAGCTTCTTGCGCCCATAGGCGAAAGCCGCGACCAGCCGGTTGACAGGTTCGCCGTCCGGGTCGTTCTCGAGCACGAAGACGCCGCCCTGGATCAGGTCGAGGTAGCGGACCACGAGCTCGAGGGCACGTTGGCAGAGCTGTTCCTGGCTTTCGAAGCTCTCCCGGAAGAGCTGGTTGGCGCGGGCGATGCCGGCAATCTTCCAGTTTTCGATGTGGTCCTTCTCGGCCTGGACTCGGTCTTTCTCGCGGGCCAGCGCCAGGCTTTGCTTCATCTCGAGGAGCGATTGGCCGAGGATGTCCTTCTGGCCCATGGGTTCGAAGAAGGCCTCGAAGTTGCCCTTGCCGATCTGGCGGGCGAACTCGGCCTGCCGGCCCACGGCCTGGACCAGGGTGTCGAAGGCGGCGTTGAGCTGGGTGATCTCGCGTCCGGTGGAGGCGGGCGTGCCCGAGCGGGCGAAGTCGCCTTGGGCCATGCGGTGCGCCAGGGTGGTGATGGTGCCCAGGGGCTTGAGCAGCCTTCGGGTCAGGGAGGCCACCACGGCGAGCGTCAGGAGCAGGAAGAGCGCGCTGAGCAGGATCTGGTCGTTCATCTTGGCGTAGGCGTCGGCCGTGATCATCCGCTTGGGCACCATCATGCCGACCTGCCAGGGCGTCGTGGTGTTGCCGAAGCGCAGGGGCACGCGGACCTCGAGCATGTCGTCGTGGTAGAGCGATACCTGCTCGCCCTGGGCGATGCCCTCCAGGCGCTGCTCCATGTCGGCGAACAGGGTGTCGCCGGGCTGCCCGGTGAGGCCTCGGTCCTTGTTGGTGGCCACGATGGTGCCGTTGTTCGAGAACAGGTAGAGCAGGGCCGTGCTGTCGTAGGGATGCGCCTGCCAGACCACGCCCACCAGGTCTTGCAGCCAGACGTCGCAGCCGGCCACGCCGTGGAAGGTGCTGTCGTAGAGGATGGGCGAGATGAAAGTGGTGATGAGCACCTGCTCGGTGGGCGTGTCGAACAGGTAGGGGTCCATGACCATGTCGAGCTGGTCAGCCTTGGGGCGCAGGTAGAAGTCGGAGGTGTAGGGGTCGTAGGGGACCATCTCGTAGTGCCCGGCCCCGTCGGTGAACCAGTACGGGATGAAGGTGCCGTGCTCGTTGTGGCCGGGCGTGTTTCGGAAATCGGCGTCGCGCCCGTCGTACTGGTTGGGCTCGAAGAAGATGCCGATGCCGAAGAAGTCGTGGTTGGTGGCCATGAGGTTCTTGAGCATCGCGTTGGCCTCGGCGCGCCCGAGCTTGGCGGTGCTGGCGGTGTCCTTGACCGAGGCGAACATCTGGGCCAGGGTCTGCGAGTAGTTCAGGGCCTTTTCCAGCTCCGACTTGGCCCGCTGCTGGTAGAACTGGGCCAGGTTGAGCGCCTTCTCTTCCTCCGAACGCAGGGCGCCTTGCAGGTCGCGGTAGTTGCTGAACCCGATGAGCACCGAGAGCATCGCCAAAACGCTCAACGACACCCCGATCGAAATCTTGGTCTTGATGCTGCTTTGGAAAATCGAACGGAGGCTCATCGGCTTTGCGGGTTCGGCATGGCTAAAAACGTATCTTTGGAGGGAAAGATTTTCCGCTAAAATAGCCAACTATAAAAGATTAGCAAGAAATTAAAACAAACCCTCGATTCCAAGACGCCGCCCCGACATGAACGCCACTCCATTCCCCTTCAATTTCCACGGCCATACCCAGTTCTGCGATGGCCAGCTTTCGCCCGAAGACCACGCCCAGGCGGCCATTCGTTTGGGCTTCACGCATTTGGGCCTGTCCTCGCATTGCCCCGTCCCCTTCGCTTCCACCTGGAACATGCCCCCCGAGCGGCTCGGCGAGTACCTGCGCCTGGCCCGCGAGGCCCAAGCCAGACACGCCCCCGAGCTGGACCTCTGGGTCGGGCTGGAAGTCGATTTCGTGGATGGGCAGGACATGGAGGCCCTGTACGCACCCGTGCTCGACTACCGCGTCGGCGGGGTACACTTCCTGAAGACCTTCCCGCAAGATGGCGAGCACTGGGACCTCGACCGGAGCCCCGCCCACTTCGAACGCGGCCTGCGCGCGATCTTCGGCCACGACATCCGCGCCCTGGCCACCTACTACTTCGAGCAGGTCATGCACATGGTCGAGGCCACCGGATGCCAGATCGTCGCCCACCTCGACCTCATCAAGAAGTTCAACCGCGGAAACCGCTACTTCCGCGAGGACGAGCCCTGGTACCAGGCCCTGGTCGAAGCCTGCCTCCAGCGCATGGCCGCGGGCGACAAGCTCCTGGAAGTCAACACCCGCGGCCTTTACAGCCAGCTCTGCGACGACTTCTTCCCCAGCCGCTGGGTCATCCGCCGGGCCGTGGAGCTGGGCGTGCCCCTGACCGTCAACTCGGACGCGCACCACCCCAGCGAGCTGGCCAAGGCCTACCCCCAAGCCCACCAGGCCCTCCGCGAGGCCGGATGCCCGCAGGTCTTCCACCTCAACCGCCAGGGCTGGAAAAGCCTGCCCCTGGGCTGAACTTTTCCCCGCGGCGCGTTTTTTTTCAAGATAATAACGAAAAATCGCTCCCGACCCTTGGGCGATTGGAAGATAAGGACTACTTTTGCCCGCCTTAAACAATTTTTACAAACCTCAAGCACGGTTATGCCAGTAAGACTCAGACTACAGAGACATGGTAAGAAGAACAGACCCTTCTACCATATCGTCGTGGCAGACAGCAGAGCTCCACGGGATGGACGGTTCATCGCTAAGTTGGGTACCTACAACCCAATTACCGATCCTGCTACAATTGACTTGGACCTCGACGCCGCTGTCGATTGGTTGGCCAAAGGGGCCCAGCCTTCCGACACCGTCCGCGCGATCCTCTCCTACAAAGGCGTGCTGCTCAAGCGCCACCTCCAACGCGGGGTGACCAAGGGAGCTTTCTCGCAAGAGGAAGCCGACAAGCGCTTCGAAGCATGGCTCGGCGAGAAGAGCGGGAAGATCCAAGCCAAGAAAGAACGCATCTCCCGTGAAAAATCCGAAGCCTTCAAAAGCAGGCTCAAGGACGAGACCGCCAAGAAGGAAGCCATCGCCCAAACCCTGGCCAAGAAGCGCGCCGATGCCCTCGCCGCCATCACCGCCAAGCCAGACGACAGCTCCAGCGACGACGCCGCAGCGGCCGAATAAGCATACCGCCGAATGTCACCGTCCGAGTTCATCCCCATCGGCAAGGTTTCCAAATCACACGGAAACAAAGGGAGCATCGTCATCACGATCGACTTGGACCAATTCGACCTCCTCGACCAATCGGAACCGGTTTTCATCAAAATTGATGGAATACCGGTTCCTTTTTTCATTTCCCCCGAGCCCATCTCATACGCCAAGGGCGGAATCCGCCTCTTCTTCGACGGCATCGACTCCCGCGAAAAGGCCCAGCAGCTCACCGGCCTGGAGTTCCTGGCCCATCCCAAGGCCATTTCCTACCTCGACCCTGACGACGGCCTCGTCGGATACCACCTGGTCGATCCTTCCATCGCCTTCCAGGCAACCATCCTCGAAATCATCGAATATCCCAACAACGAGGTCTTCCGCCTCGAAGTAAAGGGCAAAGAGGTCCTCGTGCCCACCAACCTGGCCCTGACCATCGACCACGACAGCCGCACCGTCAGACTGCGCCTGCCCGACGGCCTTCTCGACCTGTACCTGGAATAGCCGCGGCCCCGCGCCGGCGTAGAGACGTTGCGCGCAACGTCTGTACTGCTGCGCCGTCGAATCGTCGTCGTAGAGACGTTGCGGCCTGCGTGATTACACAAAAAAATCACGCAATGGGGGACAAATTCAAAAACAAATACCGCATTCCCTCGGCACGGTTGCGGAATTGGGACTATGGATGGGCGGGGGTGTATTTCATCACGATTTGCACGCACGACATGGCCCATCATTTCGGGGAGGTTGAAGGGGAGGACATGATTTTGTCGCCTGTTGGGGTGATTGCCGACATCATGTGGCACGAAATCGTCGGCCGTGAAAAACATGTCGAAAAGGGTGAGTTCGTGGTGATGCCCAATCATGTGCATGGCTTGCTGATCTTGAAGTCTTCCGCGGATGGGGCCAAGGCGCCCCGGTCCGCTCCGGGCGCGAAGGACGTCGGGGACTGGGAGCGCGTCGCGGAAGAGCCGCGGTTGCAACACGATGAAAAGAACGAGTTCATGTCCAAGATTTCGCCCAAGCCGGGTTCGGTCTCCACCATCGTGCGGAGCTACAAGTCGGCCGTGACGCGCCATGCCCGCCGGATGGGCTTCAGCTTCGAGTGGCAGGCGCGGTTTTACGACAACATCCTCAGGAATGAAAGGGACCTTCACAGGGTGTCTCGCTACATTGTCAACAATCCGAGGAACTGGGCGGAGGACAGGTTCGCCCTTGGGCACTGATGGGCCTTGGTCGGCATGGGTTGAAAACGAACAAAAAAGAGAACATGGAGAAACGTGAAAAATTGGCCAGTTGGCTGGAAATGACGGGCTACGGCGCCCTGGGTGGCGCGGTCTTGGCCGCCGCGGGAGGATTCTGGATGACCAATTTGGGGGGAAACCAGGGCTGCCCGCCGTGGATAGAGGCGCTGATGGGCCTGCCCGGCTACGAGGGCTGCGGGGCGTTCGGCGCGATCGTTTCGCTGCTGTTGGGCATCCTGCTGGGCGTGGGGCTGACGGCCTGGCTCTCGCGGACGCCGCGGCCGGGGCGGATGGCCCTGGTGCTGCTGACGGTCCTGCTGGTGGTGCCCACGGCCTTGGGCGGCTACCTGAGCGCCAACGGGGCGAACGACGCGGGCATTCCGGTGCTGCTGGCGATGGGTTTCGGCCTGCTGGTGGTCGGAGGCGTCGGCGCGGCGGCCTTCGCGGGGCTGGTGGTGCTGCTGCGCAGGGGCTGAGCGGGCGCCGGGGCCAGGATTCATGCGCCGCGTATCGGCAAGGCCGAGCGGGATCCGCGGGGGCGAACGGGAAAATGCCCAAATTTGTCCCCGCGTACCGGCTGGCGTTCGGCCGGGTGAAACCCAACCAACGATGAAATTCAGCAAGAGCTTTGGCAATTCTTACGACAGGTTCATGCACCTGGTCGAAAAGCACCGGCTTCGGCGGCGGCGCGCCCGGCTGCTGTCGGGGCTGCGGGGCAGGGTGCTGGAGGTGGGCGTGGGCACGGGCATCAACTTCGAGCACTACGGGCCGGAGGTGGAGCTGACGGGCATCGAGCCTTCGCCGCACATGCTGGCCCACGCCGAGCGGCGGCGCCTGGCGATGCCGCGGCCCGAGCGGGCCAGGCTGCATCCGCTGGGCTGCGGCAGTACGGAGACGGAGGCCCTGTTCGCCCCCGGCTCGCTCGACGCCGTGGTCTGCACCCTGGTGCTCTGCACGATACCCGAACCCGAGCGGGCGCTGCGGCGCTTCCTGGAGTGGCTCAAGCCGGGCGGCAAGCTGCTGGTGCTGGAGCACATCCGCTCGCACCGGCACCTGCCCGGGCGACTGCAAGACCTGGCGCGCCCGCTCTGGGCCAGCCTGGCCGAGGGCTGCCAACTGAACCGCCCGACGGACAAGCTGCTGGCCGAGTCGGGCTTCCGGCTTGTGCGCGAGGAGCGCTTCCGGGTTGGTCTGCCGTTCTACGAGGCCGTTTACGAAAAACCCCGCGACTGAAGCCCTGTCGTCAAGGGCTTGCCGTCGCGGGGGTGATTTTCGGGGCGCTAGGCTGGGCCTACCGCTTGTTGCGCTTGGTTTTCCACCATCCGCGTTGGGGTGGGTCTTGGGTGAATCGGCTGAACTCGGTGCCCAAGGTGCTCAGGTCCACGAGCTTGACGCCTTGGAAGTAGAACTTGATGATTTCGTTGTAGGGCGTCTTCTGCCGGGCCATGTTCATGGCTCCCTGTTGCGACATTCCCACGCCGTGGCCGTAGCCGCGGCCGTTGAGGCGCAGCTTGCCGCTTTCGGGGATGATGTCGAAGAAGGTGGAACGGAGGCTGAACTGCGCTCTGATCTTGACGAGCCGGATGGAATCGCCGCCGAAGCGGAAGTACTCGAGGCGCTGGGGCTGGCGGAAGGCGAAGTCCTCGGCCTTGTGCTGGTCGGTGATGGTGAAGCCTTGGCCGAGGAGGTATTCCTTGAAGGCGTCGAACTCGATGGTCTGGGTCCAGGTGGCGTTCGATTCGGTGGTGGAGTGGGGGTCGTCCACGGCCTTGAGGTAGGGGCGGTCGGCGGCCCAGACCCACTCGGAGTTGGCGGTCTGGCCTCCGCTGTTGGAGTGGTAAACGGCCTCGATGGGCTGGTCGGCCTGGTCCACGACGACGAGGCCGCGGGTGTCTTCGACGGCCCGGGCGATGTTGGTGTAGCGGGCCGGGTCGTTGCGTCCCTTGTAGGCCTGGTGGCCGACGCCGTCGATCAGGTCGTAGGCCTGGCCGCTGGCGCGCTTGCGGAGCTGTATCATGGCGTAGGTGCGGGCCAGGACGGCCTGGGCGCGGTAGTACTCGTACTCGGCGTTGACGCCCGACTCGGCCTTGACCACTCCGGCCAGGTAGTTGGGCAGGCCGACGCGGTTGATGAGCCAGTGGGCGCTGTCGTTGGGCATGTGCAGGCGGAGGTCGTCGTCGTACTGGCGGATGAGGCTCTCGTCGCGGGAGGGCTTGAGGGTGAAGGCGTTGGTGTGGCGCTGGCCGACGAAGTCGAGGGCGGTGAACCATCCGAGGTCCTTCTTGACGGTGAAAAGGTGGGCCTTCCCGCCCTCGATGTTGACGAAGATGGCCTGCCCCTGCTTGAGCTTGGCCACGCGCTCCTCCCCGGCCATGACGTGGTAGCGGCCGGTGTCGGCACGGAAGATGAACTCGCCGGGCCGGGCGTCGTGATAGATGCTGATTTCGACAAATTCGGCCAGGTAGGGGTCTTGGGCCAGGGCCGGGCGCAGGGCCAGGGCCAGCAGGACCAGGGGAAGGATACGCTTGATCATGTGAGGTCGTTTGTTGGTTAGTCGGCCAAATTTAGGCAGAACTCGCGACATGGGGCGGGCGGCGGCTCAAGGGGCCTTGGGGAAGGCCTTTCGCCAGCCTCCGCCCAGGTGGAAGGCCAGGGCCATGAGCATGCCCGCGAGCCAGCCGATGGAGGTCCCCCACCAAAGCCCGTGGAGGCCGTAGGCCCCGTCGAGCCACCATGAGAGCGGCAGGCGGAACACCCAGAGCGAGAAGAGCGAGACCAGCGTGGGCACCCAGGTCAAGCCGACGCCGCGGTAGATGGCCCCCAGGGCGATCATCCAGTAGAAGCAGAGGTAGAACGGCGCGACGATGGACAGGTAGAGCCCTCCGGCGGCCACCACTTGCTCGTCGGTGGTGAAGAGCCGGAACAGCGGCCCGCGGGCCAGGACCACCAGGGCCGTGCCCGAGAGCGCGAAGGCGGCGGCCACCAGCCCCGTGGCGCGCAGGCCCAGCCCGATGCGCTCCTGCTTGCCCGCCCCGCAGTTCTGCCCCACGAAGACCGTCAGGGCACGGGCCAGCCCGAACGATGGCAGAAGGGCGAAGCTCTCGATCTTCATGGCCACCGAGTAGGCCGCCACGATGGTCGTGCCGTAGGGGTTGACCAGCCCGTAGAGCGCCGTCAGCCCGCCGGCGGCCAGCAACTGCTGGAGGCCCGAGGGCAGGCCTACCCGCGTGATGTCGCGCAGGTGCCGGGCCTCGAAGCGGATGGACCGCGGGCGTAGCTCCAGCTCCGGATGCTTGCGGCCCAGGTGCCAGAGGCCCGTGAGCAGCGCCCCCGCCTGCGAGAGCACCGTGGCCCAGGCGGCGCCCGCCACGCCCATGTCGAGCCAGACGACGAAGGCCAGGTCGAAGACGATGTTGGTCAGGGTCGAGATCAGCAGGTAGTAGAACGGCGTCTTGGAATCGCCCAGGGCCCGCAGCACGTAGGAGATGCCGTTGAAGCCGAACAAGGCCCAGACGCCCAGCAGGTTGATGTCGAGGTAGAGCGTGGCCATGTCGAGCACCGACTCCGGGAGCTGGGTCCAGACGAAGATGCGCCGGCCCAGGAAAAGCCCCAGGGCCATGACCACGGCCGAGGCCGCCAGCAGGAACAGCAGGAAGGTGTGGATGCTGCCCTTGACCTCCGGTTGGCGGCCGGCGCCGAAGTGCTGGGCCACCACCACGCTGGCCCCGCCCGATATGCCCGAGACCACGGCGATGAGCAGGAACTGCACCGGGAACGAGGCCCCGACGGCCGACAGGGCCTCGTCGCCCAGCACCTGGCCCACGATGATGCTGTCCACGACGTTGTAGAGCTGCTGGAAAACCGAGCCCAGCAGGATCGGCGCCGTGAACCGGAGGAGTTTGCCGGCCACCTTGCCTTGTGTCAAGTCCTCCATGTTGATTCGCTGTTTTTGGCGCCGCCTGCGAGCCTCATTCGCCCATTCTGCCGCGTTGGCCTAGGCGAAAGCCCCTTTTTCCTATCTTTGGAACGCGAATTAAACCCAATTTCAATCACCATGACAAAAAAGATCGTTTTGAGCGTCGCGCTGGCCTTCGTGGCCCTGGCCTCCCAAGCGCAGGAAATCGGCGTCCGTATCGGGCCTAACTTTTCGACCATCATGTACGAGGAGGACCCCGAAGGGAAGAAGTTCCTGCCCGGCGTACACCTGGGCGCCTTCGCCAATTTCGGCATCCTGGGCGACATGCTCTCGCTCCAGCCCGAGGTCATCTTCTCGCAGAAGGGCGTGGCCACCGAGGGAGACCTGCTCAGCACCAAGACCCGGATGAACTACTTGGAAGTGCCTGTGCAGCTCCGGGCCCAGTTCGCCGACACCTACTTCATGGGCGGGCCCTACTTTGCCTACCTGATGAACGCCACCACCACGGTCGAGGAAGGCTCCAACTCGGTCTCGACCGACTGGGACTTCGACGAGGATGAGAACCTGAACCGCACCGACCTGGGCATCTGCGTGGCCGCGGGCTACACCAAAGGCATCGGCCCGGTCAACTTCTTCCTCGAAGGCCGCTACTCCGTGGGCATGCGCCGCCTGGTGGACGAATATACCATCCTGGTGGTGACGGTCGATCAGAAGGACTACATCCACAACATCAGCATCTCGGCTGGCATCACCTTCGGCCGCTGAGCGTTCCGCCCTCGATGCCCCCGCGCTGGAAGTCCACCGGCTTCGCGCTGCTGCTGGCGGTCTTGCTGCCCCTTTTCGCGGCGGCGCAGCCTGCCGCTCCCGCCGCCGGCGTCCTGGCCTTGCCCGATAGGGGCGGGGCCAGGGCCTCGGCCAAGGCCTGGGGGCTGCGGGCGGGCCTTTGCGTGGCCTTCCTCGACTACGAGAACCCTTCGTTCGCCCGCGACTTCAGGCTGCACATGGGGCCTGAGCTGGGACTGCTGATCCGCCGCCCGGCCATGGGCCTGGTGCGCTGGCAGGCCGAGCTGCTCTTTTCGCAGCGTGGCGAGAGCTACACCGTCAATAGCGAGGCCAACATGCTGGACCTCAATTACCTGGAAATTCCCCTGTCGCTCCGCATCGACTATCCGTGGTTCTACCTCAGCTACGGTTTCGGCGCCAGCTACTGCCTCTGGGCCACCCGCACGCGGGTGGACCGCTTCGGGCGGCACCGCGAGGCGCTCGACTTCGAGGCCGAGCAGGTGAGCCGGATCGACTACTCGCTCAAGATGGGCGTCGGCCTGACCCGCCAGGCCCTGTCGTACAAGACCTTCTTCGAGATGAACATCGGCATGGGCCTCAACAGCCTCTACCCCGACCGCTTCGTCGGAAACTTCTTCCTGGGCCTGACGGCGGGCATCCTCTTCGACAAGAGCGGCCTGCGCCCCGTCGGCCTTTGATGGGCCCCGCGGCCCGCCAACCCAAACCCGCACGCCATGCCCCTCGTCCCCATCGACCTGCGCCGCGTCAAGCCCACGGCCAAATCCGCCGCCGGGAAGGCCTTCAAGACCTGGGCCCGCGCCCTCAAGCCCGCCTACCCCGACAACCGCTTCGAGCCCGTCTCGCGGCTCGAGCCCCGCGACGACCTCCTGCGCGGCTTCCGCCTGGCCCTGCGCAGCCTGCTGGAGATCCCGCCCGACCACCGGCCGAAGAACAACCATACCTACGTGCTCGGCTTCGTCGAAGGGTACCTCAACACCACCTGGTTCGCCCGATTCGTGGCCAACAACAGCCAGACCTACCGCGACGAGATCTTCTTCAAGTCGCTTGAGCTGTTCTTCGACTCCGACCCCGAGTGCCTGACCTACTTCAACCGCCTGAACAAGTTCGTCATCGACTCCAACTTTCCCTTCAACGGCGAGCTGCGCCTGCCCCGGGGCGAAGGCATCCGCCAGCAGACCGCCCGCATCGTGGCCGACATGACCCTGGAGGAGGTCTGGGAGAAGGCCAGGACCCTGCTCTCGGACATCATGATCCAGCGCTTCGAGCAGAAACGGCGCCGCGCCTTCGACAGGATGCCCAACTTCCGGGTGGAGCTTGCCGACTTCTTTTCGCCCGAGACCATCGACAAGCTGGTGCGCGACAACCAGATGGCTTCTTGAATTTGGCAAATTCGGCTCCTGCGAATTTTCGCTGCGCTTTTGTTTCCCGGCTTGGGTCGCGCTTGTCATCTTTTGGCTATATTTGGACTCCTCAATCCTAAACAACGAAACAACCTAACGTGATGGAAGTAAAAAGAAATTTCGACATCCTGACCCACCTCGAGCAAAATTACCCCAAGCCGGACACCCTGGCCGTGAAGCGGGACGGAACCTGGATCAAGTTCAGCTCGGGCGACTACCGCCACAACGTGGACCTCTTCAGTTGCGGCCTCATCGAGATGGGCTTCAAGCCCGGCGACAAGATCGCCACCGTATCCAACAACCGGCCCGAGTGGAACTTCGCCGACATGGGCATGTCCCAGATCGGTGTGGTACACGTGCCCATCTATCCGACCATCGGGCCCGTCGAGTACGAGCACATCCTGCGCCACTCCAACGCCCGCATCCTGATCGTGCATTCCAAGGAGCGCTACGGAGTGATCAAGCCCGTGGCCGACAAGGTCGAGACCCTCGAGCAAATCTACAGCTTCGACAAGCTGGACGGGGTCAAGAACTTCTACGACATCATCGAGCTGGGCAAGGCCAACCAGGAAAAGCACATGGCCACGCTCCAGCAGTTCCGAGACGCCGTGAAGCCTGACGACATGTGTACCATGATCTACACCTCCGGCACCACGGGCCTGCCCAAGGGCGTCATGCTCTCGCACCGCAACTTCATCTCCAACGTCCATGCCTGCGAGCCCCACCTGCCCATGGACCACACCAAGCGCGCCCTGAGCTTCCTGCCCCTCTGCCACGTCCTGGAGCGCATGGTCAACTACCTCTACCAGCACATGGGCGTCAGCATCTACTACGCCGAGAGCATGGAGACCATCGGCGACAACATGCGCGAGGTCTCGCCCAACTGCATCGTGGTCGTGCCCAGGGTCTTGGAGAAAATCTTCGACCGCATCCTCGAAAAAGGCAACGAGCTCGACGGCTTCAAGCGCAAGCTCTTCTACGATGCCGTGGACCTGTCCGAGAAGTTCGAGCTCGAAGGCCGCTCGTTCTTCTACGACGTCAAGCGCAAGCTCTTCGACAAGCTCATCTACAGCAAGTGGCGCGCCGCCACCGGGGGCAAGCTCGAGGTCATCCTCTCGGGCGGAGCCGCCCTGCAGCCCCGCCTGGCCCGCGTGTTCCACTGCGCCGGCATCCAGGTCCAGGAGGGCTACGGCCTGACCGAGACCTCGCCCGTGATCTCCGTCAACCGCGTGCACCTGCCCTTCATCCGCTTCGGCTCCGTCGGCAAGATCCTCGACAACGTCGAGGTCAAGATCGCCGAGGATGGCGAGATCCTCTTCAAAGGGCCCAACCTCATGCTCGGCTACTACAAGGATCCCGAGAAGACCGCCGAGGTCATCGACCACGAAGGATGGTTCCACACCGGCGACATCGGCGAGCTCGACCAGCTCGGAATGCTCAAGATAACCGACCGCAAGAAGGAAATCTTCAAGCTCTCCACCGGAAAGTACGTCGCGCCGCAGGCCGTCGAAAACAAGATGAAAGAGTCGTCCTTCATCGAGCAGCTCATGGTCGTGGGCGCCGACGAGAAGTACGCCGCCGCCATCATTTGCCCCAACTTCCCCTTCCTGCACGACTGGGCCTCCGAGCACAAAATCCACTTCAAGGACAACATCGAGCTGATCGAGAACCCCAAGGTCATCGAGCGCATCCAGAAAGAGGTGGACCGCCTCAACGAGCACCTGGGTCGCCACGAGCAGATCAAGAAGTTCGAACTGGTCTGCGAGCAGTGGACCCCCGACAGCGGCGAGCTCTCGCCCACCCTCAAGCTCAAGCGCCGCTTCGTGGTCAAGAAGTACGAGGTCAAGCTCAAGCGCCTCTTCGGCCATTCCGCCGAACGCGGCCACGTCGGCGAGCGCGTCCCCTACAAGAAGGCATGAGGCCGCTTTCCAGCCCCTGGCCCCATACGCCCAAGGCCCTCCCGCGGAATCCCCCGCCGGAGGGCCTTCTCCTTTGGGCAGAATGCCAAGATGCGTTTGGGTAGGAGAGGGGCGGAAGGGTGGCAGCGGAAACTTTCCAACGTGGCGGCAGCCCCTTGGAAACGTTTCAGGGAGCAAAGCAAGCGGTCATACCCAATTGCCTTCAAAGGTGAAATATCCGAACGCAGCTTGGTGCAATACCCAGTTGCGTTCATGGGTGGAACATCCCAAGTACGAGCGTCCGACAAAATCGGGCTGTTCCGCCAATCCCGAAGGGATTGAATGTGGATAGCCCCGGATGAAATCCGGGGAGCAGGGAAACACCGCGAACCAGAACCCCGTAGGGGTTCAATGCGAAGACCAAGACGCACCAAGTCAATCCATCACGTTTGATGGCAACTTGGCACAAGACGCCAGGGCTACGCCCCTTTTGGTGGCGCGGCGGCGGCGCGGTGCTACGAAGTTGCCAGGGCTACGCCCTTTTCGGATGCCTTGGCTTCGCCCAGAAAGCCCTGAAAGGGCGAAATATCCTAGCGATGGGTGAAGCCCATCGACAACAAGCCCCCAACAGCCCAGCCCTGAAGGGGCGCAATAATTCGGCGATGGACATTGTCATACACAGTCGCCTTCAAAGGTGATGGATTGCCTCGCAGCCTCGCCCAAGCCCGAAGGGGTGAAATTATCTTCATCGGGAGGATGGGCCAGACAATCCTACCCCTTCGGGATTCGCCCGATCCGTCTCATCAGCGTCCATTTCGACTTTTGACAGGGAGGAGCCTCGATTTCAACTTGTCCCATCCGGCGTGCCCGAAGCGGGCGGCATGTTTTCGCGATACGCCAGGCTGCGGTGGGCGGCTTTTTCCTGCGTTTCTCGGGCCGGCTTTTGTTGTTGGTGGGAAATGCCCATCGGCCGCGCGCTTCCATGCGAACTTGCCCGCGGAAAGCGTTTATGAAAGACAGCAAGAATTGCCAAGGCAAATGAAGCGATTAAAAAAAAGTTAAATTTGGGCAAAGAAATCGTTATTCGCCATGCCATATCCTCGGCTGTTTTTCGCTTTCGCCTTGTTCATGCTGCTGGGACCTGGCGCGGCCTTGGGCCAGCCGTCCGAGGCCCTGGGACCCCAGCGGGACAGCCTGGAAAGACTGCTGGCGGGCAGCCGGAGCGCGACGGACCAGATCCGCCTTCACCTCGAGCTGGCCGAGCTGTTCAAGGACCTGGACAACGAGGCCAGCCGCTCGAACGCCATGGCCGCGATGACCCTGCTCGACCAGGAGGACCCCGGCCAGGAGGACGCTCGCTCGTGGATGCAGGCCCACCGGCTGGTCGGCTACGCGCTCTACCAGGTCAAGGGCGTCGAGGCCGCGCTCCGCAGCGACAGCCTGGCCGCCGATTTCGCCAGGCGCCTGGACGACCCCCGCTCGGTGGCCATCACCTACCAGAACCTGGCCATCGACTACGGCGAGCTGGGCGAGTTCTACCTCCAGGCCCGTTTCCTGCTCCAGGCCAAGCTGGCCGCCGAGGAGGCGGGCGACCCCATGATCATCCGCGTGGTGCTGACCAGCCTGGCCGACTACCTGCTGGCCATCCGCGCCGACTCCATCGCCCTTACCCAGCTCCAGCGCGCCTTGGAGATGGTCGGCCACGAACCTGACATCGTCCAGCGGCTCAAGTCCGAGGCCTACATCAACCGCGGCCTAGGCCTGGCCCTGATGAACCTCCAGCAGCTCGACAGCGCCGACTTCCACCTGCGCCACGCCGCCTTCCTGGCCCACCAGGCCAGCAACCAGTTCCTCAGCCTCGACATCCTCGACCTCCGCTCTCGGCTGGCCATCCTGCGTGCCGAGCCCGATTCCGCCCTGGCCCTGGCCTCCAGCCTGCTCGACACCGCCCGGGCCAGCGACAGGACCCGCTTCATCCCCCCGGCCCTGCTCAACATCGGCAAGGCCCAGAACCTGCTGGGCCTCCACCAGCAGGCCCTACTGACCCTGGACCTGGGCCTCGAAACGATCGACCCCAACGACAAGCTCGCCCGGGCCGATTTCCACCAACAGATCGCCCAGGCCTACCACAGCCTCCAGCGCTACGACTCGGCCTACCACCATCTCAGCCTGCACCTCGAGTTCAGCCTGGCCTTCGCGCAAAGCCAAAAAACCATGCAGCAGGCGCTGTTCCAGAACGAGATGGAGCTCTCCGAGATCAAGGCCCGGATGGACCTGGCCCAAAGTGAGCTGGACGAGGCCCACGCCCTGGGCGAGCGCCGCGGCCTGATCATGCTCCTGAGCCTGCTGGCCTTCCTGGCCATCGGCTTCTTCTTCTGGCGCGAAAAGCGCTCGCAGCGCGAAAAGAGGTCCCAGCACCTCGAGCTCAAGGCCCAGAAGGAGCAGATCGAGGCCCAGAAGGAGAAGCTCCAGATGCTCATCGCCACCAAGGACAAGTTCTTCTCCATCATCGCCCACGACCTCAAGAACCCGTTCCACTCGCTGGTCGGATTCTCCGAAATCCTCACCGAGAACCTCGACGAGCTGCCCCACGAGGAAATCGTCGAGGTCTGCGCCATCATCAACGAGTCCGCCCAGAACGGCTACAACCTGCTCGAGAACCTGCTCGAGTGGTCGCGCTCGCAGACGGGCGCCATCCGCTGCCGGCCCAAGCCCACCGAGCTTTCGGAGCTGGTCCGCGAGACCTTCGCCCTGCTCTGGGTGGCCGCCGACAAGAAGCAGTTGTCGCTCGAGCACCAGCAGTCGGGGCCGCTCTGGTTGCACATCGACTCAAACATGATACAAACAGTGATTCGAAACATCGTGTCGAACAGCATCAAGTTCACGCCCCGCGGCGGACAGGTCGTGGTCGTCTGCACCAGCGAGGACCTCTGGCGCGAGGGCCGCCGCCAATGCCGGGTCAGCATCCGCGACAACGGCGTGGGCATCCACCCGCAAGACCTCGACAAGCTCTTCCGCATCGACACCAAGCTCAGCACCCAAGGCACCGAGCAGGAAAAGGGAACGGGCCTGGGCCTGCTCATCTGCAAGGAATTCGTCGAGGTCAACGGCGGCGAAATCTGGGTCGAGAGCCAATTGGGCCACGGAACGACCTTCCATTTCCACCTGCCCCTCTGCCAGACCGAGGAGATCCTGGTTTGAAGCCAAGGCCCGCGCCGGGCAGGCCCGTTTTTCATTCGCGTTGTTTGGCCTTCCGCCGTCCCTTCCCCCTTTTTTTTCTTCTTGGGTGATGTTTTGCTGGCACGGAAAACGAGCAGCGCAATAATGCTTTGCCGATTCTTGTTAGATTTTTAAGCCGATGCTCTGAATAGGCTTAAAATTTCTTAACTTGGAAGGACAATACAACCCCAAAACAATTTCTAGTCATGTCGAAAAAACCAATAGCAATGATCGCTTTGCTTGCCTTGCCGTGGACGGGTCCGGCGCAAGGCCAGCAAGGGGCCTTTCAGGGGCCTTTTCCCGTGGAAACCCTTGCCCTAGCCGACAACCCGCCGAGCTTCTGCCTTCCCGGCGGAGAGGGCCTGCCCGCGAGCTCCGCGGCCGTGGCGGCCCGGCGCTGGGCCGTTTCCGACGATTTCGTGCGCGTGCCGGGCGGCACATACCGCATGGGCAGCACCGCCGGCTCAATTGACGAAAAACCTTTGCACGCTGTCCGAGTCTCGGACTTTCTCATCGGAAAGTACGAGGTTACGAATGCCCAGTTCGTGGAATTTCTGAACGCCAAAGGCAACCAGACCGAGGGCGGAAGCCCCTGGATCGACCTCGACGGCAGCAGCCTGGGCGAGCGCTGCCGCATCCGCCAGAGCGAGGACTCGTTCGTGGTGGAAAGCGGCTTCGAGAACCATCCGGTGGTGCTGGTGAGCTGGTACGGCGCCTGCGCCTACGCCGACTGGCTCAGCCAGCGCGAGGGCCTGCGTCCCTGCCACAGCGGCACGGGCGCCCAGAAGTCCTGCGACTGGGGCGCCGACGGCTACCGCCTGCCCACCGAGGCCGAATGGGAATACGCCGCGGGCGGAGGCGCCGGCTCCCGCACCAAGTGGGCCGGCATCAACAAGCGCGGCCAGATGGAAGACTTCATGTGGTTCCAGGACAACGCCGCCGCCCAGGGCCAGGACGCCCCCGGCTACGGCCTCCAGCCCGTCGGTAAGCGCCAGCCCAACGCCCTGGGCCTCTACGACATGAGCGGCAACGTCTGGGAATGGTGCTGGGACTGGTACAAGGCCGACTACTACGCCCAAAACGAGCGCCTGGACCCCCAGGGCCCCTCGTCGGGCAGCTACCGCGTGCTGCGCGGCGGCTCCTGGACCGGCACGCCCGACCTCTGCCAAGTCGCGAACCGCGACAACTACAACCCCGCCAGCCACGGCATCAGCCACGGCTTCCGGCTTGTCCGCCGCGGCTTGGCGGCGGACTAAAGTCCGCCGCAATTGAGTTTTAGGCAGCAGGGGAAAAATCAATAGCGGCAGCATTGCGGCGGACTAAAGTCCGCCGCAATTGACTTTCAAGCTGCCGAGGAAAAATCAATAGCGGCGGGCTTCAGCCCGCCGCAGGCGTTGATGCGCGGACTCTGCGACCCCTTCGGGGTCGAACCTCTCACCGAGAAGGCTGTCTATAAACATGTGAACCCTTCGGGTTCTGCCCATCCACACCCCATCGAGGCGCAGATCATGCCACCCCTTCGGGGTTCCGATTCCAACCAGCACGCGTCATCCTACAATCATGCCATCCCTTCGGGATTCGCCCGCCATCCCCAGTGTAAGGAAAATCAATAGCGGCGGGCTTCAGCCCGCCGCTATTTTGCAGATGTGGCGCCTGTTCTACGCAGGAGGCGACGGGAGCAGAAGGTTCAGTTCGAAGCCTGGGACCAAGTCCTTCAATTTTGCGACGGTTTCGTCCGAAAATGGCAGCTTGCCTGTTTCGACCCACTGGCCAGCGTCTTGCCTTTGCATCAGAAAGGGTGCGTAGGACGGCTTGTTGTGCGAGCCCGTGCTGAGCACCACGCCGGAGAGCAGGCGGTTGTCCGGACCAAAGGGCTTCATCTCGATAAGGCAATAGTCGGAGATATGCTTCAACTCACGGTCTCGATAGAAGACACACTCCAGGAGGTTCCCATCCGGCAAGGGTTTGAAATGGCCATATTTTTTGGTCTGGTTCGATGTGAGGATTTCGGCACTTCCGTCCTCGTTGAGCCCCAAATATGATGTCTGGATGTAGGTTTCGCCCTTGACGCTGGTTAATTTGATGCTTTTGTATTTGCCAATCAGCGCCTGGGCTTTGCGAGCATGTTGGGCGTGCGGGCGAGCATTGATGTCGGAGGTCATCTTCGTGGACTGAAGAAATCTGCCTTGCATTTCGAAGATGACCCCCAGCGGAGTAGGTTCGCTCGCGGCTCTGGACATTTCTTCAGCGTTTGACACCCTCCGCAGCCATAGGCCGCCTGCGTAAGAAATTTCACCCGTGAGCGCCATAGACGAATAGTTTCCCGGAAACCAGTTGTAGTCTTTTGACGGATTGTGTGTGAATGTCAGCAGCGCAAAATGATTCTCGTCCGCGATCTTCTGCAAGCCAATGAAATAGTGATTTTTGTTGGCTTTGGACATGATGAGCCGGTATCTGTTCCGGGTTTGCCCGTGCTGGTCTAGGGTCTCCACTTCTCCAGCTTTCCAGTCTGTGGTAACGCGAAGTGTGAAGCGTGTAACCGTAACCTTGTCGTCGGATAAGTAACCTACAAAAAAGATCTCTTCGGTCTTTTGTACCAAATAAGACAAGCTCCGAGATGGGTAGAAGCTGAAAAAGTCTCGTATCGGCTCGAAAAATTTGGGCAGGTTCTCAAGCGATGGAAGCGCCTCTTTTCCAATGGTTTGGATGCTTCGGTTACGGACCAACCAGTAGAACCCGTGCTCGAAGTGGTTCTTCTCGAAGGCGAAGAGGGTTCCACTTGCCAGCAAACGCTCCTGTTTGGAGTCCAGGAAGACCTGAAGGTGAAAGCTAAGGTATCGGTTGCTGAAGTTCAAAGCAAGAAGTTGTGCCTTGTCGAAGTTGCAGTAGTCGGTATCGTAACGATAGCGAGGAGTTTGGAGCTGTGCTCGCCATAACCCTTTTTCCCAGTGCAGTGCCAGAAGCGCTCTTTCTAAAGTGCTTTTCTGGTTCTCACCTGATCGGCTGTAATAGAGTTCGTAAACCCCCTCGAATTGAGACCAGTCGTCTTGGGAGGGCAAGTTGTCTTGGTCAAGGAAGAGCTGAAGGGCTCGCAGGTGGGCCTTGCTGGTGCTGTTTTGGCCCTGGGCCCACCTTTGGAGGGTTTTGTAGGACACCCATTCCAGCTTTTGGCATATCTGTCTCATGTTCTGGACAAACTCTGTCCAGTTGGTCTTCGGTGGCTGCACCTTCAGCGGTTTGAGCCTGCTGTCGTTGTCGCCAAACAAATTGACAACGGTTTGTTGTTCTAGCTTGGGCAGCAAATCGTTCAGGGTCCTGTTGATTGTCTCCGCCATTAGCCGAAAATCAGCAAGTTCCAGTTCTGCTAATGCTTTTCCCCGCAGTTGTTTTTTCAACTCGGAGTGCTTGACAAGGTTGTGCATCAAACTCGCTGTATCTTTCATAGGGAGCTTCGCCTTAGGGTGAATTGTCGCCCTAAAGATACTGTTTTTGTCTGTAACTTGTCTCACCACCCTGCAAATGTCTGGACAGCCGATGACAATTTGGATTGTTTCCAGCCTGCGTTGCTCAAAAGCGATTTTCCGACGATAATAGTTTGAAGGTTTAGTTGTTGGAAATCAATAGGTTATTTTCCGATGGGTGTTTTTTTTGTGCATGATGAATGATTTTTTTTCGAGACATTTTGTGTTTTAGTTGTCCTATGACATTTTTGTGAAAGGTTTCAAAGTTCGGCTTCGGCAAAACTCTTTTGGGAAAACCTTGGGGCCTGGACTCGCTGGTAGTGCCTATGGAATTGATTCATTGGCTTCTTTAGAGCTTAGAACGATTTTGCTTGTCTCTTTATTTCTTTTTGCCTTTCCGCCTTGGTTAAGTTTTAATTCTCAGTTTCCTTAGCCCAAACAAGAGTCATGAATGAAGTCGAGCTGAAAAAGGAGGTCATCAAACTGGTCGAGAGAAACGACTTGCGTGGTGCGATTGATCTGCTCAAACCCTTGGGCTCAAGCCAGGTCGTTCATATCGAAAGTCAATACGCAAGTTTGATACAAGACGATATCGCTGGCATATTGTCCCCTGGCACACGGAATCAACGCAGGGCAGAAATCAGAAGAGCAATCATCATTTATCTCAACAACATGTCTCAATACGCCCCCATCACTGACGGTGATCCTGAGCCCAATGTGCAAACTCCGGACAAGGAGCGCCAATTGCTTTGGATGAACTTCGCACTGGTCTTTCTACTTTTTACGGCTTTGCTGCTCATGGTCGTCTTCATTCCGAAGATTACGCAGGCCCAGTACAGCCTCATCAAAATCCTGCTCGCTTTCGCCGCGCTTCCTATGGCTGTCATAACGAGCGTGAAAGCACGAATTGAAGTCAAGCGTGGCGACTGGCTCAAGTTCGCGGGCCTCAACGGTGCTGCGTTGTTTGGGCTTGTCATGATGCTTCCTGGGCTAAAGCCATCAAGCCAACCCATCAGCTTGTTCGTGGTTGACCAAAACGGTGGCGGTGTTCCTGATGTGGAAGTCTATTGTGCCAACACCAATGTCAGTGACAACACCAACAGCAATGGGCAATGCGACTTCGATGTGCCGGAGGAGGACTTGGAGAACATGCTAAGGTTCCAGATACGGCACAACGGGATCGCTTTCGACACTGTGGTGGCCTACAGCAAGGAGCTTGTCCTTCGCCTACCAATGCAAAGCAACTGCAGCCTGCGACTTGCGTTCCTTAGCTCTTTGGGTGAAAGGATCGACCCTGCCGATATAAAAGTTGGTCTCTATGAGGACAGGGTTCAATTTGTCAACTCGGACGGTGAGTTCCTTGCCGACCACAAGGCCTGCGACCTGGATTCGCTGACCATCAACGTAACCTTTGAAGGCCGCCAACGTGCGTTTCGCATTGCGAACAAGTCGTTGCTCCAGACCGTGATCGTTCCGGTTGCGGCGACGAGTCAGGCGCCAGGCGCAATAATTCCACCGAGCCCAAAACCTGATGCTGATGGTATTTTACAGATTGTCGTCAAAAGAATGGACGGTGCCATCGTTGTGGGGGCAACGGTTGTGTGTGATGGAGATACTTTGCAAACAGACGCTGCTGGCAGGGTTGAGTTCCGTGGGCTGGAGGTTGGCAAGCGGTATAGCGTAACAGCTTATTCTGGTGACTTCTTTGGCAATTCTACTTACGAGGCGTCCATCAATGTAGATGTTACCTATGTTCTGAAATTGGTGTATAACTAAACAAATTGAATATGAAAAAGTTGATCTTTCTTTTGGCAGTCTTGTTTTTGCACGCTGCTGTCATCGCTCAAACTAGTTCCACTACTTTTACATACACCGGCACTTTGAATTTGCCTGGTGGTGTTCCAGCGAGATCGGGTACTGTTTACATCAATGGGGAACCCGCTGTCAATGTGGATACTCAAGGCAGATTTGCGATCAATCTGTGTCATGGGCTGCGTAATGTTGATGTTTTCGCTGAAAGCGGACCTTATGCGACAAGGATACCATATCAAACTGTTGTGAATCCAAACGTGATCAACATAACCCTTGAGCCGGTTCCTACCCTTCGTTTGACCTTCGAGGATTGCGATTCGCATTTTCTGCAAGGTGTTGTAGTTGAATGGACTGGCGATGACGGAAGACAGCGTCGTGATACTTCCAATCAGTACGGTTCTGTTTATTTTGTCAACCCACAGGACGACTTCGAGGTTCTGGCGCGAGCGAGATGCTCGGATAAGCAGTTGCGAATGTCAAAAGAAGAGGGCAGCAAAACAGATATAATTTGTGATGAGCAGGGTCGTATTGAACCCGAAGCGATTAAGCGATACGTTCGATTTTTTGAATTTGCATTTGATTCTCTAAATTTTGATATAGGTAACGATGGCTCGATATACGCGACTACTTTTTTCACTTCAAGCAACGACCGGAACTTTAAACGTCTTTACGAGAAAATTGGATGTGGAAATTTGAATGATGCGCCTTTTTTCGCTGAAATAGCTAGACAAATCAATGAAAGCATAGAATCCGATTATGTCAGACTTGAAAGCTCAAGATGTCCGTCACGTGCGGATCTTGCAATTTTCAATAAATTGATGAGCCTACAAATTAACAGTACAGTTTTGAGCCTAATTGGCTCAGGCTTTTCTACACCTCGATGATTGCCACATTTTACTCATGAAAATGATGCGTTATTTAATAATTTTGAATTTTTTTATTGTTTCTACGCTGCTCTACTCCTGTGTACAGCCGTTGGTAGGAACTTCAATACAATCGGAAGAGGTTTTGACACTTGAAAGGGTTATTGATTTGTACAATCGAAACAAGAACTTGAGAGCTGGAAGGCTTTTTCGCAAAAAATGCCAAAATATCAACTTTGCAACAAACATATCCCAAGACGCTCCGCTGGTCTATTTGTACTTGTTACACAAATTGGCTGATGATGCGAATCTCTCATGCCAAGCGCAAACATGTTTGCAAAAAAGACTTGAGGCGGAAAATTTGATGAGTGATTTTGATCAGCAGAATCTTGAAAGAAATATTTTTCAAAGATTTGTTGGAAATTTTTCACCGTCTCCTACATCATTCATACAACCGCCTTACATCAGAAGGTGGTCTCAAATAAGTGCAAAACATATTGCAAAACTACCTGTTCTTCAATATGCTTATGTCCCAGACTCATATGATGAAATCGTTTTTTATGTAGATGAGGATTCGGTGGCGTCTTTTAAAAACGCTTTGCGTGGTTTGAAGCCCAATCTAAATTTTGTAGCAGATAGCTCGCTTAATATTCAAGGGATTAAGACTTTTCGGGTTCCCGGGCTGTTTTATCAATTTCCAAACCACGATTTTGATTTTTCATCTGATTGTCATGAACTTTTGGTGGAGTCTGGTTTATGCGATTGCGAAACGCCTCTCAGCATTGCTCTTTCTTCTCCTTTTGCACGAGATATTTTCGGACTAGAGCGCTGTGAAAGGCGTATGTTAACTGTTGAAGGTAATTTTGATTTCACAATCACGAACTATGACAACGATAGAGGTGAACGCTACGTCGGTTTTTATGACAATCATTCTGGTATTTGGAATGAGAATGTTAATTTGCCATTTGAAATTGTTTGCAGGAAAACGCTTTCTGTCTTTTGTTTGGAGCCAGGCCCAAATGATATCCGTGAGTCTTGTTCTGCCGTGTTGGGCTTTGGGAGAAAGAACGATTCTCTTCGAATTGCCCCGGATGCTTGTGTTACTTACGACATTTACAAGGATTCATTAAACAATCCTCAGAGGGTAAACTTAGACAGGGAAGAATATGTTCATAATGACACGATTTCAATTGGGATCCAAGGCGACCTCATAAGGCCAGGCGACAGTTTGAAAATACATGTGGGTAATGATGTTATATGTATTCCTCTAAGCACAGCACGACAGCCCCTCGTCATCGGACTAGATGCGATGGAACAAATGTTGGAGATCGGTTTCTATAAGATTTCTAGTAGCATTGAGGTAAGCGAAGGCAATAGTCAATTTATAATTTCATTCAAGAAGAATGGTAGTAACAAGTATGATGACGTAAAGAAACTTGTGATTCAGTGTTTCAGTAATCTTCAAATTCAATTTGTGCCATGAAAAGAATTGTTATTTTGTTCTGTATCTTCATCTTTATTTTTATCTCAAAGATGAATGCTCAATCTACAAATCAAAGATATACAATTTTTGAAAGACATAAGTTGGGGCGACAATTTGAAAAACAATTTATTGATGAGTTTACAGATTGCTCCTTTGATTTTGATCTTTTACATTCTGATTTTGTGAATAAATATTATCCATTCTTTCACCATATCTTGGAATATGAAAAGGCATTTAAAGACTATCAAGATAAAATTGATACGGACACTTTGGAAGCATTTCATTCATTGAGATTTGCTTACGATCATATAGTTGAGGCACGTGGTTGCATTGGCAAATGGGAACCGATGGAGAAATCATTCTTGCGTCAATTGTCGCAAATGCAGCATGATAACACTTGTGTTGAATGGCGCGAATTCAAAACGTCAGTGCAAAGATTTGCGTTCAATCGGCGTGAAAATATTTTAAATATTTTTGATTCTACAATTTTCCAATTGAATAAAAAGCACGGGACAATAATCGATCAGATAGATTTCTGTAACGAGGTTCAATCAATCACGAGTGCGAATATTGATTCTTTGTTAAGAATTACAAAAAGTTTAGGCGACAGCATGAGGGAATTGGAATCGCAATCCAGAATAACCACCATGAATTGCGCTAATGAAATCGAGATAAGACCCGATTCCATCCCTCTCGGTGTGGTTTGTACGGAAGGAATTGAATCTGTCGCAAAGCAAAATGTTTATATTCGCTGGAACCATTTTATGAGAAATTACAATATTATTTCGGAATACAAGGTCTATTTGGAGCAATGGAGAGCGAGTGGATTTTCAGAAATTGATTCAGGTTTGTTATATCGTTCATTTCAAGAATTAGGCACTGTTGGAGTTTCACCTGACCAATCAATTCTAATGATAGAAATGAATTTTATAGGAATGGCAGATGGGGCTGGCTATAATGTTCAAATTAGAACAGCGCCTTCTGATATGTTTTTTCCCAAGTATAAATCCTTTCAGATTGCTATTAATGGCACAATAGATATTACCGAGCAGTCTGAACAACGATTGCGGGGAGGCAGCGGTCTCTTCAATCATCACTTGGCATGTCAGAGGGCGCTTTGTTTTAAGGAAGCTATGGCGGATCAATGGAATCATAAGCCTAATACACGTGAATTTGATTTCATTAGTTCAAATATAGAAATATCAGCCGAGGAGTATCAAAGCAGAGGTGGTGAATATAGGGGAGTGAAATTCATCATTGATACAAGTCAATATCTCACTGAAATAAGTAGGGCAAGAGAGGCTTTGGAAAATGTTCAAGATGGGATTGACAGAAGGGAAAGAGAATTATCTCGTGAACTAGATGATATCTCTGATTTAATTATTGAAATCCAACAACTTAAACCTAGGCAGGGCAATGGTTCTGGCCGTTGAGCTAGATGACGAGCACTATGGGTTGTGTTGTAAGTCTTGAGCATTATTGAGGATTGCACATAGAAGTGTGATTTTTGTTTTGTAAGTCGTTGATTTTAATGGCAAATGTCAAGACATTAATGGGAGGCAATAAATACCCTATGGTAGCTGCGGATTTTAGAGTTTACCGCAGCGCTGACCTTGGAAGGCCCTCCTCCAGCAAAATAATCGCGGACACCAGTTGCTGAACTGGTGTCAATGCTTTACCTTTGTAAGGTAAGTAAGACTTTGAAATTAGATTGTGTTAAATCTGAAATCAATGTTCGATTTTTTTCCACGAAATGCACGAAGAACACGAAATTTTTTTG
>JAIFMG010000186.1 GCA_020048645.1 Bacteroidota bacterium | reverse complement strand
GCCCTTCCAAAGGCTCCGAAAGGTTTGGCCGCGCCATACCGGGCAGGCTTCAGGCTCTCTGCGGCTTAGGTTTTTCAGCAAACCCTAATTAGTGTCTGCTCAAAAAAAACAATCGGCTAGATTTCAACCCATTGAGTGCAATTTCCTTTGGCCAAGCGCAAGATTTTGGGTATCACGGGCCTAAAAACCTTGCACTTATGCCCAAATGCACGCCCCCGAAGCAGCGCAGACTGGACGTGCTACGGACGCCTTTCGCAACAAGGCGACAATGCGCCAAGTCGCCCAGGCTTGAGGGTCTAGGGGGCTTCGATCGTTCAACAAAGCTAATTTGAGCCAACAACATCGCGTAAGGCGGTCGGTTGGTGGCTTGCTTCGCTTCGTTGGCTTTGCCCACTCGGCTAGGCAAGCCACCACCATCGCCTGTGCGAATGTGTTTCCGTTCAAAGGCGGCCTATCGCGTTGGGAAGCGGCTAGGCTTCAGATGTAGGCGGCCCGGAACGCCTCGATCTGGCGGACCAGCTCCTGGAACTGCTCCAGGCTGAGCTTGGGGCCTTCGTTCTGGTCGTAAACGCGCTTGAGGTCGGCGAAGTAGAAGCCGAGCTCCTGGACTTCCTGGTTGACCTTGAAGGTGTTGCTGTCCATCATGACATCGTAGAGGTAGTCCATGATGTTTTCGAGCGACTGCCGCTCGACGGTGAGCTTGGTCAGGATGTAGTCGTCGGGCTGGTCGATGTTGGTTGAACTGACCAGCAGGTGCAGGCTTTCGAGCCAGCCGCCGGCCACGATGAAGGGCAGGATGTTGACCTGGTCGTTCGATTCGAGGTAGTTGCAGGCGCCCCAGTAGGCCTCGGTGGCGATGAAGTAGAGCGAGTCCTCGTTGTTCATGTTCTCTTCCAGGCGGGTGACCATGGCCTGCGAGTAGCCGTCGCCGATGTTCAGGTCGGCGGCCAGCTCGCGGGTGATGTGGAAGTACTGGACGGACTCGTTGTTCTTGCCGAAGACGGTGCAGTAGGCCAGGTCGGAGGCGTAAACGCCGAAGTTGAAGGCCTTGATGATGTTCCTGTCGTAGCGTTCGGGGTCGAACTGGTTCATGTGCCGCTGGTCGAAGGCGCCGTTGCCGGCCTTCATGTAGCGGTAGATCTCGACGGGCAAGGGCAGTTCGTACTTGGTGTAAACCATGCTGGCCTTGACCTCGGCCGCGGGCGCCTCGGAGGTCATGGTCTGGACGCTGAGCGTGTCGGTGGTGGGCGTCTGGCTTTCTGCATTGCTCGAAGACTCGGGCGAGGCGCAAGAGCCGGCCATTGCCAGGCCGGCCATTGCCAGGCCGGCCAGCAGGGCGAGCGCCTTGGTGTGGATTCTCATCGTTGTTTGATTTTGGTGATTGGCTTTGGCCAAAGGTAAGCCGAAAAGCGTCAAAGCGCGATGTCTTGGCGGAAAAAGCAGTCGTCGAAGTGGATCAGGCGCAAGTTCTGGTACGCGATGGCGCGGGCCTGCGCGCGGGTGGGCGCGAGGGCGGTGACGTTGAGCACCCTGCCGCCGTTGCTGAGCACCTGCCCGTCGAGGCTCCGGGTGCCGGCATGGAAGACCATGGCCTCGGGCCCCACCTGGTTGAGGCCGCGGATGGGCTTGCCCTTCTGGTAGGCCTCCGGATAGCCTCCCGCGGCCATGACCACCGTGACGCAGGGGCTGGGATCCCAGCGCAAGTCGTCTTGCCGCAGGCTTCCGTCCAGGGTCTTTTCGAGCAGGTCGAGCAGGTCGGTCCGGAGCCGGGGCAGTATGACCTCGGTCTCGGGGTCGCCAAAGCGGACGTTGTACTCGAGCACCTTGGGTCCTTCGGTGGTGAGCATCAGGCCGATGAAGAGCACGCCGAAGAAGCGCATTCCCTCGGCCTCGAGGGCGGCGCGGGTGGGCCGCAGCACCTCGCGCTCGACCTGCTCCGCGAGGCGCTGGTCGAACAGCTCGTTGGGCGAGTAGCAGCCCATGCCGCCGGTGTTGGGGCCGCGGTCTCCGTCGAGGGCCTTCTTGTAGTCGCGGGCGCTTTCGAGCGGGAACAGGCGGTTGTCGCTGACCAGGCAGAGCAGCGAGGCCTCGGTGCCCTCGAGGAACTCCTCGATGACCACTTCGCTGCCGGCCTGGCCGAAGCGCCGGTCGCGCATGATCGAGCGGACGGCCTCGCGGCTCTGGTCGAGGTCTTGGCAGATGACCACGCCTTTTCCGGCGGCCAGGCCGCTGGCCTTGACCACCAGCGGATGGGGCCAGCGCTCCAGTTGGGCCAGGGCCTCCTCGGCGTCGCCGAAGCTGGCGTGCAGGGCCGTGGGGATGCCGTGTCGGATCATGAAGGCCTTGGAGAAGACCTTGCTGCCTTCGAGGGCGGCGCAATGCCGGTCGGGGCCGAAGACGCGCAGGCCCCGGGCGGCGAAGCGGTCGGCGATGCCCTCGACCAGGGGCACCTCCGGCCCCACGACGGTCAGGTCGATGGCCTCGCGGCTGGCCCACTCGAGCAGGCCCTCGACATCCTCGGCGGCGATGGGCACGTTCTGGGCCAGGCGCTCCGTCCCGGCGTTGCCCGGGGCCACGAACAATTGGGACAGGCGGGGGCTCTGGCTGATTTTCCAGGCCAAGGCGTGCTCGCGGGCTCCCGCCCCGACGATCAGGACTTTCATGCGGTAGGGTTTTGGATCAGAAGTGAGGATTTTGGCATTGTTCCCAAAAACAAAAAAGGCACGCTGTTCGGCGTGCCTTTGGAAAATGTCGTTGGAATCACGGGTTCTTGGCGTTGTAGTTGTCGCCCAGCTCCTTCATCTTCTTGACGTTCAGGGCCACGACGCCCAAGATGATGAAGACGATGCCCAGGATGCCGGCGTAGGTGATGATGAGCCATAGCGGGGCGTTCCAGCCGATGGTCCACAGGGTGCGGTCATCGAGCAGGTTCTTGGGCACGGTGGAGATGCCCCACTGCACGGCCTGCTCGGCCTCGACCTTGCCGTAGGTGTCCACGTCCTTGACCTGGACGAACACCTGCACCAGGCCGGTCGAGTCGCCCGGCAAGTCGCTCGGGAACTTGACGGAGGCCAGCCCCTGGGCGTTGGTCTTGACGGCGCCCTCGCCGATGGGCAGCATGCCGAAGTAGCGCTTGGCGAAGAAGCTGACCTCGACGCCGACGGCGGGAACCTTGGCCCCGGTGGAATCGGTGGTGAGGATGCGGGCCATGAGGGTGGAATCGGCGCCGAGCTCGACGCTCATCTCGATCTTGCTTCCGGCAGGCTTGGCGGCCTCTTCCACGGCCACCTCAGCGTCCTCGGGATGGTCGCCGAAGGAGCGGATGTAGTGGACGATGTACCAGCGCTCGTTGTCGGAGGCGATGGAGAGCTTGAAGGAAGGCATGGTGCCCATGCCGTTGGTAACCTTGTGGAAGATCATGCCCGGAGTGTTGGCCTCCTGGAACTCGGCCGTGCCCAAATCGGGCGGCGGCGGGATGAGGACGGCCAGGTTGTCGCCCTTGCCGGGGTTGCCGTGGCAAGATTGGCAGTTCTTCTCGTAGAGCAGCTTCCCAGCCTCGACGTTCTCGGGGGTCAGGGGCGTCGGGTTGAGGGCTTGGGCCTCCGCCTCGGGGATGTCCCATTGCGACTGGGCAGTTGCGAAGGCTAGTGAGGCAAGGGCCAATGCCACTACGGCCAGGGCTTTTCCTCGGTTGTTGATCGCGTATTTCATCTTGTGATGCGTTTTCTCGGTTGGAGGGTCGGAAGGTCAGGCTTCTGCGGTTTCTTTTTGCTGTGGCATGGTGGCATGAAGCAGTCCGCGCTCCTCGGCCAGTTCCCAGACGGACATGATGGGGACGGTCTTGGCGAAGAAGGTGATGATCAGCAGCACCAGGGCCACGAGCCCGCCCGTGATGACGACTTCGTACCCCGTGGGCGAGTAGTGCATGAACTCCTCGGAGACGTTCTGGATGGGCAGGTAGGGGTGCATCTGCGTGGGCACGACGATGAGGTAGCGCTTAAGGAAGGCGCCCATGACGATGAACACGCCCAGGTAGGCCATGACCTTGGGCCTGCGTCCGGCCTTGAAGATCATGATCAGCGTGGGCAGCACCAGCCCGAAGATCTGCACCGACCAGAAGAGCAGGGCGTGCCCGCCCCAGAGGGTCTCGGAGATGTGGGCGTAGTCGGTCATCTTCATCTTGTAGGCCGGCACGAGGTACTCGTTGAGGTTGAAGTAGATGTAAACGGCCGAGACCAGCACCGTGATGCGGCCCATGTAGTCGAAATGCTGGTCAGTCAGGTAATCCTTGAGCTTGAAGTTGTTGCGGAAGAAGTACATGGCCACGATGACCGCTCCGGCCCCCGCGGGGAAGGCCCCGGCCACGAAGTAGGGCCCGAAGATGGTGGAGTCCCAACCGGTGCGGAGGGTCATGGCGAAGAGCCAGGAGGTAACGGTGTGGATGCCCAGGGCCACGGGCACGATCAGGATGAGCAGCGTGCGCATGGACTTGTGGATGATCTTGTACTGCTCGGGCAGGCCTACCCAGCCGAAGGAGAAGAGCTTGTAGAGCGTCTGCTGCCACTTGGGCGCGTCGGTGAGCTTGCGGCGGCAGAGGGCGATGTCCGGGATGAGCGGCAGCATCAGCAGGAAGACGCTGATCAGGGTGTAAACCAGGATGACGGTGGCGTCCCAGAGGATGGGCGACTGGAACCGGCCGTAGAGGAAGACGTAGAAGATGCCGCGCTCGGGGCGGCCCATGTCCACGATGATGGCCAGGCCCGCCACGGCGATGAAGGCCACGGCGACAATTTCGGCGATGCGCGAGATCGGGGTGATCCAACTGGCCCCGGAAAGGCCGAGCACCGCGCTGATGAGCATGCCCACCAGGCTGGTGGCCACGAAGAAGACGAAGGTGGAGATGTAGATGCCCCAAGAGACGTAGTCGCGCATGGCCGAGATGTGCAGGCCTTCCTGCAACTGGGTGATGTAGGCGTAGCCGGCCAAGGCGATGACCAGGCCCAGGAACAGGAGCCAGAGCGAGAGCCCGTTGTGGTTCTTGAGCGGACGCAGCAAGTCCTCCTCGATGACGTCCAGACGCTTGCGGGCCTCGTCGTAGGTGAGGTTTTCAGACGATTCGTTTATCTTTTTCATGATGGATGACAGCGGTTAAGATTGGGCTTGTTCGGGAGGGCTCGAGGCGCGCCTCAGCTTTGGTGGTGTCCGTGGTCGTAGTGGCGGTGCTCGACGTCGGTCTTGCCGTCGTACTCGAAGGGGAAGAGGCGGTTCTTGGCCGGCAGGTAATAGACCTGGGGCTTGGTTCCCATCTCCTCGCCGACGGTGTATCCGGCGTTCTCGCGGAGCAGCTTGCTGAAGCGGGTGGTCTCCTTGGTGGTCCCGTTGGTGACGGTGTCCTCGTTGAGGTCGCCGAACCAATAGACGCCGTTGGGGCAGGCCGAGACGCAGTAGGGCAGCTTGCCCTCGCGCAGGCGGTCGGCGCTGAAGAGGCACTTGGAGATGGTTCCCTTCATCTGGGGCACGTTGAGCTCGACGTCGTAGGTGCGGGCCCCGAGCTCCTCCTGCCTGCGGGCCACGACCTCGTCGAGGGCGCCGCCTTCGAGGGCGCGCTCGTCGGCCGTGAGGAAGTCCTTCTTGACGCGGTCGTAGGTGTAGGGCTCCTCCCAGTTGAAGACCCTGGCGGAATAGGGGCATCCGGCGATGCAGAAGCGGCAGCCGATGCAGCGGTGGTTGTCGATCAGCACGATGCCATCCTGGCGCTTGAAGGTGGCGTTGACGGGGCAGACCTTGGTGCAGGGCGGGTTGTCGCAGTGGTAGCAGGGCTTGGGCATGAAGTAGGCTTCGGTGTGCTCGGCGTCCTTCATGCGCAGCACGTTGATGTGGTGCTGGTCGGGCCGCAGCTCGTGGGCGTTCTGGCAGGAGGCCATGCACATGCGGGCGTTGCGGCACTTCGAGAGGTCGATGACCATGGCCCATTTCTTGCCGGCCAGGCCTTCGCGGCCGCGGCGCTGCATCTCGTCGAGCGACTCGTGGCTCACGGGAATGGCCTCCAGCCCGTTGGCGTCCACCTCGGCGATGTGCCCATCCTCGGTCAGGACCTTGATCTTGTTGGAGATGGTCTTTTTGTCGGCATCAGCCTTGTGCTTCTCGAAGGTGACGGAGGAGACGATGGCCGCCCCGGCCAAAACGGAGCCGGCGGCCAATGCCGCCCCGGCTTTCAGGAAATCCCTCCGGGAATCGTAGTCGTGGTTGTCGTGCGCCATTGTGGTTCAGCGATTTGTGGATTTATTCTTCTCCTTGTTTGAACTTTTCCTTCTGGTCCTTCCCGAACATGAAGAACTCCAGCTCCTCTTCGGAGCACTTGCGCTTGTTGGCCAGCAGGGCGGCGTCAATCTCGGCGACCTTGCCATCGGCGGTCATCACGCGGACCTTCTGGCCCGATGGGACGGCCGGGGTGGGCGAGTCTTCCGAGGCGAGGCTCTCCTGCCCCAGGGCGGCCGCTCCCAACAGGCTGCCCACGCCCACCGCGAGGCTGGTCTTGAGGAAATCCCTCCGCGATGTATCTTTTTCCTTCTCCATGATTTCTTTCTGATTTGAAATGGTTGCGATTCTTGGGGTGTTGCCTTGGAATTTTCAGCATCCAAAAGTAAAAAATACCTATAAAAAGTTAGATCCCTAGCCGGAGTCGTTTTTTATTTAGAATGGTTCCAAATAAAAGCGGAGGAAAATAGGACGGCCAAGTCCAATTCCCGGAGGCGACTCCGCGAAGATAAGTCGGAAAAGCCCTTCCCAAAACTTGTTTCTAAACATGTCGGCCTTCATCAAGATCCTTGTGTGTCAAATATTTCGAGTGAGCTCCTCCACAAATTTGTATTGGTGGAAAAACTCCTTGGCCACCACCCGCAAGATCGTGTATGCCGGAATGGCCAGGATCATGCCCGCTATCCCGGCCATATGCCCGGCCAGCAAAATCACCAGGAAAACCTCCAGCGGATGGGCATGGACGCTGCTCGAGTAGATCAGGGGCTGGAAAAGCACGTTGTCCACCAGGTGGACCAGCCCGAAGACGACCGTCACCTCCAGGGCCAGGAACAGCAGCTCGTTGAAGAACGGCAGCTCGAGATTGGTCACCAGCACCAGGAAGGTGGCGATGATGTAGCCTATCAAAGGACCAAGGTAGGGGATCACGTTCAGCACCCCGGCGAAGAAGCCGATCACGATGGCCCGCTCGGCCTCGATGCCCACCAGCCACATGCCCAGCGAAAGCAGCAGGATGACCAGCGAGACCTCGATCGCCACACCCAGGAAGTACCGCTTGAGCAGGCTGTTGATCGAAACCATGGCGTGCCGGGTGGGCAGAAGGTGGCGCTCGGGGGTAAGCACCAGGATGACATGGGCCAGCAGGTTGCTGTGCTTCAGGAAGAAGAAGGAGATGAAGGAGATGGAGAAGGCCGCGATGAACAGGTCGCCCAGCAGGGTGGCCAGGAAGGAGAAGAAGTCGGAGACGTTCGAGAAGTTGATCAGCGAGACGATCTTCTCGCCCACATAGGTCTCGATGGTCACGTTTTCGCGCCCGGGGTGGTCCATCCCGAAGAAGGCCTGGAAACGCTCCATGGGCTCCTGGAGGCTCAGCAGGATGGCCTGCACGTCCAGGTTGGAAATGCTCTCGGCCTCCTGGACGATAAGGGGGATGAAGAAGCGGAAGAAGGCCAGCAGAAGAAGCCAGGCCATCAGGATGGCCAGGCCCGCGCTCAGCGACCGCGACGGCCTCCAGCCCAGGACGCTCAGCCGGCAGAACAGCGCCACCAAAGGCTGCCCCATCAGCGAGATGACGCCCGAGATCAGGATGTAGGCGATCAAGGGCTTGGCCACCCAGACCACGAGCGCGAGCAGGCCTGTCCCCAGCCCGATCATCAGGTACCGCTTCCAGTCGTTGTTGCCCATGCCGCCCCGCGATGAAAAACGTGAAGCCCGGCTACAGGCCCGGGATCGGCTCGGCGGACCAGACGGTCTGCTCGCGGCGAAGGGCTATCCCGCCGGTCTGCAGCGACCATAGGCTCCAGCGCTGGCCCTTGAACATCACCTGCCGGACGGCGTTGCCCTGGATGGAGCGCACCCCCTCGGCCCTGGCCGCCTCAGGGTCGCGGGCCAGCGTGGCCACGTGCGCCACGTGCTCCTGGAAAGTCGCCCGGTCCATGCCGTAGATCTGGCTCTGCTCGCGGTTGAACATCAGGGGGATGCCCAAGGTGTCCGAGCCCGAGAGCTGGAGCGGCTTGCCGTCTTGCGGCGGCACAAGGTTCGAGTAAACCCGGTACGGAAGGGTCAGGTTGATCTTCTGGCCCGTCTCGATCAGCGCGTAGTCGAAGTTGAGCACGACGGCGTCGATGAAGATCTCGTTGCCGACCAGGTCGATGGCCAGCGTGTCGGCCGCCGCGCCGGTGCCGGCGTAGTCGTAGATCCTGAACTCCAGGAAAGTGGTGTTCTCCTTGAAGTCCACCACTTCGATCTCGGCCACCTTGAACTCCTGGTCCAGGTGCCGCAGGGCCTGCGAGAGCTCGCGGATGCGCTCGCGGTTGCTGAAGTACTCGTCCACGGTCGTGAGCCCCGCCGAAAGGCCCGTGAACAGCATCAGCACCAGCACCACCGAGAGGATCATGGGCAATTGGGTCACCAGCCCGGCCAGGGTGCGGAACATGACCGCGCCCACGATCAGGAGCTGCGAGAGCAGGGGCGGCCGGGCATAGAGGTTGCGCTCGGCGGCCTTGTGCGCCAGGGCCTCGCGGGCGATCCCGCGCCAGGAAGCCAAGGCCACGTACAGCAGCAGAAGGAGCAGCAGCCAACGCCTCCCGCCGGGTGTGGCCAGGAAAAACATCACACCGTCCTTGATGGGATCCAGGAACCAGTTGATCTGACGAATCGTGTCGAGGGCTTCTTCCATGCGTCTCGAAAACAGGTGGGTTTCTAGCTTGTTGGTCAGGCCAGCTCCACGTAGCAGATCCACGTGTAGGACTGGGCTTCTTCTACGAAGACTTTCAACTGGGGGGCCAGCGCCTTGTCGTAGAGCGGCTCGGGCGTCGGGTAGCAGGCGTCGGTCCAGTCGTCGTCCCAGCGGGTCTTGGCGGTCTTCCAGACGGGCGGGAACTCGTAGTAGGTCTTGACGACGGCCTGCAGGAAGGCGGCGTCGGCCTTGTTCGGCTCGATGGCCTCCTCGGGCCGGACCAACTGCCGGAGCCTGCCCGAAAGGCCGGAAACCTTGGGCTTGAAGCCCGACTCCATGAAGGCCTTCTTGAGCGAGTAGCAGTCGCCTTGGCTGGCCGGATAGTTGTCCTCGAAAATCAAGTGCTTGAAACCCAGCTTGTAGGCCGCCTTCAACCGCTCGAACGCGTTCTGGTGGTCATCGAAGAAGAGCAGCGCGCGGGCCTTGTTGACCTCCTCCCAGCGCCGCTGGGTGAAATCCTCGGTCAGGTACGTGGCCTTCTCGGACCGCCATTCGATGTGGCGAGGCACGGGCTCGATGCAGACCAGGCTGGCCTCGGGCACGGACTGCTCGAGCAACCAGGTGCCCTGGCCCTTCCAGACGCCGCTCTCGAGGACCCAGCCAGGCTTGATCTGGCGCAGCATGAACCAGGTGGCGAACATGTGCGGCGACTTCATCCCCCCGGTGTTGTCGGCGTGGGGGCGCTGCCGGTACAGCTTCAGGAACTCCGGAATCGCTTCCCGGATCTGCTGGTTGTCCCAGGGAACCTCCCCGATGGAACGTATCTTCTGGTGGTGCTCGGCGTTGGGCATGGCTTGGGTCTGGCGGAATCAGGGGTTGCGGCTCTCCATGAACAAGAGGATGGCCACCACGGTCGAGACCTCGTCGTAAGACAGGCCCCGCTCCTTGACCATGTCCTCGATCGCGGCGGCCGACTCGGGGAAAAGCTCAAGGATCCGGCGCTTGCGCAGGACGACTTCCTCCAACTGGTCGCCGCGACCCAGGAGCAGCCGCGAGTCGGTAACATAGCGGTGGACCTTCTCGGTGGTGTTGTAGCCGTTGGCGAACTGCTCCGAGAAGATCTTCCGGTAGCGCTCCAGCAGCACGTACTGCTCGCTCTGGTGGTGGACGATGAAGAAGTGGAAGTCCTCCACGCCCTCGAAACGGCCGAAGCCGTTCATGAAGACGCACTTCTGGCCCGTCTGCGGATCCGTGAGCTCGGCGCTGGAAACCAGGCTGCTCTTGAGGTTGAACGGCTCGCCCTCGAAAGGCACCTCGAGCAGGTCATGGACGCCGTCGTAGCGGGCCTGGCCCAGGAAATAGCCACCATCCCTGAAATGGATGGTGGCATCGCCGTAGTCGCCTGCCCAGTAAGGGCTGCCCTCGACCCTGGCCGCGCCGCGCTCGCGGACCACGCCGGTGGTCGCGTCCTGGAGGTACATCTGGGTTCCCGCCCCGCCCGAGGTGAAAAACTGGCCCAGGGCCAAGCTAGGGGCGAACATGGCGGCCAGCAGCGCAAACGCAATTCTCTTCATTCCTTCATCGGATTTTCATAGCCCGCAAAGATAAAATCTTTTGGCAGAAACTCTTGGGCGACCCGCCAAATTTGACAAAACTGCAACCTGCTCAAACCAAGGAGGAGAGGGCGTCCACCACCAGGGCCACCATCACCGTGAGGGTGAAGTAGTTGATCTTCATGAAACCCTGGCGGGGATCCATCTCCTCGCGGTGGAACTGCACCTGCCGGGCGAACCACGCCACCAGCCAAAGGGCCGCCAGCAGCAGGACGGCGGCGATGATGCGGGAATGCGTGACCCCGAAAAATGGCAACATGTTAGCACTCAGAGCAGTGGCGAACACCCAAGGCAGCGACATTCCCTTGATCTGGCTGGGGCTCATGCGCTGGGTCAATGAAGGGAAGCCCGCGGCCTCGTACTGCTTGCCCAGCTTGATGACGAGCATCCAGAAGTGGGGGATCTGCCAGATGAAGAAGAAGAAGGCCACCATCAGGATGCGGATGTCCAGCCAATGCTCGCCCCCGGCCACCCAGCCCACCATCGGGGGCAGCGCGCCCACCACCGAGCCCGGAACCACCGCGAAGGGCGTAACCTTCTTCAGGGGAGTGTAGATGGCGTTGTACCAGACCAGGTTCAGCAGGCCCAGCAGGGCGGCCGTCAGGTTGGCCAGCCAGTAGAGCATCGCAAGGCCCGAGAGCGAGAACAATACGGCCCACAACATCGCCACGGCAGGACGCATCCGCCCGCTGGGCAAGGGGCGGTTCTTGGTGCGGTCCATCAGCCCGTCCACGTCGCGCTCCTGGTAGTGGTTCAAGGCCGCCGAGCCGGCCGCCAGCAGGAAAATGCCCAGGGTGGAAGGCCAGAATCCCCAGTCGAAACCCTGGCGCGCCAGGACGTAGCCCAGGAATGTCGTCAAGGCCACCGCGGTGATCACGCGTACTTTGGCCAGCTCCATGATGTCTCTCATCTTCCTCCTCAATCGTTGTTTCAGGCGCGAAGTAACCAAAAAAAACGGCCGGGCGGAAAAGTATTTTCCGCCCGGCCGCGCGTCCGTTTCCCGCCTGGGCGGGAGGTTCGTCATTCCAGGCTCTTGAGGTACTCGATGATCTGGGCCACCTGCTCCTGGGTGATGCGGCCGTCGTAGGACTGCATCATGTTCGGGTTGAATCCCTGGACCACTTGGTCGTTGGGCTTGTAGATGGCCGCGGTGATGTAGGCCTCGTCGGCGCGCACCTCGCGCGTGGCCCCCTCGGGGGTCACCACCACGCGGGTCGAGTTCCAGAGGCCCTTGAAGGTCGGCCCCACGCGGGCGGTGCCGTCGTAGGAGTGGCAGGCCTGGCAGCCCTGCTGCTGCAGGAGGGCCTCCCCGGCGGCCGCGGGGTCGCCCTCGAGGTCGGGCACCTCGGCCAGCCAGGCGTCGTAGTCGGCCTGGCTGAGGACCTTGACCTTGCTGAGCATGTACGAGTGGCTCGCCCCGCAGTACTCGGCGCAGAAGATGTCGTAGGTGCCCTCTTCCATGGCCTGGAACCACATGCGGTTGTCCACCCCGGGCACCACGTCCTCCTTGAGGCGGAAGGCGGGGATGTAGAGGCTGTGCAGCACGTCGGGCGAGTAGAGGTTCACGATGACGTTCTGCCCCACGGGCACGATGAGCTCGTTGTTGGCCTTGCCGTTCTCGTACTTGAAGCTCCAGTCGAACATGCGGCCCGTGGCATCGATGGTTATCGCCTGGTCAGGGAAGTCGCGCATGGGCTGGTAGCCGGCCCAGCCGTAGTAGAACATGACGAACACCAGGATCACGGGGATGACGGTCCAGGTCACCTCCAGCTTGGTGTTGTCGGGCACGTGCTCGGGCTTGGGGTGCTTCTTCTTGTTGAACTTGACCACCGCCCAGACCATGAAGGCCGTCATGAGCAGCAGCAGGAGGATGGACATGCCATAGATGACGTAGAAGGCCAAATCAACCTCCTCGACGAAATTCGCTGCGTACAATATCATGTATCGTATTTTTATTGCGTTGGAATTTTGGGATCAGGACTCGGCTCAGCGGAAGATGTAGTCCAGGAAGGTGACGAAGATGACCACGGCCAAGACCGCGAAGCAGATGCCGACCATGATGCTGAACACCTTGCTGTCGAACTTCAGGTGCATGTAGTAATAGACCACCAGGAAGGCCTTCAGGGTGGCGATGGCCATGGCCACCAGGATGCCCAAGCTGCCAGAGAACTGTACGTCGGCCAGGAAGACCGTCATGGCCGTGAACACCAGCAGGCCGACCCAGATCCAGGCCAGGAAGGTGAAGCTGGAGATGTGGTGCGCGTGCGCCTCGTGATTGTCGCTCATTTCAAGTTGCTTTTAAAGGGTTGGCATTTTCAGATCAGGTACATCAGCGGGAAGAGGTAGATCCAGATCAGGTCCACCAAGTGCCAGTAGAGGCCGGCGTTCTCGTGCTGGGCGAAGTTGTCGTGCGACTGCGTGCCCCGCTTGATCTTGGCGATGATGACGATGATGAAGATGGAGCCGATGATGACGTGCAGGCCGTGCAGCCCCGTCATCAGGTAGTAGAGCACGAAGAACATGCCCTCGGCCGGGGCGAAGACCTCCGAAGGCGTGACCTGCCAAGCCTCGCGGGCCGTGGAGCCGCCCGGGAAGATCGACGAGCCCGGGTAGATGCCGTGGTCGAACTTGTGCCCCCACTCGAAGTACTTGTTGAACATGAAGACCCCTGCGCAGAAGATGGTGAACCACAGCAGGTTGATGGCCAGCCGGGGCTTCTTGCGCTGGATGGCGCTGATGGACATGGCCACCGTCATGCTGCTGGTGATGAGCACCAGGGTGTTGATCGTGCCGATGAAGACGTCGAGCTCCGCCGAGGCGGTGGCGAAGGCCTCCGCGTGCTTGAAGCGATAGACGGAATAGACGATGAAGAGACCTCCGAAAAGCAGGATTTCGGTGAACAGGAAAAACCACATGCCCAGCTTCGAGCCGATGTCGTCGCGGTGCTCGTCATGCTCGGCGTGGGCCTCTGTCAGGTGCAGTTCTGCTGCTTGTGCCATTTGCTTGGTGTTCTAGTTGGGTGGATGGATTGTTTCATGGGGCAGGGAAAGGCGCCCGGGGGCCGCCCGGCGCGGGTCGCGCCGGACGGACGGCCCTGGGCCTCGCGGTCAGGCCCGGGCCTCCTCGGGCTGGGTCATGTCTATCTTGTCGTAGTCGTAAGGGCCATGGGACACCACGGGTATCTTGGCGAAGTTGAACAAGGTCGGCGGGGACTCGACCGTCCACTCGAGGGTCAGGCCGCCCCAGGGGTTGCGCCCCACGCGCTCGCCGTGGTTCCACGCGCGGGCCAGGATGCCGAACATCGCCAGCAGGCCGGCCACCATCACCCACGAGCCCAGGGTGGAGACCTGGTTCCAGAACTCGAACTCGGGCAGGTAGCTGTAGTAGCGCCGCGGCATGCCCATCATGCCCAGGATGAGCATCGGGAAATAGAGCATGTTGAAGCCCACGAACTGCACCCAGAAGGCCGTCTTGGCGGCGCTCTGGCTATAGACGCGGCCGGTTATCTTCGGGAACCAGTAGTGCATGGCCGCGAAGAACGCGTAGCCCGTGCCCCCGAACATCACGTAGTGGAAGTGCCCCACCACGAAGTAGGTGTCGTGCAGGTGGATGTCGGCGGCCAGCGCCCCGTTGACCAGGCCCGTGAGCCCGCCGATCAGGAACAGGAAGATGAAGCCCAGGGTGTACAGCAGCGGCGCGCCCAGGTCGATGGAGCCCTTGTAGAGCGTGGCCAGCCAGTTGAACACCTTGATGGCGCTGGGAATGGCCACCAGGAAGGTCAGCACCGAGAAGATGACCCGCGCGGGGCCGCTCATCCCGGAGGTGTACATGTGGTGGCCCCAGACGAAGTAGCCCACGAAGGCGATGGCCAGGCTCGAGTAGGCGATGGCCTTGTAGCCGAAGATCTTGCGCTTGGCGAAGACCGGGATGATCTCGGAGACCACGCCCATGCCCGGGAGCACCATGATGTAAACCGCCGGGTGCGAGTAGATCCAGAACAGGTGCTGGTAGAGAACCGGGTCGCCGCCCAGCGCCGGGTCGAACAGGCCGACGCCCAGGGCCTTCTCGGCCACCAGCATCAGCAGCGTGATGCCCACCACGGGAGTGGCCAGCAACTGGATCCAGCCCGTGGCGTATAGCGCCCAGGCGAAGAGCGGCATGTCGAACCACTTCATGCCGGGGGCGCGCAGCCGGTGGATGGTGGTCAGGAAGTTCAGGCCCGTCAGGATCGACGAGAAGCCCAGGATGAAGGCCGCCAGGGCCGCCAGGATGACGTTGTTGCCCATCTCGACGCTGTAAGGAGCGTAGAAGGTCCAGCCCGTGTCGGGCAGCTCGCCGACGACCAGCGTGCTCAGGGCGATGAACGCCCCGGCCACGTACATGTACCACGACATGAGGTTCAGGCGTGGGAAGGCGACGTCCTTGGCCCCGATCATGATGGGCATGGCGATGTTGCCGAACACGGCCGGGATGCCCGGGATCACGAACAGGAAGATCATCATCACGCCGTGGAGCGTGAAGATGCCGTTGTAGGTCTGGGGCTCCACAAGGTTGCCCTCGGGGGTCAGCAGCTCGAGCCGCATCACCAGCCCGAGCATCACGGCCGTGAGGAAGAAAGCCGTGAGCGAGTAGAAATACAAAAGGCCGATCCGCTTGTGGTCGGTCGATGTAATCCACCCGATGAAGCCTTTCTTCCCTGACTCGTAGAAACTCACATACTCAGTTCCATCTAGTTCTTTCATAGGAGAGGTTGGTTTATGACGGTTGTTAATGGTTCACCTGCTCTGAAGCATTTTCCTTCTTTTTGAAGACCAAAATAAGGAAAAATAGGAGAGCGAAAAAAATGATCACGGTGCCGATTACCTTGGTGATGTTGAAAACGTACTTCCTCCCCTCGGGATCGAAGCTGTAGCAATAGGCCAGGACTTTGTTGTAGGATGGGGTCGAAATGCCCCTACTCGCCTCAACCACAGCCATTTTCACATCCATGGTCAGGAAGCTGAGCCGGTCGTTGTACTGGCTGCTGCCAGGATAGAGGTACCGGGTGATTTTCCCCTCCGGGCTGACGGCCACCAGGCTCGCGGTGTGCAAAAACTCGCCCTCGACCTTCTGGAAGCCGAAGCCAAGGGCCCGGGTCACGCGCTGCACGGTGGCGCTGTCGGTGGTGGTCCAGACCCAGGAGGCCGCGTCGATGGGCTTGCCGATCTGCCCCAGGTAGTTCCGCTTCTTCTGGGCCGCCAGCGCGGGCGTGTCCTCGGGGTCGATGCTGATGACGATGACCTGGTAGTCCTGGCCCAGCACGAGCTGCGACTGGTCGATCAGGGCGGCCACCCCGTCCAGCAGCGGGCTGCAGATGCCCGGGCAGGTGTAATAGACGAAGGCCACGAAGGTGGGCTTGTCGATCAGGGCGCGCAGCTCGGCGGCCTCGCCCGTCGAGAGGACCAGGGGCACCCGGTCGGGCACCATCGAGTCGAGGCGCTCGTAGATGCCCACGTTGGGCAGCTCGGGATACTGCCCTGCCTGGGCGGAAACCCACCCGGGGAAAAGCAGGAGAAAGATGAGGACAAGGGATTTAGGCATGACTAGGTCTTTTATTTGGCGGGCAAAATAAAAAAAGCCCCACAAATCGGGAGCGCCAGGTGCTCAAAAGCAGCGGGGCCGTTGACATATGTCAAGCCCTGGGGCTGGCAGGGCAAGGAAAAGGCCCCCGGCCGATCCCGGCCAGGGGCCTTGCCCGACCCGAGGGAAACCCATCGGCCTACTTCTTGGCCAGGGCCAGCTCAACCTCTTCGAGCGTGACGGTCCCGCCGTCGTTGCCCCATGAGTTGAGGATGTAGTTGACCACGTCGCGGACCTCCTCGTTGGTCAGGGGCTGGGTCAGGACCATGGTGCCACCAGGATACTCGGTGCCGTTGACGGTGATGGGCACGTCAGAGCCGTTGACGGTCTGGACGATGGCGCGGGCTTTGTCGGCCAGCAGGTAGTCGGACTTGGCCAGGGGCGGGAAGGTCCCGGCGATGCCCTCACCGTTGGCCTGGTGGCACATCTGGCAAGACCGCTCGTAGATGATCTTGCCGGCCGCGAGGTTGGTGCCGGCCTCGGCCACCTGCTCGACGGGCTCGGCAGGCTGCTCGGTGGCCTGCTCGCCCTCGGTGGTGGCGGGGGTCTCGGTGCCGCTCTGTCCACCACAAGATGATAGGAGCAGCGCTCCGCCGATCGTCAGCCCGAAGGCCAGACTTTGAAACCATGACTTTTTCATGAGGAGTGAAATTTAGGTTATAGGGAATGAAAGCCCAAAGTTAGGCAGAATCGGGCATCGATGTTCACCCCGGGGCAGATTCGAGCAATAGTAAGGCTCAAAGCCTTGTGCGCAAGAAATTTGCCCCAGGTGTTTCGGGTTTGAACAAAAACCTTATCTTTGCGGGCCGTTTCAGCAAGCCGGAGGAGCGCGGCTGGAACCGCGGCGCTGTTCGGCATGAATCTTTTTCAGGAATAGTTCTCCCAAAGTTTCCTAATCTTCGAAATCGATTTATATTTGCAGTCCGTAAAAAATGCTCCAAGTTGTTGTTTTAAAACGAGTTAAAAAATGACTAAGGCTGACATCGTCAACGATATCGCAAAGAACACGGGAATCGAGAAGGTAACCGTTCAAAAGACTGTCGAGGCGTTCATGGACATCATCAAGGGTTCCTTGGTGAGAGGGAAAAACGTTTACCTCCGCGGCTTCGGCAGCTTCGTGGTAAAGAGGCGCGCCGAGAAGACCGCCCGTAACATTTCCAAGAACACGACCATCATCATCCCCGAGCACTTCATCCCGGCCTTCAAGCCTGCCAAGACCTTCGTCACGAAAGTCAAGACAAAGCTGCCCGCCGCCGAAGTGAACCAGAAAAGCTAATCCCATTTCCCTAACCTTTTAATTCTCAACGCCATGCCTTGCGGAAAAAAACGGAAAAGACATAAAATGGCCACCCACAAACGGAAAAAGCGTCTGCGCAAAAACAGGCACAAGAAGAAGAAATGACGCCAGGCCTGGCTTCTACCTTCTTGAACTCCGCGAACCTAGAGCAGCTTCCTGACACAATCCTACGAAGGCCTGTGGAAGCTTCTCTAGGTTTGTCGTTCAGCAGGCGCAACTCCTTGCCCCACAAGGCTTCCCCAACTTCGCGGCACGCCCTGCCCCCACCGGCCCGGCACTGCCCAACGGAAGCTCCTCGAAAGTCCAGGAATCGCCTCCCCCCACACACCTCCGCACGAAGACCCGAGGGACGCCCCAAGATCCTCGACTCCGTGCGTCTATGCGCCGGGCCAGAAAATGGCTCCCCGGCTCTGACTCCTCCTGCCAAAATCCCCTCCCGCACACCCCGACACTGCCCCTGTCCTACCCGACGGGGCCTTAACGCGTCCGCGCCGTGAACAACGAGCTAGTCATCAACGTAACCGCATCCGACGTAACCATCGCCCTGCTCGAAGACAAGCGGCTGGTCGAACTGAGCAAAGAGAAGCGAAACCCGACTTTCTCCGGAAACGTCGGAGACATCTACCTGGGAAAGGTGAAGAAAATCATGCCCGGACTCAACGCCGCATTCGTCGATGTCGGTTACGAAAAGGACGCCTTCCTCCACTACCTCGACCTGGGGCCCCAGTTCCAGTCGCTCAACAAGTACCTCAACCAGGCCCTCGAAGGAAAGGTCGAGTTCACCGCGAAGCTCGACGAGCTGGAGCTGGTCCCCGACATCGAGAAGGCCGGCAAGATTTCCGACGTCATCGCCCCAGGCCAGAAGATCGTCGTCCAGATCGCCAAGGAGCCCATCTCCACCAAGGGCCCCAGGCTAACGTCCGAAGTCTCCATCGCCGGGCGCAACCTGGTGCTCATCCCCTTCTCCCAAAAGGTGTCCGTCTCCACCAAGGTCAAGTCCGCCGAAGAAAGGGCAAGGCTCAAGCGCCTGATAACCAGCATCAAACCCGAAAACTACGGCGTCATCATCCGCACCGTGGCCGAGGGCAAGAAGGCCGCCCTGCTCGACGCCGAGCTCCGCGAGCTCATCGAAAAGTGGGAGAAGCCCTTCCAGAACATGCGCATGATGGCAGCCCCCAAGCGCATCATCGGCGAGCTCAACCGCACCTCGGCCATCCTGCGCGACCTGCTCAACAACACCTTCCACAACATCTTCGTCAACGACGAGCTCCTCCACAAGGAAATCCTCGAGTACATCGGCAGCATCGCCCCCGACAAGACCGACATCGCCCAGCACTACGAAGGACCCCGGCCCATCTTCGAGCACTTCGGCATCACCAAGCAGATCAAGTCCCTCTTCGGAAAGACCGTTACCATCAAGAACGGAGCCTACCTGGTCATCGAGCACACCGAGGCCCTGCACGTCATCGACATCAACAGCGGAAACCGGATCCGAAAGGCCAACGACCAGGAGACCAACGCCCTGGAAGTCAACATGCAATGCGCCGAGGAAGTCGCTCGGCAGCTCCGACTGCGCGACATGGGAGGCATCATCGTCGTGGACTTCATCGACATGGCCAGCGCCGACAACAAGCAGAAGCTCTACGACAAGATGAAGGAGGCCATGGCCCTCGACCGGACCAAGCACAACATCTTGCCCCTGAGCAAGTTCGGCATCATGCAGATAACCCGCCAGCGCGTGCGCCCCGAGATGAACATCGACACCACCGAGCAGTGCCCCGTCTGCCGAGGCACCGGCGAGTCCAGCCCGCCCATCCTCGTGGTGGACGAAATCAACAACAACCTCCAGTACATCGTCCAGAAGCTCAAGCACCAGAAGCTCACCCTCAAGGCGCACCCCTTCGTGGCCGCCTACATCAACCAGGGCGCCTACTCCATAAAGGTCAAGTGGTGGGTCAACTTCAAGGTCCGCCTCAAAGTCGTCTCCGACCCCTCCTACTCCCTCTTCGAGTTCTACTTCTTCGACAAGAACGACGAGCGGATCGAGCTCTGAGCGGCCGCCCCGGCGCGAAATGCCCGCGGGCCCTTGGGCGTCTGGTCAAGTTCTGGCTACATTCTAACGGAAATGCAAAGACCCAGCGACCGCATGCACACCGACCCTTCCGAAATCCGCCTGGTGGTGGCCGACGTGGACGGCACCCTGACCGACGGAGGCATCTACATGACCGAGAAAGGCGACCATTTCAAGCGCTTCCATGCCCGCGACGGCCTGGGAGCCAAGCTCTTGCGCCGAAAAGGCTACCTCTTCGCCCTGCTCAGCCACAGCCTGGCCCCGCAAGTGGTCCTCGACAGGGCCAAGATGCTCGGCTGCGACCTGGTCCACGTCGGCCGCGAGCCCAAGCTCGAAACCCTGCGCCAATGGTGCCAGCAGCTCGGCATCGAGCTCCGCCAGGTGGCCTACATCGGCGACGACCTCAACGACCTCGAGGCCATGCGCGCCGTCGGCTTCACGGCCTGCCCCGCCGACGCCATCGAGGCCGTCCGCCAAGAGGCCCACGTCGTGCTCCGCCAAGGAGGCGGCCAGGCAGCCTTCCGCGAGTGGCTCGACCGCTACTTCCTCGACCCCACCCCCCAAGCGCAAAACCCATGGACATGAACCTCCCTTCCCGCGACCGCTTCGAGGCATGCCTGCTGGCCGGCGCCGTGGGCGACGCCCTGGGCTACCTCATCGAGTTCGACAAGCTCGAGCGGATACGCCAGCAGTTCGGCCCCGCCGGGCTCGACGACCTGCGCCCCGAAGGCACAGCCGCCTCCGACGACACCCAGATGACGCTCTTCACGGCCGAGGCCCTCCTGCGCGCCCTGAACCGCGAGCTGGAAAAGGGCATCCCCGGCGCGCTGCCCGACATCCTCCACCACTCGTACCTGCGCTGGCTGCACACCCAGGGCCACCCCCTGGGAGCGGCTCCCGGCAGCGGTCTGCTGCTCCAGCGCCCCGAGCTCTTCCACCGGCGGGCGCCCGGCAACACCTGCGTGAGCGCGCTGGCCAGCGGGACCGCCGGCACCGTGGCCATGCCCATCAACAACAGCAAGGGATGCGGCGGAGTCATGCGCGCGGCCCCCGTCGGCCTGGCCTTCTGGCGCGACGCCCGCCTGGCCTTCGACTGGGGAGCCAAGGCCGCCGCCATCACCCACGGACACCCTTCGGGCTACCTTTCGGCCGGCTACCTGGCCGCGCTCGTGGCCGAGCTGGTCCGCGGGCGCTCCCTCGAGCAGGCCCAAGCCGTGGCCGACGCGCTGCTCCGCGAGCGCGAAAAGCACGAGGAAACCCTCCACGCCCTCGAAAAAGCCCGCCTCCTGGCCCGCACCGGCGAGCCCAGCCCCGAGCAGATCGAGCAGGTCGGGCAAGGCTGGGTCGGCGAGGAGGCCCTGGCCATGGCCCTCTACAGCGTGCTGCGCTTCCCCGACGACCCGCGGGCCTGCCTGCTGCTGGCCGTCAACCACGGCGGCGACTCCGACAGCACCGGCGCCATCGCCGGCAACATCCTCGGGGCCATGCTCGGCGACAGGGCAATCCCCGCCGACTGGCGCGGCAAGGTGGACCTCTGGGACATCACCCAGACCGTCGCCCAGGACCTGCACACCCACTTCGTCGCGCACCGCCCCTTCGACCCCGAGGCCGCGCGGCGCTGGCCCGGCGGTTGAGCCCGCTCAGTCCTTCCCCTCCAGCAACTCGCCCTCGAAGTGCAACCGCAGCTCCCTTAGCTCCCAGGGCGTGAAATATTCGCCGATGCTTTTCTGCATCAATTTCGGATTGAACTTTAGCATCCGCACCCCGTAATCCATCATCGGCTTCTCCAAGGCCGTCAGGATCGGCAGGCCATTGGCCGGAATGGGCGGCTCGAATCGCAGGCCCAAGAGACTCTTCCTGATGGACTCCAGGTCCACCGGCTCTACCTGCGGGTCGAAACGCTCGAAGTTCCTGTCCATCCCCATGGCCTTCATGTATTCGTCATGGACCCAGCGCATGGCGTGCTCGTTGGTGTTGAAGTACAGACAAGCCAGCCCGAGCAAGGCGAAAATCTTGTATTCGTCTGTCCGCCGCCGGATGTAGGCGTGCATCCACAGCGCGTCGAGTTTCTTTGAGGCATAGCCCGAGAAAGCGAGGTCGAAGTCGCTTTTCCGTTTGGCCTCCTCGGAGCGATTGACCTTGAGCAAATCTTCGGCACCGTTCCGGAAGGCGGCGTAAAGGTTCTCGACCAGGACACTCTCGTCGAGGATCGTAAAATCTAACTTTGGGAACTCCTCTTGGGCTTCGTCCGTCCAGTCGCGGAACATCTGGAAGGCGGCCAAGGGTATCTTTTTTTCCAGTTCTGGGCTTAGCATAGTGGCTACGGGCTTGACGTTTCGGGCGAAATGCTTTGCAAGGGCCAAGGAAGCCGGAGCGAACTGCTTGCCGTCCGCGTTCCGTTCCGTGGCAATCGGATACAAGTTAGCCAGTTTTTCGAACGGATCATCCTCGTCCATGACATTTTGGCGCGGATTTTCTCCCCAAGCGGTTCCCCTAGGCCCCCCAAACCCGCCCGCTCACCCGCAAGCGCAGGCTTTTGCATTGACAGACAATGCCTTGCGGTTGCCCAGGGCAACCGCTCCCCCGCGGCTTCGAGCCAGAAAACGCGCCCCTGGACTTGCTTTTCCAAAATTTTGTCCGTAAATTTGACTTGGGCCCATCGCCTCCCGAACTTCCCCAAGCAGCCGATTCTAATTTTGATGGCCTGGCGCGGGCTTGTGGAGGTGGGCATTCGATTCGTACTTGCGCAAGGTTGTTTTGGGGTCGGAACTGAAGATGGTGGAAGCAATGACCTTGTCCTCAATCAAAAACAGACCAACAAACACTTGGATACAACAATCAATGAATATATTTTATTTTTGGATACAATGCAGTAAAAATTTTCTATAAAAATACAAAAGGAATGAAAGAGTTAGACCTTGGCAATTCAGATTTTAAAAGTATAATTGAGAACAACAACTACTTTGTTGATAAATCGTTATTGATAAAGGAAGTTATCAAAGCGCAAAAACAAGTAATTTTATTACCCCGTCCAAGAAGATTTGGAAAGACTTTAAATTTATCAATGCTAAAATATTTCTTTGATATTAACCAATCTCAAAATGAAAACTTATTTCTAAACCTTAATATTTGGCAAACAGAAAACGAAATAAAAGATAAGTATGCAAAATTTCCTGTTATCTTTTTAAGTTTCAAAGACGCAAAAGAGAAAACGTGGAATAAGTGTTATGAATTGATTGCCGCTGAATTATCTGATTTGTATAGAAGGCACATTTATCTACTTGCTGGCGACTTAATGTCAACAATTGAACAATCGGAATACAATGAAATAGTAGATAGATCTGCAAAAGAAACTGATTTTCAAAGGAGTATTAAAAAATTGAGCGAATATTTATTCCGCTTCCACAATCAAAAAGTTGTAATTCTTATTGATGAATACGATACACCAATTCAAGCAGGATACAATAGTTTTTACGAACAAGTAATTTCTTTTATGCGCAATTTATTAAGCGGTGCATTCAAAGATAACTCTTTTATTTACAAAGGTATAATAACAGGAATACTTCGTATTTCAAAAGAAAGCATCTTTACCGGACTCAACAATGTAACAGTTCATACTGTATTAAATGATGAGTTCTCAGACAAGTTTGGGTTTACGGAAATAGAGACAAAGAAAATTTTGCAAGATTTTAGTGTTCCGACAGATTACGAACTTATAAAAAAATGGTATAATGGTTATAGAATTGGTTCATTAACTGACATATACAATCCTTGGTCTATTTTAAATTATGCGATAAGCTACAACAGTGGATTTCAAACATTTTGGGCAAACACAAGCTCCGATGATCTGCTGAAGGAGCAATTGAAAGACAGAGATGAAAATTATACACGAGAGCAGTTGTTGAAACTAATCAATAATGAAGTTATTGAAAAAGATATTGATCTAAATTTTGTATTTCCTGATTTGGTAAAGAATAAAGAATTATTATGGTCATTGCTTACTTTTAGTGGATATTTAACATCCGTAAATAAAATCGGAAGGAAAACCTATCAATTGGCAATTCCAAATTATGAAGTTAAAACCGTGTTTCAAGATATAATAATGAATTGGTTAAATACAGATGTGAAAATAAAACAAACTTTATTGATAGAAACTACCAGAAAATTGATAAACAATGAGATTGATAAATTTGAAATAGGTTTTAAACGTATAATTGGAGACACGTTTAGTTATTTTGACACAAACGGAGAACCTGAAAATGTCTATCAATCTTATGTTCTTGGCTTACTTGCAACCATTGGTGATGATTATACAATCAAATCAAACAGAGAAAGCGGTGAAGGTAGATACGATATATTGCTAATTCCTCATGATAAAACAAAATACGGAGTAGTGATTGAAATTAAGCAAATATCGAAAGAAAAGGGAGAAAAAGATGAGAGCTTTAACAAAAGAATCAACAACAAAATACAAGAAGCAATTGCACAAATTGATAATAATGAATATTTCAAAGAACTAGTTGACAATAAAGTAGAAAAAATAATAAAACTACCGATTGTGTTTGCAGGCAAAGAACCCTATATAACATTGATAGATAAATAAATAGGGTTCTTCAACCTTTTTTGTGGAAACAGCATCCAAGAGCAAACAGAAGCCAGAAAATATGTTGAATTTCAATGCCTCGTCCGTGATCATCCACCCAATTCGTGCCATTTGCCTTCCCAATCCACAAAAAAGTTACAAGAATCCTTAATATGAGCATAACATCCAATTGACAAGCCAATTTTTATTTTTTGGGCTTGGCGCAGGCGCAACACAAGCCCCCAATAAAACAACTCAAACGCGTTTCCGTTAGCGACCAGCTTTAAAAACGACTCCAATAAAGAAAATGAAAGAATTTGGAAATATTGAAACGGAAAGAACGATAATGCGTAAACTAACAAAGGAAGACGCAAAAGATTTCTACACCTTAAATCTTGACGAAGAAGTACTAAAATACACAGGCGACAAACCTTTTGAGACCATACAGGCTTCTATTGATTTCTTAATCAACTATGATCAGTACGATAAATATGGCGTTGGACGACTTGCCGTTATTGACAAAGAAACCTCAAAATTCATTGGTTGGTGTGGACTAAAATATAGCCAGGACAAAAATGAATATGATATTGGATTTAGATTTTGCAGAAGCTACTGGAACAAAGGCTACGCAACTGAAACTTCAAAAAAGTGTCTTGCCTTTGGTTTTTATGAACTTGGAATTGAAAAAATAGTTGGACGAGCAATGAAAGAGAACATTGGTTCAATAAGAGTCCTTACAAAAATTGGTATGACATTTAAAGAAGACTTTGACTTTGAAGGACGTGAAGGAGTAATTTACGAACAAATAAAAATAAATAAAAAGCCGAACCACAAATCAGCAGTTTGGCAAAATGGCGGTTTCAGTGCTTTATAAGAAAAGAAAGTGATTCATCAAGGTTCGGGAATCTTTCGGAACTTAATTGCTGAAAATCCGTACATTTGCCAAACTTCAAAACGTTAGCAACAAAAAAAATAAACATATGAATATGAATAAAAAAATTTTAGCATTCGTTGCAATATCAATATCAATAGTATTGATGTTGTCAAGTTGTGATGAAACCGAATACAATCCCATCAGCAAGGATACCTATTTGAAACAACTTGCCGCAAGAAAGAACATAACGATTGGGTCCTTGTACAATTACAGTTATTCGCATTCAGGATACAGGGAGTACGATATTTACAACAAAGTCATAGCCGAAGAATTTGATATTTATGCTCTTGAATGGGAATTTGCTCCCGACGAATTGTGGACAGGAGAATACGAATACGACTTTACATATTTAGACAAGTCGCTAAAGTTTGCAAAAGACAATAACCTCAAAGTAAGAGGCACCCATTTGCTGTGGTATGCTCAGACCCCCGAATGGCTCAAAAATGGCAATTATTCTCCTTCGGAAGTCACTACTATGCTAAAAGAATACATCAACGCACTTTTTACTCACGTAAAAAACGAATATCCGGGTATTTTAACAGAAATTTCAGTAGCAAATGAAACGCTTATTGATAGCGAAACAGCAGGAAATTACGGCTTTTTGCGTGATTGCATTTGGGTTGAAAAATTAGGTGAATATTATATCGACAGTGCTTTTGTTTGGGTTCACAATGTTTATCCCGAAGGAAAACTAATTTTGAATGAATACGGAAATGAATTGAAAGGCGATGTTAAAGCACAAAAATTTTTGGAATTAGCAACACGACTTAAAAACTCCGGCATTCCAATTCATGCAGTAGGATTGCAATGTCATTTCACAATAGATAAGACAGATATTTATGATGAGCCTTTTGACCAAACAAAATTTGAACAAGCAATTGCCGATTACCAGAACTTAGGATTAGAAATAATTATAACCGAATTAGACATTAGAATTAATGATGACCAAAAAGGTAAAACAGATGCAAAACTCAATGAACAAGCCGAAGTTTATCGTCAAATTTTTGAAACCTGCTTAAAATTTTCGTTAGTTAAAAATATAACCTTGTGGGGATTTAACGATGATCTATCTTACTTGAACGGTAGTGCAGAATGGCTTCCTCAAAAAAGAGATTGGGGTTTGATTTTTGATGCAGATTTCAATCCAAAACCAGCATACTTTTCAATAACAGATGAATTAGAATAAGAAACTGTTTAAATTTCAGATTCTGTTAAGCATCAGCTTAAGCATTCCCATTTGAGTCAGAAACAAACAAATATATGCGATAGTTGCGGTTTTTTGTAGTAGATTGAATCATTGTTCATGAAAAGGCCATTTGTGCAAATCAAAACAAAAGACTTTAAAATCAACAACATACGCATGTCTTTTTCATCGACACCAATTTTTAAAACAAAAAGTTATGAAAGCCTCAGAAACAAACTTTTCAATCAACAAATGGTACGAGGAAAAATCCTTGTTGGAATTTCATTGGATAAACCAAGAAAGCCAAACAATGAAATTAAGTGATTTTGAAGAAGCCCTTCTAAATTACGTGGATTTGGTTAAAAAGTATCAACCCAGTAGCGTATTGGTAAATGCGGAAACACTCAGTTTCGCTATTGTTCCAGAAGTGCAGCATTGGGTTGATCAAAGCATCAATGCAGTCACAAACATGATCGTCAAAAAAATGGCTGTGATTTTACCCCAAACATTGATAGAACAACTATCAATAGAACAGGTCCTGGACGAGAAAGAGGCCAAGAAATTCGCAAGCAATTTTTTTAGTGACTACCAAGAAGCAATCCATTGGCTTATCCCATAGCAAATAAAAACCTGCTGCCAAAATTAACTTGGTTAAGGACGTGCTAATGCGCTAATTCTTTACTTTTTAAACGCTACCAATTTGTGCGTTGGGCGAGGGAGGTGCTTTCAATCTCGCCCTTCGCATAGGTTTTTCGTCATTTGCTGTCACCGGAGCCGAATTGTTGATAAAGCAAACAATTCTTGAGAACATGTGAAGCCCAGTTGCTTTCAAACGTGCTGGGAAATGCTTTTGATGATTGTAGGAAGCGGAGCAAATCCAAAGAAGCCCCCCCCCAAGGGTGAAATCGTCCCCATCGGCAGGAAGCGACTGGCAATGCCACCCCTTCGGGGTTCTCTTCTTTGGCCAGGCTTCGCTTTCTACCATCATGGCCCCCCTTCGGGGTTGGGCGAGTCTTCAAGCCAATCCATCACCTTTGAACGCAAATTGGTACAATGCCAGCTTGCGTTCGGATATTGTCACCTTTGAAAGCAACTTGCTATTGCTGTTTGTCCATCAAAAGTATCAGTCGAAGTTGATCGGAATGAAAGGTCATCAAAATGGTTTGGCCCGATGGAAACAAAAGCAATGTCCACAACACCGAAAAGAGAAAGCGGCAACGGTTCGCCGAGGTCTGCTGCCACTGCGTGTTTCTTCGGACTGGCAAGCCCGCCACAACGCGGCGCCGCTTGCGCCTGCTTGTCGTCGGCAAAGCGATTGGCGCTGAGAACCAGGCTGTTCCTTTCGTGCGGAATCAGGAATGGGCTTGGCACAAAAAGCCAGCATCAAAAAAAATGCTAATTTGGAAGTCTGATAGCCAGTGCATTAGATTGTTCAACAATGGTCTCCTCGGCTCGTCAGTCATCAATCATCCCTAAAGATGGAAAAGAAGATAAAGTATGCGAGGAGCCTGGGCGTCAAGTTGCTGCGGCTGATGTTGCTGGTGGGCTTGCTCGTAGGCGGCGCGGGCCATTCATGGTCGCAGACAATGCTTCCGGGACCCGAAATTGCGCGGGCCTGGAGCCAGCGGGCCGACAGCCTGCCGGGGCAATGGACGCACCTTCAGTTGGGGCAGACGCGGGCGCGGGTGGGCGACAGCCTGCTGTTCTCGGCCTTCCTGACGCAGGGGCCCCAGGGGCGGCTCGACACCGCGGACAGCCAGCCGATCTACGTGGAGCTGGTCAACGCCCAGGGGCTCGTCTCGCTGGTGCTGGTGGTCGAAAGCCAGCGGGGCCGGGGCCACGGTGCCCTGCCCCTGCCCGACAGCCTGCCGGCGGGGCCCTACCTGCTCCGGGCCTACACCCACGCCATGCGGGGCTACCCGGACGGGCTGATGTTCCGCCAGGAAATCGAGCTGGAAAACCCGGGCGGGCCGCCGCTCTACTACCATCCGGACGCGCACCGGCGGCTGGCCCAGGCCACGCGGCATCCCGAGAGGCCCCACTGGCAGGTCCGCTGGCTCTGCCCTCCGGTGGCGGGCCTGCCCAACCAACTGGGCCTGCGCATGACCGACGCCTGGGGACGCCCCTTGGCCGGAAGGGCGGTCGAGCTGCTCGATGGGCGCGAAGTCTTGGCCCAGGCCCTGACCGACGCGATGGGCTATGCCCTCGTGGAAATGGAAGAGATGCCCGCGGCCCGGCGCGTCGAGGCGCGGGACGAGCGCTCGGGGCAGGGCTGGAAAGGCCCTAAGACTGACGGACTGGGATGGGTATGGCGGGCCGAGCTGGAGCAGGGCCTGCTGCGGTTGGAGCTCCGCACGAACCTGCCCGGCAAGACCCTGGGCGGCTGGATTTTGCAGCACCAGGGCCAGATTCTCGCCAGCAGGCGCATGGAGTTGGCGGACGGCCTCGGCCGGGCAGAATTGTCGCTTGACAGCCTCCCCGCGGGGCTTTGCCAGGTGGCCTTCTTCGACTCCGAGGGCGCCTACCTGGGCCAAAGGATGATCTGGGTGGAGCGGCAGGAGGCCCGCCTGGAGGCCCGCCGCGACGGAAGCCGCCTGGAGCTGCTGCTCGAGGACGCGGAGGGCAGGCCGCTGGCGGGCAGCCTCACGCTGATGCTGCTGCGCGACACGAGCGGCCGCGGCCCGGACATCCGCGAGGGCCTGGGCATGGTCGGGCCGCTGGGGCAGGCCTTGCCAGGCCCAGACGCTGCGGCGATCAACCGCCAGCTCGCCCTGCACGACTGGCCGCCGCTCGACTGGGAGCAGATGGACAAGGGGCGGCCGGCGCCGG
>JAIFMG010000226.1 GCA_020048645.1 Bacteroidota bacterium | reverse complement strand
GAGCCCCGCGATCTTGGCCAATATTGCTTCGTATTTTTTCATGGTGCAATGTAAGCATTTCTTTTTGTCCCACTATTAAGGAATAGAACATGATTTATCACAATAGCCCAAATTACATCATCTGAGACTTTATCGTATCCATGAGAAATCTGGTTTCTTGTATCAACAATTTTTCTCGCATTGGTAATCTGAATGTCAATGTCTTTCTTTAATATCCGATTAACCGCTTCGCCAATTATTTCAATATTTCGTTCAACTGCTCTTTTGGTTCTGATGTCGTTCTTGTAGTTTTCAAACTGTCTCGGAATGTTCACAAAAAAACTTTCAATTTCAAGGATTGAATTTAGAATGTCATACAACCAAGTTTTAATTTCATTCTCCATAAACAAGTTGCTTTGTGGTTTCTATATTTTTTTTGAAATATGGATTTGTAATCGCTTTGCTCTCAATCAAATCAATCTCTTTTTGAAATAATTTTTGTAGAGAATATTTAAAATCGAAATAATTGTCTGCGTATTCAAACAAATCAACATTATCGAAATCAACCAAAAAGTCAATGTCGCTGTTCCTATCAAACCTATTGGTTAAGATAGAACCGAAAACATACAAACGATTTACATGGTATTGTTTACAAAGTTCTTTCAATTGGCTGATATTTTCATTTACGATTTCCATAAGCCCTATTGTTGAAATACAAAACTATTCCCAATGATCTGCCGCGATTGCTTTTGTAGGGATAGAAAACGCCATCAAGTTGTTTTCCAATGGGAAATCATTAAAACCGATTATCGGCTTGCCGCTCCCTAACGGTCATCCCTTCTCCCACCGTCAACAGGTCCGGGGATTTCGCGAGGCCGGTAGCCACTGGCAGAAACCTGCCGACTTAGGCCTGGAACATCCGAGGTTTTGAAGGGACGCCTGTTCTTGGGGGGGGCGAATCGGACACAAGCAAATCTACGAACAATATCATCGGGAAGCAAGCGCCGGTGCGTCTTTTCTGACCGCGCGCCTTCGGCCTGCTTGGCCACCACTCCGTCATTTCAGCTTCCTGGCCACGTAAAACCCATAGCTGAAATAGTCCTTGTATTTCTCGTAGAGCTCGATTTCTTGCCTTTCGGCCTCGACGATGCTTCGCGCGAGGGCAGAATTGCCTTGCCTCCGGAGGAACTCTTGAAAGCGGTTTTCCATCGGCCGGTAGTAGTTGTCCAACCAGCAGTCCTTGCCCAGATAGAAGTACCCAACAGGTGCGAATCCGTTGTCTTCCAAGACCTTCAACTTGCTCAAAGCGGTGCCGATCTCTGGATATTCCTTGCGCCAATGGTCCTCGATCTCGGAAGGACGCTCGCGGGTCAGCCAAGTGATTTCGCTCAGAGCAATGTAGCCTCCGGTCTTTAGGAACGCTTTCCAGCTTTTCACTCCGCTTTCAAAACCCATGTTGTAAATGGCGCCTTCCGACCATATCAAGTCAAAGGTCTCATTTTCAAAGGGCAGCTCGTCCATTGAACTTTGAAGCGTCGCGATCTTGCCCTCAACTCCTTGCCGCGTCGCGTTTTGGCGCAGTTTCTCCAAAAAGTCTGGAAACAGGTCAACAGCGGTTATCCGCGCGTCGAGGGCCTTGGCAAGCGTGATGGTCTGGGCACCCGTTCCGCAACCAATGTCAGCGACCTTGAAGGGCCTTCCATGCCCAACCTGAACGAAGCTCAAGGCTTTCAAGGTGTCGGCTTCGCTACCAGGGCCCTGGCGCTCAGCGTCTTTGTGAAAATCAACCAGCAATTCCAAGTCTGTCATTTTCGTGATTTTTGGAGGATGAGACAGGCTATGAGCGTCTCCAGGAAACTCAATGGGACCGCGAAAGGGAAAAGCCCTAGGCGAGACCGGCTCGCCCAGGGCTTTTCGTCTTGTGGAAGTCGCTTCGCTCAGGCCTCGAGGAGGTTGCGGGAAATGACGATCTGCTGGATCTCGGAGGTGCCTTCGTAGATCTGGGTGAGCTTGGCGTCGCGCATCAGGCGCTCGACGTGGTAGTCCTTGACGTAGCCGTATCCGCCGTGTACCTGGACGGCCTCGGTGGTAACCCACATGGCGGTCTCGGCGGCGAAGTACTTGGCGATGGCGCTGGCGTTGCTGTAGTCGAGGCCCTGGTCCTTGAGCCAGGCGGCCTTGTACACCAGGTTGCGGGCGGCCTGGACGTGGGCCTCCATCTTGGCCAGCTTGAAGGCGATGGCCTGGTGCTTGGCGATGGCTTTGCCGAAGGCCTTGCGCTCTTTGGCGTAGGCCACGGCCAGGTCGAGGGCTCCTTGGGCGATGCCGAGGGCCTGCGCGGCGATGCCGATGCGCCCGCCGTTGAGGGTCTTCATGGCGAACTTGAAGCCGAAGCCTTCTTTGCCGACGCGGTTGGCCTTGGGCACCTTCACGTCCGTGAACATGAGCGAGTGGGTGTCGGAGGCGCGCATGCCCATCTTGTTCTCCTTCTCGCCGATCTCGAATCCGGGCATTCCCTTCTCGACGACCAGGCAGTTGATGCCGTTGTGTCCCTTCTCGCGGTCGGTCTGGGCCATGACCAGATAGATGGAGGCCGTCTTGCCGTTGGTGATCCAGTTCTTGGTGCCGTTGAGCAGGTAGTGGTCGCCCATGTCGAGGGCCGTGGTGCGCTGGCTGGTGGCGTCGCTGCCGGCCTCGGGCTCCGAAAGGGCGAAGGCGCCGATCTTCTGCCCGCTGGCCAGGGGGCGGAGGAAGCGCTGCTTCTGGTCTTCGTTGCCGAAGTTTTCCAAGCCCCAGCAGACCAGGGAGTTGTTGACGGACATGATGACGGAAGCGGACGAATCGACCTTCGAGATTTCCTCCATGGCCAGCACGTAGGACAGGGTGTCCATGCCACTGCCGCCGTAGTCGGGGGAGGTCATCATGCCCAAGAAGCCCAGCTCGGCCATCTTGCGGACTTGCTCGTGGGGGTAGATGCCCTTGTCGTCGCGCTCGACGACACCGGGCAGGAGTTCGTTTTTCGCGAAGTCGCGGGCGGCGTCGCGGATCATGATCTGGTCTTCGGTCAGTGAGAAATCCATTGCTCTGATTTGTTGGGTTGGAAAAGGGTACGGGTGTTGGGAAGAACTGTGGAATGAAAGCGGCGACCCCCTTTTCGAGGATCGCCGCGAAGATAGCCAAAATTGACCGAAAACGTTCGCGCCACGGACTGCCCTAGAGCATCATTTGGTGATGATGACCAGGAAAGGCGTGGTCGTCCAGAACTTTTGGGCGTCGGTGATGACCAGGGCGCGGATGGGGTCTTCGCCATCGAGGAAGTAGGAGGCGGAGGCGTGGGTGGTCACCACTTCGGCCGACTTGGCGTTGATGGGCACGCTCTGGAGCTGGGTGCGGTCGCCCACCTGGAAGTGGCCTTTGTCGAGGTCGGCGGCCAGCTCGGTGCCGCGGCCCAGGCCGATGAATCCGCCTTCGCGGGTGATGACGCCCTTGGCGATGAGCTGCTCCTTGGTTCCCACGGCGTAGTAAACGCGGTTGATCTGCTCGATCTGCTGGGCGATCTGCTGCTCGTTCTGCTGGTTGACCTCGGCCATCGAGTCCACGGCGCCGCTGAGGTTCTCCACGCCCAGCTCCAGCTCGGCGATGATGATGTTCTTCTGGCCCAGCTCCGTGCGGAGCTGCTCGATCTCGCGCTGGCGCTCCTGGATCTCGCGGTTGAGCTGCGCGACCATGCGCTCGAACTCGGCGACTTTCAGGTTGCTGTTCTTCAGGGCATTCTGCATGGTCTGGAGCTGCTGGCTGTTCTCGCGCATGCGCTCGTAGATCAGGGCCACGTCCTGGTTGATCTGGTCTTGGGCGGCTACGGCCTGCTCGGGATCAGAGCTTCGGACGGTGATGATGTTCTCCTGCTGCTTGATGTAGTCCAGGTTTTCCTGGATGCGGTTGTAGGAGGAGAAGAACTCGTTGATGGTCTGGCTGTTCTGGTCCAGCTCCTGTTGCAGGCTGTCGATGACCTGCTGTTCGCGGGAGGTCTCTTCGGCCGATTGGCAGCCTCCCAGGGTGGCCGCGAGGGCCAGGGCAAAAATTGCTTTTTTCATTGTTTTGAAAATTGAAGTGATGTTGATATGCGATTGGGGTTGAAGTGGCGGCGTCATGCGCCGGCCGGTTGGGGTCCGAGGCTCAGCCCGCGAAGTTGGAGGGGACCAGCACGCGGGGCGTAACCCAGCCCATGAGCTGCTCGGGCGGGATGGGCTGGCGGTTCCAGTCGAGGTAGCGGCCCTGGCCATCGCGGAGGATGACGGAGAACTCGCCGTTGAGCACCGCCTCGCGGACGAGCCGCTCGATGCCGTCGGGCTTGGCCTCCGGGTTTTGCAGGCCGATGCGGATGCCCGAGTCGTTGTTGAGCAGGTCCATCCGGCTGGCCGTCGAGTCGGGCTTGGCCTCGGGCAGGAAGGCCCTTCGGCCGTGGTCGTCGCGGGCGGCCTTCTCGTGGGCTACGCCCAGGGCGCGGGCGCGGTCCTCGCCGATCTCCTGGGCCAGGCGGGCCATCCAGTAGCCATGCCGGAAGGCGTCCACCTGCCCGCCGTAGGCGTCCGCGTCGAGCTCCGGGTCCTGCTGGGCGCGGGCGGCGGCCTCCTGGGTCTCGGAAGTGACGCGCAAGGCCTTCGCCGCGACGAAGGGATGCCCCAGCAGCCAGAGCTTCTCGGCCCGGTGAAGTTCGGCGAAGCGCTTGAAAAGCTCGCTCAGAGACATGGGTTGGGGGTTTCGGTTTGAAATTAGGCTCAGGCCCGCCTTCCGGCCAGGGCCTTGGCCAGCAGGACGATGCCGCTGGCCAGCAGCGCCAGGCCGTAGAGGCCAAGCGCGAAGCCCAGCAGGAAGCCGTCGGCCGAGTGGGTCGTGGGCGTTATCCAGCGCATGGCCAGGTAGGTGGCGGCCGTGAGCAGCAGTATCGAGAGCATGTTGCGGCCCACCAGCGCCAAGGACGGACCAGACGGCTGTGCCTTCTTCGGGGCGTCGCTCTGCACCTGGCAGTCGGGGCGGAGCTCCTGGAAGGCCTCGAGCTGGGCCTTGGGCAGGGGCGCGCCCTTGCAGCGCAGGACGGCGAGGCCCTCGATTCCCCAGATGGGCCCCAGGTCGGCCACGCGGGTCCCGGTGATGTCCAGGATCTTCAGGCGGGTCATCTTGCCCATTTCCGGGGGAAGCGCCTCGATGGGCTGCCCCGAGAGGTCGAGGTGCTCAACAGCCGAGGCCTGGGCCAGGGCGGATTCCAGTTGGTCGAATTTGGCGAGTGCGCTCATCGGTTTTCTCGGTTGCGGGGCCAGGCCGAAACAGGGGCCGGCCGCGCCGCGAAGATAATCGCTTCTGCCGAACTTGCCCACAAGCCTGCCCCGCGCCCGAAAGAAAGCCGAGGCCCTCGGCGCCAGACTGCGAAATCCATCCCATTTTTGGTTCTTTAGATAAGTGAGTGGGGGGCGCAAAAGGGATTGACTCGAGTAAAATCTAGTTTTACGGTGAGTATGCAAAGGACGGCCTTGAGTTTCTCCTTTTTTCTGCATCCCCTGGCCTTGGCCTTGGCGAGTTGGAAGAGCGAGTTGAAGCCCTCGAGTATCCCGTTGGTGATACGGTTTTCAGCCCAGTTGACGACGCCGGCCCATTGCCGTTGGATGGTCTTGGACAGCTCGACGGCCTGTGGAATCCTGCTGTGGATGGCACATTGGCGATAACGGAAAATTGTTGGCGGCGTTGCTTTTTTTGTGGGATTTTAACGTAAATATGTTCGATTGCCAACAAAAGCACGTTTCTTGCACAGAGTTTCATGTTTGCACATCTGAACAAAAAAAAAGGTAATGACCGCTATGTTGTATCAAATGAACATTTAAGCGTCTGTTTGTCAATGAATTAAAATACATTTTTATTTCCAATTAACTGAAAAATTGAGCTTAATTTCACAAAATCGCAACCAACAATCGGCAACTGTTTTTCAGCAAGTTTATGAATATGGTCTAAATCGTCAGATATTTGACCAAGGGTCAATTTTTCTGGTTGAATATATGGATTGTATAAATCTGCTTTTGAGATTGACCAATAAAAATCTTCTGTGTCAATCTCTATTTCTTCGCCCTGTTGTTCGCACAATTCTGCAAACAATTGGGTTAAGACATTTTCTAATTCGGTTACTTTGATTTTCATGTCTATTGTACTTTACTTAAAGTTTTCACAATATTTTCGTAGAAAGTTTTGATTTCACTTTCTAAATGTTCAATTCGTCCGTTTATGATATTTTGGCGGACTTGTTCGTTTGGCGCATTTTTCAAAAATCCTTTGTTATCAAATTTATACGGGTCGGTTTTGTATTGCTCCAATTTATGAGTGCGGTCTAAAAAGGGTATTTCTAAAATTCGCTTTCAAAATTTTTTATTGATTATCAATTGGTTAAAAATAGAAAACGCAAATAATGGTTTTTATGCTGGACTCAGTCTTGCTTATCGCCTATGGTTTTTCCTTGTAAATAGCCGTCCCACTCATCCCCTCTAATTTTGATTTCAAAAAAATTTCGTGCCCTTCGTGCCTTTCGTGGACAAATCCCCGGTTTTTATACTGGACTCTTATATGAATCCATTTACATTATTTTCAATTGTTTGCTTTACAATGCTCCAATCCGTATCGTTGAGGGTTATTGGGGCAAATTCTTCTTCTGCATCTTCAAAATACGTTAGACTTTTTAAGATATGAAAATGCGCAATATCCGGATACTTTTTTGAAAATAAGATTAACATCTCTGATAATGTGAATTTTTTCATTAATTCGTAAATATCAAAGAAGTCTTTTTTTGCTCCCCTGTTTGCGATTGCAGAAAGTTTCATCGGAATTATATCATCAACAGACAATAGGCGTATTCCGTTTTCATGTATTAGTTCATTCAGAAGAGGATAGGCATACTTCACAAAATCGACTTTAACAAATTCATTATCAGTATTTTTCTTTCTTGCATTGATTATAAGTGAATTTTTTTCTTTCCGCATAATCACTTGCAATTCTAAATCCTGACATAATTCAGATAATATCTCGTTTGTTTCAAAATCGGTTTCTGAAAACAAATCAATATCAACCGAAATTCGATGTCCTAATTGCAAAGCTAACGCAGTTCCACCAACTAAAAAAGTTGGTCGCAAATTGTCATATTTCATCAGAATTTTTAATAATTCCAAAGTTGTTGGATAGACGGCTCTGTATTGTAACATCTGAATTGTTGTTTTGGTATTTTAAAATATTTACTGCAAAAGTTTAGTGTTACTTTATCTAAATAACGGATTTTTAGTGTTTCATTTTTTATACGTTCAAGACCATAATATTTTTTAATCTCGAACCAGTCATTTAGCATTCCACGCATTAAAACCCGCTCAATAATATGTCTTGCATGTTTTTCATAATCAAGATTATTGATGTCTGTATCCCAAAATAATGTTTTTGATAACTTCATAAACCTTTCTATTTTTCAATTTTACAAAATTCAGCGCATTTTTCTTGTTCGGCAATTCGAAAAACGGAGAAACTTAATTCAATTGCCTTATTGCGATCTGCAGTTTTAAAGGCTAGATTGATGATTGGGGTTTGAAATTGACGATAGCCAAAGATACAATCTGTACCTTGGAAAAACAAGCATCTTGGCGTTTTTTTGAACTCGTGGGCGGTATGCTACACGCGCGGGCTGGTGGGTCCACGGAAGGCGGCAAGATAGGACGGTTTCTCGATGCTGTTGGAGGTCTTCATGGCGCAAGCGGTCAGGACGATGCCCGTCCACCCGATCTGCCAGACGATCGGCTCCTTTTCGCGCTACCCGCTCGCTTCTATAAGGAACCCATTTTTTTGTTACATTGCTCGGAATAAAAATGTCCCGAACATGGAAAACCTCAAAATCATCACCTTCCACCAAGGGCCCCGGATGCGCGTCGGCCGATCCGAAAACGGCGCGTTCCTGCGCATCGAGATGAGCCATGGGCATGAAGAGCGGGAAGCCTTCCAGCATGACCTCCTGCTCTTCCTCGAGCTGAGCAAGCCCTTCGCTTGTGCCCGCAACCTCTGGGACCTGCGCAACCTGGAGGTGCTGATCGACACCGACTTGCAAGACTGGATCGACCAAGAGGTCAACAGCCGGCAACTGCTGCAAGGCACCCGGCGCGAAGCCTTCGTGATGCCCGGAGACGCCATCGCCCAGTTGGCCGTGGAACAGAGCATGGACGAGGCCAACGGCTCGCGCATCCAAAGCGCCTTCTTCGGCAGCATGCCCGAGGCGGAAGCCTGGCTGGTGGGCTGAAGCCGGGCGCCTACGCCGCGGTCGTCACATTCCGTGCTCGCCCAGGATGGCCTTGGTGCGCTCGCGGTCGCGCATGGCCTGCTTGGCCACGGCCCTTTCCAGCGCCATTTCCTGCGTCACCAGGCGGTTCTCGCGCCGGATCTCGCGCTGGTTGCGCCGAAGCTCATGGCGCATGGCCTTCGATTTCAGCCCAAAGGTGAACTTGATGCCGCTCAGCAGCGAGTGCGCCCAGAAGTTGAACACCGGCCGGGAGACGTTGCGCAGATAGAAAATCTTGCCCACCCGCATGGGCCGTCCCCACTGCGGGTTCTCGGTCTGTATCAGCTTGTTGGCCAGGAAGGTCAGGAAACCCCGCTCCTGCTGCTGGACGACCGTCGTGTCGTTCTCGAGGATGCCCACCTCCAGGCCCGAGTAGCGCAGCAGCAGCCGCCCGGTCGAAAACTCCTCGTTGAACTGGATGTTGAACTTCATGCTCTCGATGTCGCCCTCCTTGAGCTTGACCGAGAGGATGTTCTCGAGCAGAAGGTTGAACGAGGAGACCTTCATGGCGCCCAGCTCGCCCTTCATCGAGTAGCGCTGGTTGGGCGAGTTGAGCGGCACCACGAACGAGGCCTTCATCTCGCCCTGGCCCATCAGGTCGGCCACCAGGCTGAGCTTCAGGTTCTCGTTGCGGGCCAGTTTCTCGGGGATGTTCGTGATGTTGGTGATGTAGCCCTCGGCGTTCTCGAAGGTGAGCTGCCCGACGCGCTTGGTCTTCGGCGAGTACTCGTCATAGACGATTTCCGACCGCGTGAGCCGGATGGAATCGACCATGATCGGAACCGGTATCCGGCGGACCATCTGGTGCGGCGTGGGTGGGCGGCGGCTCGTGTCGTAGAGCAGCTCCATATCCTTGAAGGCCACCAGGCGCAGGCTGTCCAGCGTTATCTTCCCGATCTGGAGGATGTCGTTCTCCAGGAACAGGAATGGGTCGAAACGCTCGATGCCGATGCTGTCCACGTACAGGTCGAGCACCGAGGTCTGGAACCCGATGCGGTCGTCATAGACGAAGCGGTCGAGCAGCGGGTAGTAGTGCAGGCCGCTGACATAGGCCGTCTGCCTGGCCAGCGAGATGCCGACCTCGCGGGTGGTCAGGGCGTAGAGGCTGTCCTGGCCGAGCGAGTCGGTGAACACCGTCCCGAAGTTCTTGACCCTGAGGATGATGTCGTCGGAATAGTAGATCTTGTCCTGGTCGAGGCGGCTGATGGAGTCCAGTTCGAAGTTCTGGACCTTGATGTTGAAATCCTGGAGCTCGATGGTGCGGCGGATCTGGTGGGCGGCGATGCTGTCGCCGCTGCGGGTGATGACGAAGGCGTTGTCGGGGAAGTTGCGGTTGACCATGAGGTGGGCGCCCCGCAGGCTCACGACGCCCAGGCTGATGGCGTTCAGGTGCGGGCTGACCTTCTGGTAGAGGTCGAAGGCCGCGGAGGGCTGGTCCACCTCGGGCTTGAGGTAGGAGTAGAGCTCGAATCCGAGGTAGGGCCTTTCGACCACGAGCGAATCCATGCGCAGCACGCGGCGCGCCACGAGCGGGTCGAAACCGACGCCCACCAGGCGCAGGCTGGGCAGGCGGATGTCGAAGAGCTTGTTCTGGTTGCTCTCCATGAGCTGGAGCTCCTGCTCGTCGGTGGCCAAGGGCGCGTGGGTCAGGCTCAGGTCCCGGAACTCGACGGTGCCCGCCTCCTTCGAGAGCCGCAGCTCGCCGATGCCGAGCTGGTGGGTCTGGTCGGACAGGTTGAGGCGGAGGTTGGTGGCGAAGAGCGCGACCTCGCGGGCGGGGACGCGGGGGGGCGCGCGCAGCATCTCGGGCGTGAGGTCGATCTGGCTGGCCTGGAGGCGCAGCTCGAAGGCCAGCAGCGGGCGGGGCTCCTGGTCCTGCCTCCACTGGCTCATGCTGAAGCGCGCGGGCCCCAGGTCCAGCCGCCCGACCATCAGCCGCTCGAGGCCCAAGGGCAGGGCGGGCGGCGCCGCGGGCGGCGCCGCGGGCGGCGCCGCGGGCAGGCTGTCGGCCC
>JAIFMG010000009.1 GCA_020048645.1 Bacteroidota bacterium | reverse complement strand
ATTTCACCCCTTCGGGGTTCTCTTCTTTGGCTTTGATCCGATTTCTACAATCATTTCACCCCTTCGGGGTTCTCTTCTTTGGCCCTGATCCGATTTCTACAATCATTTCACCCCTTCGGGGTACTCTTCTTTGGCCCTGATCCGATTTCTACAATCATTTCACCCCTTCGGGGTTGGGCGAGCCTTCAAGGCAATCCATCACCTTTGAGCGCAAATGGTAAAAGACCTTATTTTTGGGTAAAACCTTAGTAGAGAATCAATTGACGGATTCAAAATAACCTTATTACCTTATTTTGGTAGTGGCACTGGAATCTGGCCCTTCATCACCCATGAAGATCATTTCACCCCTTCGGGGTTTTCTTCTGTGGCCATGATCCGCTTATCATTTCACCCCTTCGGGGTTCGGCGAGGCACCAAGGCAATCCATCACCTTTGAGCGCAAATGGTAAAAGACCTTATTTTGGGTAAAACCTTAGTAGAGAATCAATTGACGGATTCAAAATAACCCTATTACCTTATTTTGGTAGTGGCACTGGAATCTGGCCCTTCATCACCCATGAAGATCATTTCACCCCTTCGGGGTTCTCTATCTTTGGCTTTGATCCGCTTATCATTTCACCCCTTCGGGGTTCGGCGAGGCTTCAAGGGAATCCATCACCTTTGAACGCAAATGGTAAAAGACCTTACTCTTGGGTAAAACCTTAGTAGAGAATCAATTGACGGATTCAAAATAACCTTATTACCTTATTTTGGCGAAGATTCGGTTGTTCAGAAAAACCGATTTGCCCTCCCAATCCGTGTCCTTATCGTGCAATTCGACCCAATTTCTGCCCAACGCTGGCGATTCGAATTTTCCACCATCGAACATCAGATCACGTCCATGAAACTCTTCTCGACGCGGTTGAACAGCAGCACGCCCAGCACGAAGACCACCAGCGTAACGCCCACGCCCGTCCAGGTCGTCAGCGGGTCGATGCTGCCCTGGCCCAGCATCAGGAAGCGGAAGTTCTCCACGACGCCCGTCATGGGGTTCAGCGCGAACCAGACCTGCCAGCGCTCGGGAATCTGCGACAGCGGGTAGGCGATGGGCGTAACGTACATCCAGAGCTGCACCCCGAACTGCACCAGGAACACCAGGTCCTTGTACTTGGTCGTCAGCGACGAGACCAGCACCCCGAAGCCCAGGCCCAGCAAGGCGATCTGCAAGACCAGCAGCGGGAAGAGCAGCAGGTTCCAGCCCACGGCCACCCGCGCCTGCCCTTCCCAGACGTAGTAGGCCAGGACCAGCAGCAGCAGCACAAGCTGGATCACGAAGGTCATCAGGTTGGAAATGACCACCGAGAACGGCACCGAAAGCCGCGGGAAATAGACCTTCCCGAAGATGTTCTCGTTGGCGATGAAGGTGTTGGAAGTCTTTTTCAGGCATTCGGCAAAATAGTTCCACATCACCACGCCCGAGAGGTAGAACAGCACCGGCGGAATGCCATCCGTGGGAATGTTGGCGATGCGCCCGAAGATCACCAGGAAAATGGCCGTGGTCAGCAGCGGCTGGAGCACGAACCAGAGCGGCCCGAGGATGGTCTGCTTGTAGTAGGTCGCGAAATCGCGGCGCACGAACATGAACACCAGGTCGCGGTAGCGCCACAACTCGCTCAGGTTCAGGTCGAAAAGGTGCCGTTTGGGCCGTATGATGGTCTGGAAGTTGGCTTTGGACATTGGGAAGCGTGGTTAGGAAGGATTGAGCAGGAAACTCACCCGCGTGGCGTGCAGCATCTCGGCCAGCGTTATGGGCCAGGCGGGCATCTGGCCCGAGAGGGTCTTGTGCAGCCGCGCCCACTCCTGCGCGTGGCCCTTGAGCGCGTTCTCGGAATTGATCTCGGGCTGGAAGAGGCCGTAGCCCCGCAGGCGCTTGTAGTCGTCCACCACCAGCGACTTGCCGTCGAAGTGCAGCTCCAGCAGCTCCTTGCCCAGCAGCGGGCTGCCCACGGCGAAGTACTGGATGGAGCAGACCGAGCCGTCCTCCAGGCGCAGGCTGATGGCCTTGTTGTCGTTGCCCGAGTAGTGCTCGGTGGTGGGGCTGAGGCTCTGCACGCTCAGCTCGGCTACCTTCGACTGGGCCAGGAAGCAGGCCATGTCGATCAGGTGGCAGACCTCGCCGACCATCCGCCCGCCGTGCTCGTGTACCCAGTGGCCCGCGGGGAAATGCCCGGCGTTGACGCGGTAGTTGATGAACAGCGGGTTGCGCCGCTCGCGGGCGTGCTTGCGCAGCACCCGCGCGAAGGGGCTGAAGCGGCGGTTGAAGCCCACGAAGAGCACCGGCGGATCCTGCTCGGCTGGGAAATCGGCATAGAAGCGCTCGATCTCGGCCAGCTCGGTCTCGGTCGTGGCCAGGGGCTTCTCGACGAAGACGTGCTTGCCGGCCTGGAGCGCCTGCAAGGCCAGGCGGGCGTGGTTGCCGTGGCGCGTGCAGATCAGCACCAGGTCCAGTTGCTCGTCGTAGAGCATCCGGGAGTAGTCGGTGGTAACGTAATCGACCTCCAGCTCCTGCCCCAAGTTCTTGGCCCGCAGGCCGTCCGAGCTGTGGACGCAGCGCAGGTGGAAGGCCTCGGGCATCTGCTTGAGCAGCGGCACGTGTACCGCCTTGGCGAAATTGCCTGCCCCGACAAGGCCCACATTCAGGACGCCGCCCGGCCGCTGGCTTCGGCGGACGAAGTGGAACGAGCGCTCCACCAGGCCCGTGGGCTGCGGGTAGTTGAGGATCAGCAGCAGCGGCCGTTCGGGGCTTTCCAGGGCCGCGAAGGCCTTCTCGACCTGGTCGATGTCGTAGCGGCCGTCAATCATCCCGTCGAGCTTGACCTGCCCGATGGCCAGCAGGCGCAGGTACTCGGCCATGTTGCGGTTCTCGGTCCAGCGGACGTAGGCGTAGGGGTAGTCGAGGCCTTTTTCCTCGTAGTTGGGGTCGTAGCGGCCGGGGCCGTAGGAAGTCGAGACCAGGAAGTCGAGCTCCTTGGGGTAGATGTCCTCGCGGTCGATTTCCATGCCCGAGGTGCCCACCAGCACCACGCGGCCCTTGCGCTTGCTCATGCGGAAGGCCTGCGCGAGGGCGTGGCTGTCTTGCGTGGCCGCGGCGAAGAGCACCGCGTCGGCGCCATGGCCCCCGCTCCAGTTGCGGATCTGGTCCTGGAGGTCTTCCGAGTCGGCCAGCAGGCACAGCTCGGCGCCCAGCTTTTCGGCCAGCTCCAGGCGGCGCCTGTCGAGGTCGAGGGCCGCGACGCGCACGCCGGCCCCGCGCAGGAGCTGCACCGCGAGCAGGCCCAGGATGCCCGCGCCCATGACCACGGCCAGCTCGCCCAGCCGCAAGTCGGCCCGGCGCACGCCCTGCATGGCGATGCCGCCCAGCGTTACGGTCGAGGCCAGCTCGAAGTCCAGCCCCTTGGGCATGGGCACCACCAGCTTGGCCGGCACGCTCACGAACTCGGCATGGTTGGCCAGGCCCGCGCCCGCCGCCGCCACCGAGTCGCCCGGGAAGATGCCCTCGACCCCGGCGCCGACCTCCAGCACCACGCCGCTGATCGAGTAGCCCGTGGGGCGGCCCTCCTCGGCGATCTGCTGCGTCTTCTTGCGCAGCACGTCCAGGCCCTGGCTGAAGGCCAGGTTCAGGGCCTTGCGGATCTTGTCGGGCTGCTCTATGGCCTTCTGCACCAGCGACTTGCCGCTCTGCTTGACTCCCGCCATTTCCGTCCCCGCCGAAATGCAACTGCTTTGCACCTGTATCAGCACCTCGCCCGGCTCCGCCAGAGGCGCAGGAACCTGCTCAGCAACGACTTTCCCTTTTTTGACCACCGCTTGCAACATCGTTTCAGCTCTTGTTGGGTTTGTTGTTTTCTTTTGAAAAAAAGGAAAAAAGCCTAGAATTTCAGCTTCAGGAATCGGCTCCATAAACCCGGCTTCTTCTGCTGGTCCTCGTCGTAATAGCCTTGTCCGTAGCCATATCCGTAGCCATAACCGTATCCGTAGCCATAGCCGTAGCCATAACCGTAGCCGTAGCCCCGCTTGGCGTTGTCCACGTCGTTGACCAGAATGGCCAGCTTCTCGCCCACGTTCTTCTCGACCTCGGGCAGGATGGCCTTGACGACCTTCTTGTGCGTGTAGCCGTTGCGCACCACGTAGAGGCAGACATCGGCGAAACGCATCATGGCGTAGGCGTCCGTCACCACGCCCACGGGCGGCGTGTCGATGATGATGAAGTCGTATCGCTCGCGCAGGCGCTCGATGAACTGGGCGTTTTCTTGCGAAGAAATGAGCTCCACGGGGTTGGGCGGGATGGTCCCCGCGGTGACAAGGTCGAGGTTGGGCACCTTGGTCTTCTGGATGATCTGGTCCAGCTCGGCCTCGCCGGCCAAATGGTTGCTGATGCCCAAGTGGTTGTTCAAGCCGAAATCCTCGAATAGCTTGGGTTTGCGCAGGTCGTAGCCCAGCAGGATGGTCTTCTTGCCAAACAAGGCATAGGCGGAAGCCAAGTTCAAGGCGTTGAACGACTTGCCCTCGCCGCTAAGCGAGGAGGTCAGCAGGATGACGATGCGCTCCTTGCCCCGAAGGTAGAACTGGAGGTTGGTGCGGATGGCCCTGAACGATTCCGAAATCTGCGCTTTCGGGAAATCGCTCACCACGGTGTTGCTCGGCTTGGTGTTGCGGAAGACGTAGCCCAGCAGCGGCACGCGGGTGAGCTTTTCGAGGTCCTTGCGCTCGCGCACCCGGTCGTCGAGGAACTCTTTCAGGAAGACGAACAGGATGGGCAGGGCCAGCCCTCCGGCCAGGGCGAACAGGTAGTTCTGGCGGCTGTTGGGGTAGATCAGGTAGTAGCTCGTGAACCGGGCCTCGTCCAGGATCTCGAAGTCGGCCTGGTTGGAGGCCTTGGCGATTTGCGCCTCCGCCCTTTTCTGGAGCATGAAGGTGTAGAGGTCGTCGTTGATGGCGAGCTGGCGGCGGATGTTGACCAGGTCGCGCTCGCGCTGGGGCAGGCGGCTGACTTCCTCGCGCACCTGCGCCAGGCGCTGGTCGAGGTCGGCCATGCTCATCTGCGAAGAGTTGATGATGTAGTCCATGTTCTCGAGCAGGGCCTTCTTCGCGTTCTCGATCTGGAGATTGACCGAGTGCAAGGCCGGGTTGTCGGGTCCGGCGTTTTGCAGCAGGTCGAGCTTCTCGGAGTTCAGCACCTGCAAGTTGCTCAGGTACTGCATCAGCAGCGGGTCTTCCACGCTCATGACCGAAGGCGCCAGCAGGTCCGTCAGGTCCTTGTTCTCGACGATGTAGGCGCGCAGGTAGTCGTAGTAGCGGAAGCGCAGGCGCAGCATCGACTTTTCCGTCTCCAGCTCTTCCATCTTCGTGAAGACAATCTGCCCCTGCTGGCTCACGTCGAGGATCTGGTTGTCGATCTGGTAGTCCTTGAGCTGGTTTTCGGTGAACTTGAGCGAATCGGAGATCAGGCGGAGCTGCTCGTCGATGAAGTTGATGGTGTTGACCGCGATCTGGTTCTTCTTTTCGAGGTTCTGCCGCACGTAGATCTCGGCGAACTTGCGCAGGAAGGTCGTGGTCTTGTCGCCATTGCCGCCCGTGGCGAAGATCTGGATGACGTTGGCGTTCTCATTGTACGGAACCGCCGTGATGCTGCCGTGGAAGCTCGAAGCCAGTGCGTCGAGGCTCTTGAAGTGGAAGAAGATCTGCTCCTCGATGTAGGCCGAGGGGAAGCTCGCCTGGTTCTGGTGCAGCGTGAACGAAAACTCGGGCGTGGTGATGGGCTGCCCGAAGCTGTAAACGCCATTGACCGAAAAGCCGGTGGCCTGGCCCACCGTGCCGTGGGTTTGGTAGTCGTAGAGTGTTACGAACAGCTGCTCGGCCCGAAGGCGGAACTCCTGGTCCGAGACGTACTCGAAGTAGAAGGCCACGTCCAGGGGCTGCGGGTGCGCGCTGTCGAAGACCACCACGAAGGGGCAACTGTTGAACAGCTCCCCATCTTTGACCACGCCCACGCGGGTGTAGGTGACGAAGAAATCCAGCTCGGCAAGCGTCTGGCGCACAAGGCTGTACGAGGAGAGCTTCAGCAGCTCGTTGTCGATGTTCTTTTCCCGCGAGAAAAGCCCGAAGCCCTGCATCATGTCCTGCGAGGCCCTCGTGTTCGAGCCGGCGTCCATGAGCACCGTGGTGCTGTTCTGGAAGATCTTGTCGGCATAGCGGTTGAACGCGTAGGCCCCCGACAAGGCCAGGCCAACGGTCAGGACGAACAGGTACCAATGGCTCAAGACCTTGAACAACAAGGCCTTGATGTCAATGGATTCCTCCTCTAGCGGGTCGATGGCTTCGCTCATGGCCGGTTGGTGATGCTGTAGATCAGTAATCCCAAGGACAGCACCGAGCTGACCGTGCCGAAGGTCAGTTGGTCGATGCCGAACATCTTGGCCTTCATGGGGCGCACGTAAACCACGTCGTTGGCCTGGAGGTAGTAGAACTCCGACTCCAGCAGGCGACGGTCGCGCAGGTCCAGCTCGTGGATGCGCACCGTGTCCTCCTGCTCGCGGACGATCTGCACCCGGTCGCGGTTCGCGTAGGTCGTGAAGTCTCCCGCCGAGGCCAGCGCCTGGAATATGTTCATCCGGTACTGGTTGATGTCCACCGACCCAGGATTGTTCACCTCGCCCAAGATCGTAACGTTCTTGTTGGCGAAGGCCACCACCACGAAGGGCTGGTTGACGTAGGACGCAAGTTTCGCCTCGATCAGCGCCTTGGCCTCCGCCAGGCTCCGCCCGGCGACTTCCAGCCTGCCCACCATCGGCAGGTCAACCTGGCCCTCCCTGTCCACCCAGTAGCTCAGCAGCGAGAGGTCCGACATGCCCATGCCCATGCCCTGGTTGCCGATGCCGAAGTTCGGGTTGAAGAAGTTGGCCGACTGCTCGTCGAAGCTCTGAAGCCGCACGAAGAGGAAGTCCTCGGGCTGGATGCGGATTTCCTCCTGGTCCATGAGCGCGAACTCCACCCGTTGCTCCTGCTCGAGGTCTTGCAACAGCAGCACCCTGCGCTGCGGAATGCAGGCGGAAAGCCCGAGCAGGGCCAACAGCGGGACGAGCAGCTTTCGGGGAATCGGGGTCATGGTGTCGGGCTAAGTTCGTAAAGGCGCAGGCTTCCGTCCTGTCCGCCCGTGGCCAGGCGCTTTCCGGCGGCGTCGGCGGCCAAGGCGCGCAGGGGCGTGCCCTCGCGCACGGCCAGGCGCCGGAGCTCGGACGTGCCCGCCTGCCCGAAGGCCATCCGCCCATCGGCGCCCACGCTGGCCCAGCGGTCGCTCTGGCCCAGGAAGACGACCTGCGAGACGTAGCCCTCGTGCGCCGCCAGGCTCGCCACCTCGCGGCCCATCGCCAGGTTGAAGATCTTCAGCTTGCCCTCCAGGCCTCCCACGGCCAGCCACTGCTCGTCCGCGGAGACCGCCAGGCAGAGCGCCATTTCGCCAAAGGCCTGGAAACGCCCGATCTCGGCGCCCGTGGCCGCGTCGAACCAGCGGGCCGAGCCGTCGTCGGAGCAGGTGTAGAGGTGTTCGCCCCCCGCGGAAAAGGCCACGGCGTTGATCGCGGCCGCGTGGAACGGCTTGGCGTAGGCCAGCCGGCCGTCGCGCCAGAGGCGGCACTGGCCCAAGTCGTCGCAGGTGGCCCAGAGCGGTCCTTCGGGCGCGTGGGCCACGGCCCGGCACGAGACCTCGTGCCCGGCCACCCGCTCGGGCTTCCCGGAGGCCAGGTCCCAGACCAGGAACTTGCTGTCCAGGCTGCCGCTCAGCAGGCGCCGTCCGTCGGGCGCGAACGACAGCGAGCGGATGTAGTCGTAATGGCCCGCCCAGCGCGCCAGCTCCCGCCCGCCTTCGGCCTCGAAAAGGCCCACCAGGCAGTCGTGCCCACCCGCCGCGAGGCTGTCGCCGCCCGGTGAGAAGGCCAGCGCGTGGATGGGGTAGGGGAAGGCCTGCCGCTCCCAGGCCAGTTGCCAGGCTTGCGCGCGGGCCGCGGCCGAAAGCCACAGCAGGCTCAACAAAAGCAGGGCGAATCGGTTCATGGCTTGGGCGTTTCGTTGTAAAGCGGCGCATCCGACCCGATGGGAAAGCCCAGCAGCAGCGCCATCAACACCAGAAAAGAAGGCCAGCGAAGAAGGCAGCAGGCTGGCAATCCGCGTGCCAATGCCCACCTCCGCGCCCCGAAGCCGCACGAAGGGGCTCGCCAGGGCCAAGCGGAAAGCCGCGCCCAACCGCTCCTCGGTGGACAAAAAGCGGGCTGTGGCCGACTTCTTGGCAAGTTTTTCGCTCATGGCTTGGAAGTGCGTGGATTCGTTTTGGTTTTAGTTTGGCGAAGATACAAAAATATGCTGCCCAGAAAAGCCATTTCGCCGCCCTACGAACGCCTTCGCTCCGCCTGGCCCTCTTTTTCTGCCCCCGAAACTGTCCGCCGCCCCATCTCCGCGCGCCGCCGGCCCATCCCAGGGGATTAGTTACGAAAAATTTTTGCCGTTCGCCCGTTTTCAGCCAGATTCGCGGGAAATCAAACCAAAAAAATAAACATCACATGAAAACATCCGCCCTCCTGACCCTGGCCCTTGTCGCCCTCATGGCCCTGGCCCAACCCGCCTGGGCGCAAGCCCAAGCCCAGCGCGACGCCCTGATCCGCGCCGAGCTTTCCGACCGACAGGCGACCGAACTGCGCAACGCCGAAAACATCGTGGCCTCGGCGGACCTCATCGCCCAACAGCTCGCCGCCATGGCCCTCCAGTACGAGCAGAACCTCAAGACCATCGAGTCGGGCAGAGGGCGCGAAAAACGCCAGGCCCGGCGCGAAAACAAGCAGCTCGACGAGCAAGGAGCCCAGAAGTGGGAGCAATGCCTGCGCCTATACGCCCAAGGCTACCGCGCCATGACCGACCTCTACAAAGTCCGCCTCGAAGTCTTCGCCGAGGCCATGCCCACGAAACGCCCGGAACTGATCAACGCCTACTCGCAGCTCGACCGCGAGTTCCAATCGGCCAACCAGCGCATGGCCGCCTGGAACAGCCGAACCACCCTCGACCGACGCCAAGAAGGCGGAAAAGCCGCCATCGGCGACATGGCCGAAGGCATCGAAGCCCTGCGCCAGAGCTTCTGCCTGTTCATCAACTGCAAGCCCGACCAGATCAGCAACGAGCCCTGGACCATCGAGCCCGTCCGCGACGAAGGCCTGGTCGTCTTCCAGGTGCAAGTCGTGGCCGTGCGCCAGCCCCTGAGCCAAGACCAGTTGCAAGGCATCACCAAAGGCTTCCTCGACGTCAAGTACGTCTTCGAAGACGGCCTCCACAAGTACTCCGTGGGCACCTTCCAGTTCTACGACGACGCCCGCGCCTTCAGCGAGCAAGTCGGCGGCGGCGCCTTCGTCGTGGCCTTCCAAAACGGCCAAAAGATCCCCGACATCCTCCAAGCCATTCAAACCGCCGGACAACCCCTGCCCCAAAGGCCCTGAAAAGGAAATCCCTAGCGACGGGCTAAAGCCCGCCGCAATTGATGAGGTCATGTCCCGGCCAGCCCCCAAGGGGCGATATTGTTGTAGAAAACAGATTCACCCAAAAAAAGCAAGCCCCGAAGGGGCGGCATGAATTGTAGAAAACGGATGCCCCCCAAGAGAGCGAGCCCCGAAGGGACGGCATGATTGTAGAAAACGGATGCCCCCCAAGAGAGCGAGCCCCGAAGGGGCGGCATGATTGTAGAAAACGGATGCCCCCCCAAGAGAGCGAGCCCCGAAGGGACAAAACCGCCGCCAGGAAGCCCCATCTGAAATCGCTGCCCATCGAGGCGCGTATCATGCCATCCTTTCGGGATTCGTCCCGCATCCACAGCGCAAGAAAATCAATTGCGGCGGCTTTCAAGCCGTCGAAGAAAATCAATTGCGGCGGGCTTCAGCCCGCCGCGGCGAATCATGCCATCCTTTCGGGATTCGCCCGGCATCCCCAGCGCAAGAAAATCAATTGCGGCGGCTTTCAAGCCGCCGAAGAAAATCAATTGCGGCGGGCTTCAGCCCGCCGCGGCGGATCATGTCATCCCTTCGGGGTTTCGCCCGGCATCCCCAGCGCCAGAAAATCAATTGCGGCGGGCTTCAGCCCGCCGCGGCGAATCATTCCATCCCTTCGGGATTGGCCCGGCATCCCCAGCGCAAGGAAATCAATTGCGGCGGGCTTCAGCCCGCCGCGGCGGATCATGTCATCCCTTCGGGATTCGCCCGGCATCCCCAGCGCAAGAAAATCAATTGCGGCGGGCTTCAGCCCGCCGCGGCGAATCATTCCATCCCTTCGGGGTTCGCC
>JAIFMG010000032.1 GCA_020048645.1 Bacteroidota bacterium | reverse complement strand
TCTTCCTGAGGCCCCTCATGCAGCGCGACAACAAGATCGCCTGGCTAAAGATGCACAAGAAGGAGATCGAGTCCCAGCTAAAGGAAAAGGAAAAGGAGCTACGAAAGACCGCGAAGGAACTCCAGCAGAAGGACAAAGCCCTGGAACAGAAGGACAAGGTCCTCGCCGACAACGCAAAAGCCCTAGAGGAGCAGCGGCGGACGATCCTCAACATGGCCAGGCTCCTCAAGGCCTCAGGGGTGGCCGACCAGGAGATACACCGCCAGACCGGGCTGCCCATCGACCCAATCGAGGGCCTCTAGCCAAAGTTGGAGTTGACAAAGAGCACATTCGCACGAAAAACATTGAATACCAGTGGCTTGTATGCTCTTAGTAAGGAATGCCCTAAAAAATGGCGCGTCCAGTCGGCCATCGCGTTTGCTGCGAAAAGTTCAGAACGAAAAATAAAACCGAAATGGATTTCAAAAAAATCGGCGTCTGGTTCCTGGCCATCGCCATTACCCTGGCCGCGGTCGTTTACCAGAGGGCGACAGGCCCCACCTATCCCAAGAAGTTCCAAGTAAGCCTTAGCGAGCACGCCTACGGCTTCGCGCTCCCCCGCAGCCACGGCGGCACCACCGACTGCCCCGTGGTCTTGGAAGGACTGCCCGAGGGCACCCAGGCCGTGCTGCACTACCGGCACTACCCGTTTCTCGAAGGCGAAAGCTGGCAATCGAGCCCCTTTTCCTACACCTATTCCCACGAGGCCTTCCTGCCCAACCAGCCGCCCGCGGGCAAACTGGCCTACTTCGTTGAGCTGCGGGCCCAGGGCCAGGCCGCCTGGCTGGGCAGCCAAGACGCCCCCATCCTCATCCGTTTCAAAGGCGACGTGCCCACCTGGGCCTTGGCGCCGCACGTGCTGGCCATGTTCCTGGCCATGCTGCTCTCCACCCTCGCGGGCCTGTCCGCCCTCTTCGGCCTGGAAACCTACCGCCGGCAAGCCGTGCTGGCCTTCGCCTTCCTGACCGTCGGGGGCATGGTGCTCGGCCCCATCGTGCAGAAGTTCGCCTTCGGCGACTACTGGACGGGCATCCCCTGGGGCTGGGACCTGACCGACAACAAGACCCTCGTGGCCTTCCTGTTCTGGCTCGCGGCCGTGCTGCTCAACCGCAAAGCTGAGAAGCGCTGGGCCGTCGTCCTGGCCTCGGTGGCCCTGCTGCTGGTCTATTCGATACCCCACAGCGCGATGGGATCCGAGCTGGACCGAAGCAGCGGACAGGTAACGCAAGGCGACTTGTAGCCAAGGACTCGCCGCGCGCGATCGGGCTCAGCCCCTGGCCGCCACGCGCTCGCGCAGGAAGTCCGCGAAAGGCGCGAAGAACTTGCCATACTCGAACTCCCGGGCGTAGTACTCGGGCACGCGTGCGGCCATTTCGGGCAGACGCGGGAGGAGCCGCGCGGCCACCTCGTCGAACGACTGGAAGCCATCCCAGAACAGGGCCACGCCTTGGCGCTCCATCTCGCGGAAATCGTCGAGGTTGCCCGCCAGCAGTGGCAGGCCGTTTTTCAGATAGGCACCCAGCTTTCCACCCGTCGGGCCATTCTTGGCCTCCTGCGGCTTGTCCTTGCTGTAAAGCGCCAGCCCGGCATCCGCCGAGGAAAAAGCGTGGTTCAGCAAGTTCGACGGCAAGGGATCGCGCGAGAGAAGGATGAACGGATGCTTTTCGGCCACCATGCCCGTGCTTCGGCCATGGAAGACCAGGTGGAAGTCGCGCTCACCCCAATCCCGCGTCTGCTCATAGAGCCGCTTGGCCAAGACCCAACCGTCAGTGCCGGCGAAGAGCAGGATCGGCTTGCGATCCTCGAGCCCGAAGATGTCGCGGAAGTAGTGGCTCCGCAGCCGCTGGGCAGGCCCGCGCTGGGCGTTCGGGATGATGAAGGCCCGGTGGTCGGCGGGCAGGCTGTTCTCGGCACGCTGGATCTGGTAGCGCTCCTGGCCCAAGGCAATGGAAGCCGCCGCGGCCCGATTCGCTTGGGCTTCCAAAGGCTTCAAGCTTTCATAGCCAGGCACCTGGACCCACGACTCGGAAGCCCGCTTGGGATAGACCTCGTCCGCGAGGTAGAAGAAAGGCGCTCGGCACTGCCGGGCCACCCTCCAGCCCAGAATGGCCCCTTGCATGGGCGTCCCGAACACGGCGTCGTAGCGCTTTCCCTTCATGGCCAGTTGCTTGGCCCAGAACTCGAGCTTGTGCGACCAGAGATAGGGAAACTGGTAGAGGCGGACGTGCGGATTGTAGAATGTTGGCGGGGGGTTGAACGGATTCGTTTCGTAGTAGAGGTCCACCAGGTAGCCCTCCCCGACCAGCGAGAGGGCCAGCTCCGTGAAGCACGGGTGCGCATCCACGTAAAAGCGGTTGAAAAAAAGAGCTGCCTTCTTCATTTCTGGGATAGTGTCAAAGCGATTTCCGCCTCAAGCCCAAAACGTATCCGGGCCAGGTTCTCAGGATTGTCGTAAAGGCGGGAATCTGCAGGATTGCCAGGGTAGCACTGGCCGTGCAGGCGGGCCAGGTAGTCGCGGGTAGCCTCGTCGGTCGGGTGCGGAAGCCCTTCGGGGCGCAGCAGAATTTCCCGCAGATGGGTGAAATCCCGCGGCTTGACCACTTGCGGATGCTTGTCGTAAAACACGTTGGAAAGCACGACGATGGGAACGTTGTGGATCAAAGCCTCCCAACCGACGGATCCGCAGATGGTGATGACCATGTGGCTGATCTTGAGCAGCCAGAGCGATTCGACTTCGGCGGGAAAAAACAGGATGTTCGGGTTGCGCTCTCGCAGGGCGCGGAAGCGGTCCAGCATCAGGAAGCCAGGCTGCTGCGGATGCTCCTTGACCATGAGCACATGGTCCAGCGGAAGGCTTTTGGCGATGTTCTCGAGCACGGCCACCTGGTTCGAGTAGCGGGCGTCGAAGTAGAGCAGGGTGGCCTCCGGCTCGTAATGCAGCGGGAAGAAGGCCCTGCGGAAGGGCTTCACGCGCTGGATGTCGTCGTAGTCGAAGCGCGCCTTCTGCCAGTTCTCGTCGAGGATCTTCCCATAGTCGAAATGCGCCCCCCCGGTGTTGCTCAGGAAGATGCTGTCGCGGAGGCGCTGTTCGCGGTCGAAAGGCTCCGGGCGAAGCCAGCGCAGCATCCGTTCGCGGGCCTGGGCCAGCAGGTAGCCCTTGGCGCTGACGCGCGGACGGACGATCTTGGACTTGTAAAGGAAGAAGGGCTTGTGGCCTTTCTCTTTGACCTGGGCCAGGTACTCGTCCACCCGCCCGGCGGGCGCGTGGCCCTTCGAGGGCTTGGCCAGGGTATCCAGCTCAAAACCAGAGTGGTAGGGGCTATCCTTCCAGTAGAAGAAGCCAGGAATGGGCGAGATGAAGAAGTTGAGGTCGCGCGCCCCGAACTCGTTGTACCCCACATGGTGCAGCAGCTCCTCCATCTCCATCGAGATGGTCTCGTGGACGAAGGCCAGGTAAGGGCGCCGGCCGAAGACCTGCCGCCAGAAGCTCAAGGCCTTGGCCGTGAAGACCCGGCGCTCCTCCAGGCGCATCCAGGCCATGTAGCGCTCGCCGTGGTAGCCCGAGCGGAACAGCCCGTTGGGGACCTCGGCCAGCGGCAGGGCCTCGTACTCCTGCTCGAAACAGGCTTCCACGGCGAAGCCCTGGCCCTCGATATGGGCCTTTTCGCGCAGGCTCATGCAGACGTGGCGGCTCTCGAAGCGCTCGGAGGCCAGCTTGGGGAAGAAGTTGACGTAGGCCTGGCGGGTGAAGAAAAGGATCTGCGGTTTCATGGGCGGAAAAATGTTCTTCCTCCGCGGCCGACCTTGGCGCGAAGGCCCGCGAAATTGGAGCAAAAAATCGAGAATCAAGGCCTGGTCGGCCCCAGAAATGGCTCCCAAGGACAGCGTTCTGCCCGATTTGGCCTTGATGCCCATCCCAAAAGCAAGCAGAGCCTGGGGCCCGGTCGGCTTCAGCGCGTGAGGCTGGGCGCGATGGTCCAGACAGCCAGGAAGTCCTCGCGCAGCAAGTGCCCCATGGGCACGCGCCGCTCCTGGCCGTCCTTGGCGATGGTCCCTTCGAACCGGCCTTGGTCGTCAATTGTCTCCAGGTGGACGTGGAGCTGCTCCTTGAAATCGAGGCCCCCTTTTCCGTAGAGCTTGAAGAGGGCCTCCTTGCCGCACCAGTGCATATACAGATGCAGCATATTGCGGCTCGAGAGCAGCGGCTCGGCCTGCTCGGGATGCAGGAACTTGAAGGCGATCTGGGCGATCTTGTCCGACATGCGCTCGGCGTCCAGCCCGATTTCCTGATGTTCGGAAAGCATGACGCCCACAAGGCCTTTGCTGTGGGTGACGCTCAGATGCCTGGGAATCCCCTCAAGGGAAGGCTTGCCGAAGGCATCGTGCCGGATGCGAGGAACATCCATCAGGATGCCCGCCAGCAGGGCGCGCGTGGCCAACCATTCCAGCCTTCGGGCGGGGCTTTTGACCTCGGACAGGGCCTCCACCATCTGGGCGCGGGCCTCGGCCTGTCCCATCGAGGCCATTTGGAGCAGCTCCAGCTCGCTTTCCAGGATCTGCCAGAACCAGAGCCGGCTCCGGGTGTCGATTACATGTTCCAGAAACAAGGGCATCGTGAAGGTTTTTTGGTGTGTGTCGGGACTTGGGGCACGGGGGCCATGTTTTCAAGTTCCGCCCGCTGGCGCAGGCGGAACTTCGCGCCACTCGAAGGTCTCCATCATATGGAAAAGGTCCTGCTCGAGGAAGTCGAGCACGGGCGCGAGCGAGTCGCGGTTGGTGCGCAGGTTGAAGTAGAGGGCGCCGCGGACGAAGTGCCGCAGGCTGTCGGTCAGGTAGAACTGCAAGGCGGAGGCCGTCTCGCCCTCGATCTGGTAGAGGGTGCCATAGACCTTCTGCTCGGGGTTCTCGAAGACCTGCTCGCCGATGGCGTCGGCCTTGAAAGCGTGCTTGTAGGCCAGGTCGCGGCTGTCTTCGAGGTACTTGACCACGTTGCCCTCCAAGGGCTTGTAGCTCAGGTGCAAGGTGGCCCTGAACTGGGGGAACTCCAGGTTGTACCAGTAGGGCTCCACGAAGCCGAGGCTGTCGCGCTGGGCGCGGGCGTAGTCGGGCATCTCGAACGCGTAGGGCGCGGGCTTGTCGAAGGCGCGGTAGCTTTTCGGCGGCAGGTCGATGCGGAAGTAGCCCCTGGGCCGCGGGGTGTGGGCCTCCTGGCATCCGCCCAGGGCCGGCAGGGCCAAGAGCAAGGCCGCGCCCAGCAGCGGCCCCAGGCGTGGGCTTGGGTTCGTCTTCATTCGAAATCGGGATAAAGCAGGTATTTCTTGCGCGTTTGCTTGTACTCCCGCAGCTCGTCCTGCCAGCTCGCGCGGATCTCCTCTTCGGACTTTCCGGCCTCGACCAGGGGCAGGAGCTTGTCGGTGCCCGCCAGCAGGTTGAACCACTCGCGGCGGCTGACCATGCCGGGGCCGAGCGCCCGGTGGAACTCGATGAAGTAGGCCAGGCTGAAGCGGTGGTCGAGGCCTTGCTGGCGCAGGTCGAGGCCGTGGCAGGTCTGGCCCTCCTGGATGGGGTCCATCTGCATGCCCGGCATGTCGCGGGGGATGAAGCTGAACGGGCCCAGGCCTTCCTTGGGGTAGCCGATGGCCTGGAAGGGAAACTCGGTGCCGCGCCCGACGCTGACCTGGGTGGCCTCGAAGAAGCAGAGCGAGGGATAGAGCCTGACGGCCAGGTCGTTGGGCAGGTTGGGCGAGGGCTTGACGGGCAGCGGGTAGCGTGTGGCATGGGTGTAGCCCTGGCAGGGCACGACCTCCAGCGCGCAGTCGAGGCCCTGGCCCAGCCAGCCTTCGCCGACGATCATGCGGGCCAGCTCGCCCACGGTGAGGCCGTGTACGACGGGGATGGGGTGCATGCCCACGAAGGACTCGAAGCCCGGCTGGCGCAGGGGGCCGTCCACGTAGTCGCCCAGGGGGTTGGGGCGGTCGAGCACCACGAAGGGCTTGCCGCTTTGGGCGCAGGCCTGCATGGCCAGGTGCATGCTGGAGATGAAGGTGAAGAAGCGGACGCCGACGTCCTGGATGTCGAAGACCAGCAGGTCGAGGTCGGCAAGCTGGTCGGGCCGGGGCTTCTTGTTGTCGCCGTAGAGGGCCACGATGGGCAGTCCGGTGCGGGGGTCGGTCTCGTTGTCGAACAGGGCGCCGGGGTCCTTGTCGCCCCGGAAGCCGTGCTCGGGGGCGAAGACCCGGACCAGGTTGACGCCCAGGGCCAGCAGGGTGTCCACCAGGTGGGCCTGGCCCACCCTGGCCGACTGGTTGACCAGCAGGCCGACGCGCCTGCCCTGGAGCAGGGGCAGGTACAGGTCGAGCCGCTCGGCCCCGACCCGGAGCGCCGAGGCAGCAGCCTGGGACGGCTCGGAGGCCGGGACGCTGTCGGTGGGCGCCCCGGCGCGCTGGGGCACTGCCGGCCCGGCGCAGGCGGCCAGGGCCAGCGCGGCCAGCCAGGCGATCAGGACGGAGAAGGGCTTGCGGGCTTTCATGGTCGGTCGCTTGGGAACTGGGAGGCTTGTGGAAAGCAAAACCGCCGCGCCAGTTGGGCGCGGCGGGCAGGGTTCGCGAAAGGCTTCGTGCCGCGTCGGCTCAGAGGGTGTTGAGGGCGTTGAGGTCCTCGAAGGCCTGCATCAGGCGGGCCACCACGGAATCCTCGCCCTTGCGCAGCCATACGCGGGGGTCGTAGTACTTCTTGTTGGGCTGGTCCTCGCCCTTGGGGTTGCCGATCTGGCCTTGCAAATAGGCGCGGTTGGCGGCCTCGTAGGCGCGGATGCCGTCCCAGAAGGCCCACTGGGTGTCGGTGTCGATGTTCATCTTGATGACCCCGTAGCCGATGGCCTCGCGGATTTCCTCGCGGGAGGAGCCGGAGCCGCCGTGGAAGACGAAATCGACCGGGTTGGGGGCGGTGTGGTGCTTTTGCTCGATGTGCTTCTGGCTGTTGTGCAGGATCCGGGGCGTGAGCTTGACGTTGCCGGATTTGTAAACGCCGTGGACGTTGCCGAAGGCGGCCGCCACGGTGAACTGCGGGCTGACCTGCGAAAGCTGCTCGTAGGCGAAGGCCACGTGCTCGGGCTGGGTGTAGAGCATGGAGTTGTCCACGTCGGTGTTGTCCACGCCATCCTCTTCGCCCCCGGTGACGCCGAGCTCGATTTCCAGGGTCATGCCCATCTTGGCCATGCGCTTGAGGTATTCCTTGCTGATGGCGATGTTCTCCTCGATGGGCTCTTCGGAGAGGTCCAGCATGTGCGAGCTGTAGAGGGGCTTGCCGGTGGCGGCGAAATGCTTCTCGCTGGCGTCGAGCAGGCCGTCGATCCAAGGCAGGAGGCTCTTGGCGGCGTGGTCGGTGTGCAGGATGACGGGCACCCCGTAATACTCGGCCAGGTGGTGGATGTGCAGCGCTCCGGCCACCCCCCCGGCGATGGCGGCTTTCTGGCCCTCGTTCGAGAGGGACTTGCCGGCCGTGAAGTGCGCGCCGCCGTTCGAGAACTGGATGATGACGGCCGACTTGGCCTTGCGGGCGGCCTCGAGCACGGCGTTGACCGAGTGCGAGCCGATGACGTTGACGGCGGGCAGCGCGAAGCCGTTGGCCTTGGCGATGCGGAACACTTCCTGAACGTCGGTTCCGGTTACGACGCCCGGTTTTACTTTATCCAAAATCTTTTCCATCGGGGTTTGAAGTTTGTGTTGTGGTGATAGATGGGCCCGCGGCCTTTTTCGAGCCTTGTTCGGCTCCTCCAACAAAGATAGCAAAACCTGCCAAAGCAGTCAAGCCCCGGACGGCCTTTGTGGGCCAAAGCGGAAAAATCATGAACTTATGTACTGGTTTACAATATCTTGCGCCTATTTACAATGGGTCTAAATCGCGGCAGGTTCAGGTGGCGGAAGGCTTCCAGGGCGTCTCGACCACGCCCAGGTCCTGGGCCAGCTTCCGCGAGAGCACGAAGAGGTAGTCCGACAGGCGGTTGAGGTAGCGCACGTGCTCGGGGTCGAGCTCCAGGCCCTGCTGGCCGAGCTGCACCACCCGGCGCTCGGCCCGGCGGCAGACCGTCCGGCAGACGTGGCACTGCGCCACGGCCGCGTCGCCCCCCGGCAGGACGAAGTTGCGCAGGGGCGGAAGCTCCGCGTCCATCGCGTCCATCGCGCGCTCCAGCAGCGGGATGTCGTCGGGCTGCAGCCTGGGCAGCGCGAAGGCTATCTCCTTCTCGTCCTTGGCCAGCCACGAGCCCATCGCGAAAAGCCGGTCTTGCACCTGCAAGAGCAGGACCTGGCAGGCGTGCCCGCCCGGGGCGAAGGCCCGCAGCAGGCCCAGGTGGGCGTTCAGCTCGTCCACCGTGCCGTAGGCTTCGATGCGGACGTGGTCCTTGCTCACGCGGGTGCCCGTCACCAGCGAGGTCTTGCCCTTGTCGCCGGTCTTGGTGTATATTTTCATCGGGTGCGGGGTTGTCGATATTTTGCCCCAAAGTAAGCCAAAGCCCGCCGAAAAGCAAAACCCTCGCCCACAGGGCCCAGAAAAAGAAGCCCCCGCCGGAATCCGCGCCCCCGAAAAAAGGTAAATTCGCGCCCGACACCCCTAAACCGCCGCCCATGTCCGCCTTTTTTCGTGTTTCGATGGCCTTGCTCTTGCTGGGCAAGCCGGCCGCCTTGCTGGCTCAATTCAGCGACATGGAGGTCTTCACCTCCCTCGACGAGGCCCTCCTGAACCCCTCCCACGTCGTGGCCCTGTCGCTGGCCAGCCAGGCCCTCGAGGAGGCGCCACTCGGCCTGGGGGCATTCCCCCACCTGCTCATGTGCGACCTCTCCGAGAACCACCTGGCCTAACTGCCCGACGACTTCGCGCAGCTCGACCAGGTCTTCCAGCTCAACCTGGCCTCCAACCAGCTCGACCACCTGCCCGAGCCCCTGGCCGGCATGGACGCCCTCCAGGAGCTCATCCTGGCCGACAACTACCTCAAGGCCGTGCCCGCCGGCCTCGGGCTCCTCAAGGAGCTGCGCATCCTCGACCTGGGCGACAACCAGATCCAGCGCTTCGAGGCCACCCCCGCCAGCCTGGCACAGATCAACTGGCTCATCCTCAGTGGAAACCTGCTCGAAACCCTGCCCGAGGACATCGGCCAGATGGAGCAGCTCCAGAACCTGGTCCTATCGAACAACCGGCTCCGCGAACTGCCCGAGGCAATGGGCCAGCTCGCCAAGCTCGAAAACCTCTACCTCACCGGAAACCAGCTCAGCGGGCTGCCCGAAAGCCTGGCCCGCCTGCCCAAGCTCCAGAAGGTCTTCCTCTGGGGCAACCCCATCGGCCCGCAAGAGCAGCAAAGGCTCCGGGAGCTGTTCCCGCCCAGCATCGAGCTCCACTTCACCCTCGGGCCCGAGGAGCTCCAGATGAGCCGCGTTTACACCTCCGTCGAGGAAGCGCTGGCCGACAAGGAGCGCGTTTACCAGCTCAACCTCGAAGGGCAGGCCCTTGACCAGGTCCCCAGCGAGCTGGCCCAACTCACCAACCTCCACGTCCTCAAGCTCGGATACAACCGCCTGGCCGAGTTCCCCGAGGTCTTGATCGACATGCCCTACCTGGGCGAGCTGGACCTCTCGAACAACCTCATCGCCCGTCTGCCCGAGCCCATCAGCCGCATGGCCAGCCTGCGCAAGCTCAACCTCTCGCACAACCAGCTCACCGGGCTGCCCCTGGCCTTCGACAGCCTCCGCCAGCTCGAAGTGCTCTACCTCAACTGGAACCCCCGCCTCGACGAGCGGGCCGTCATCCTCAGCCTCAAGGACATGCCCCAGCTCATGGCCCTCCACCTCGAAGGCATGGGCCTCAAGCGCCTGCCCGAGGAGCTCGTCCTGCTCAAGCGGCTCGAATACCTCGTGGTCTCCAACAACAAGCTCAAGACCCTGCCCACCAACCTGGTGCAGATGAACAGCCTCCGCACCCTCGACCTTTCCGGGAACCCCGTCAAGGATTCCGAGAAGACCCGCCTCGAAGACGAGCTGCCCGAGCTCCAGGTCTGGTACTTCCGCGGCATCGGCTGGGGCGGCCTGCCGCCGGGGCAGTGAGCCGAGCGGCCTAAAAGGCCTCTCCCCGAAGGCTTAGCACCTTCAGATGGAGTACGCCGGGTGGATTATGTCCAAATTGGAAATAGATGGTGTTCAAATTCATATCCACGTTCGCATGGATGTGGTTTGACGCATAAGCTATTCTGCTATGTGCTTTCTCCCCAGGGCTCGGATTTTTTTGTCCACGAAAGGCACGAATTTTTTGTCCACGAAAGGCACGAAGGGCACGAAGGCACGAAATTTTTGTCCCCAAAAGGCACGATTTTTTTGTCCACGAAAGGCACGAAGGGCACGAAATCTTTGTCCACGAAAGGCACGTTTTGTTGTCCACGAAAGGCACGAAGGGCACGAAATTTTTGTCCTCCAAAGGCATGATTTTTTGTCCGCGAAAGGCACGAAGGGCACGAAATTTTTGTCCTCGAAGGGCTCGGAGTTTTGTGTCCACGAAAGGCGCGAAGGGCACGAAATTTTTGTCCTCGAAGGGCTCGGAGTTTTTTGTCCGCGAAAGGCACGAAGGGCACGAAATTTTTTTCCTCCAAAGGCACGATTTTTTTGTCCATGAAAGGCACGAAGGGCACGAATTTTTTTTCCTCCAAAGGCACGATTTTTTTGTCCACGAAAGGCACGAAGGGCACGAAATTTTTGTCCCCAAAAGGCACGATTTTTTTGTCCACGAAAGGCACGAAGGGCACGAAA
>JAIFMG010000163.1 GCA_020048645.1 Bacteroidota bacterium | reverse complement strand
GCTTGGGATTGTTCCGCGTTCCGTGTTCCGGTTTTCGCGGTTCCAGGGGCTTCACCCCTGGCTATGTTGTTTCGCCCTTTCAGGGCTTGGGGAGTGCGCAAAAGCCCTGAAAGGGCGTCACAACAAAGCGAGGGGTGAAGCCCCTCGCGGCGCACGAGGCACGACGCGCGACGCGATGTGTGATGCGCGATGTGTGGTGTGCGATGCGCAGCCATGCCGCAGGCAAAAGCCCTGAAAGGGCGTCACAACAAAGCGAGGGGTGAAGCCCCTCGCGAGGCACGACGCGCGACGCACGAGGCGAGACGCGCGACGCGCGAGGCGAGACGCGCGAGGTACGACGCGCGACGCGATGTGTGATGCGCGATGTGTGATGCGCGATGCGCAGCCATGCCGCAGGCAAAAGCCCTGAAAGGGCGTCACAACAAAGCGAGGGGTGAAGCCCCTCGCGGCGCGCGAACGGGGACTCGCGAATCGGGACTCGCGAATCGGGACTCGCGAACGGGGACTCGCGAACGGGGACTCGCGAATCGGGACTCGCGAACCGGGACTCGCGAACCGGGACTCGCGAACCGGGACTCGCGAACCGGGACTCGCGAACCGCGGCGCGCGACGAGTGATTCGCGAACCGTGGCGACGCGTGCGGATGGATGATTTCGCCCCTTTGGGCCTTGGTTTGCGCGATTGTCGGTGTGGGCGCGTCCCATCGCGACGCGAACGGCATTATTTTCGCCCCACTTCTCTTCAACCGACAATCGCGCAAACCCATGGGACAGTCATTGGTTCAGAATTACCTCCACATCATTTTCAGCACCAAGCACAGGCAGCCGCTGATACTGCCGCCCGTAGAGCAAAAATTGCACGCCTACCTGGCCGGGATATGCAACCGCCTGGAATGCCATTCGATAATCGTGGGTGGCCATACCGACCACATCCACCTCCTATGCAAACTTTCCAAAAATATTGCCCTGTTCAAGCTGGTCGAGGAATTGAAGTCGCATTCCTCGAAATGGATGAAAACCCATGGGGAGTCCTTCCAAAATTTCTATTGGCAAAAGGGCTATGGAGCATTTTCCGTGAATCCATCGGAGGTTGACAAGGTGATTGCTTACATCGCGAACCAGCACGAACACCACGCACGCAAAACGTTTCAAGATGAGTACAGGGCGTTTTTAAGGAAATATCAGGTGGAGTATGACGAACAATATGTCTGGGATTGACGGTCTGTCCCTGCGCGATGGGGCGATGCGATGTATGATGCGCGATGCGCAGCCATGCCGCAGGCAAAAGCCCTGAAAGGGCGTCACAACAAAGCGAGGGGTGAAGCCCCTCGCGAACCGCGGCGCATGTTCGGCGATGCGTGTTCCGTGTTCGTCGTTCCTTCACCCCTGGCTATGTTGTTGCGCCCCTTCGGGGCTTGTGATGCGCCCCTTCGGGGCTTGTGATCGTTCCCGGTTTTCGCGGTTCCAGTTCCAGGGGCTTCACCCCTGGCTATGTTGTTGCGCCCCTTCGGGGGCTTGTAATCGTTCCCGGTTCCGCGGTTCCAGTTCCAGGGGCTTCACCCCTGGCTATGTTGTTGCGCCCCTTCGGGGCTTGCGATTGGGTGTGAGCCCTGAAGGGGCGTCATAATCCCATGCGGTGGATTTCGTGGTTTGATTGCCTCGCTCCTTCGGGGCTCGCGTCGGACGGCGCGCGCTGCCTTTAGTAGCCGTACTTGTCCTTCCAGAGTTGGGCGAGCCATTCGCGGTGGGCCTTTTCGGCGCGGTTCTGGCCGGGCTCGTAGATCGGGGTGCCGGAAAGCTCTTCGGGCAGGAACTCCAGCTCGGCGAAGTTGCCGGGGAAGTCGTGGGCGTAGCGGTATTCCTGGCCGTAGCCGAGCTCCTTCATCAGGCGGGTGGGGGCGTTGCGCAGGGGCAGGGGCACGGGCAGGTCGCCGTGCTGGCGCACCAGCTCCAGGGCCTTGTCGATGGCCAGGTAGCTGGCGTTGCTCTTGGGCGAGCAGGCCAGATAGATGGCGGTCTGCGACAGGGGGATGCGCCCTTCGGGCATGCCGATCTTGGTAACGGCGTCGAAGCAGGCGTTGGCCAGGAGCAGGGCGTTGGGGTTGGCCATGCCGATGTCCTCGCTGGCCAGGATGACCATGCGCCGGGCGATGAACTTGGGGTCCTCGCCACCTGCGATCATTCGGGCCAACCAATAGACGGCGGCGTTGGGGTCGCTGCCGCGTAGGGACTTGATGAAGGCCGAGATGATGTCGTAGTGCATCTCGCCGCCCTTGTCGTAGAGGGCCATTTTCTGCTGCAAGATCCTTTCGACCAGGGCGTTGTCGATGGCCACGGGCTGGCCCTGGGGGGCGTTGGCCACGAGCAGCTCCAGGAGGTTGAGCAGCTTGCGGGCGTCGCCTCCCGAGTGGCGCAGCAGCAGCTCGCTCTCGCGGATTTCGATTTCGCGGGCCTTGAGGAAGCTGTCCTTGGCCAGGGCCACCTGGAGCAGGCGTTCGAGCTGCTGTCGGCCCAGGGGCTGGAGCACATAGACCTGGCAGCGCGAGAGCAGGGCCGGGATGACCTCGAAGGAAGGGTTCTCGGTGGTGGCGCCGATGAGCGTAACTACGCCCTGCTCGACGGCGGCCAGCAGCGAATCTTGCTGGGCCTTGCTGAAGCGGTGTATCTCGTCGATGAACAGGATGGGGTTGGGGCGGTCGAAAAAGCGCTGGGCGCGGGCCTTGTCGAGGGTCTCGCGCACGTCCTTGACGCCGGAGTTGACGGCGCTCAGGGCGTGGAAGGGGCGGTCCTGCTTCTGGGCGATGATGCGGGCCAGGGTCGTCTTGCCCACGCCGGGCGGGCCCCAGAGGATGAAGGAGGGCAGGCGGTTCGACTCGATGGCCTCGCGCAGGACGGCGCCGGGCCCGACCAGGTGCTCCTGGCCGAGGTAGTCGTCGAGGTTGCGCGGGCGGAGCCTTTCGGCCAGGGGCTGGTTGCTCAACATGGCAGGGCGTTTTTGCGGCCGGAGGATGCTTGGCCGGCCAGGTAGTCCCGAAAGATACGCGGGGGGCGGGAATTTCCCAAAAAAGTCCAAGGGCACGCGGCGCGGAAGCGCTTGCCGGGCCATGCCGCCGCTACGCGTTTTTTCGTATCTTTGAAGATGGGAAGGCTATTCTTAGGGACCGCCTTGCCATGCTGGAAAGTAGTGATGTGGAAAATGGCGGATTCATGGAAACCAACGATAAGAAATCCAAGTTTTACCAGGTTGTTCTCCTGGTTTTTTTCGTGTTGCAACTGGGCACCGCGCTGGCCCTGCTGCTCTATTTCGACATGCCCATCACGGGCGGAGGCTTCGCGCTGGCCTCGCTGCTGGTCGTGGTGGCCTTCGTCCTGGCCCGGCGAGGTCGGCTGACTATGTCGGTCAACCTGGTGGTGCAGGTCTTCTCGCTGCTGTTCGTTCTGCTGTCCATCCTGGGCAAGAGCCGGGGCGAGGGCACGAGCCTGGTCTTCTACATCGCGCCGCGGTTCGGTATCCTGGTGAGCATCCTCCTGCCCTTTTTGGTCTTCGGCACGCAAAACAAGCTGAAACTGGTGTTGACCATCTTGTTCCCGGCCTTGTGTTTCGCCTGCTTCGACTTCTGCCACGACCTGTTTGGGGTGAGCCAGGGCATCAGCTTCCAACTGTCCGACTATCCGCTGGTCATCGCGGGCTCGGCCGTCATGCTGCTGCTCTCGATTTCGATCATCTACTTCATGCAGAAGACCAACGAGGAGTACGAGGCCAAGATCATCGAGCAGCAGAACAGCCTATCGACCTCCCTGGTCAAGATTTCGGACAGCATCCAGTACGCCAAGCGCATCCAGAACTCGCTGCTGCAAGGCGAGGGCCTGCTCGAAGGCTTCTCTTCGGACAGCTTCATCCTGTTCCGGCCCAAGGAGACCGTCAGCGGCGACTTCTACTGGGTGCGCCGCCGGGGCGACAAGCTCTATTGCCTGGCCGCCGACTGCACCGGCCACGGCGTCCCCGGGGCCTTCGTCAGCATGCTGGCCTTCGCCTTCCTCAACGAGGTTTTCAACGAGCCCGGCCTCACGGCCGCCATGATCCTCGAGGGCCTGCGCGACAAGTTCAAGCGGGCCTTCTCGCACGAGGAGAAGCAGCGGCAGGACGGCATGGACGCCGCCCTCTGCGTGATCGACGCCCAGACCAAGACGCTCAACTTCGCCGGGGCGCACAACCCCATGTTCTTCGTCCGCGACGGCGTGCTCACCGAGTTCAAGGCCACGCCCAACAGCATCGGTGTCAACCCCAAGGAAAGGCCTTTCGAGGACACTTTCGTGGACTACCTGCCCGGCGACATCTTCTTCGTCTCCTCCGACGGATTCGCCGACCAGACCGACGCCTTCAACCGCAAGAAGGTCACCAAGCGCCGAATGAAGGAGCTCCTGCTCGAGAATCCCGACGCCAGCATGGCCCAGATGAAGGTCATCCTCGAGGACTTCCTCGACGACTGGATGGGCCACAACCCGCAGGTTGACGACATCCTGGTCATGGGCATCCGGCTTTGAAGACAGCCGCCTCCCAAGGCCGCCGGAAAAGCCGCTTCGTCTCTCTTGGCGGAGGAAATGGCAAGGCCCACGGCAGGACAAAGCGGTGTTCATTGGCCTTGAATTTCAAGAATTTACCCCGAGAATCCGCCCTGTTCCTGTCTTTGGTCTGCCCTTGGGGCCAAGATGGCCGGCGCGGATGGGCATCCTGCCCAAAATCGGATCGAGGGGACATTTCCCGTTAAACCAATCGTGCGGGCAGGCGTCTGAAAAGCCGTGCGCCGGGCTTGCGGATCACTTGCTTTCGCCTTACATATGGGGGAAAGGGCTTTCGCGGCTTTGCCTTCAGCTCTAACATTCTTTCTTCAAACTGAAAAATACACTCCATGAAAAGATACCTGCTTTGGATCACGATTGCTGCCGTCGCGCTCACCGCGGCGAGCTACTGGATATTCTTCAAGGCCAAGCCCCAGAGCTTCAACGCGAACGACCCGGGCTTCCTGCCCTACGTCTCGGGCTTCACCTCGGGCATGGTCTCCAAGAGTGGCACCATCAAGCTGCGGCTTTCGAGCCAGGCGGCCGAGCAGATCGCCCGCGAGGGGCTGGACGACTTGGAGCTGTTCAGCTTCGAGCCCGAGCTGGAGGGCACCTGGCACTGGCTGGACGAGCGCACCCTCGAGTTCCGCCCCGCTGAGCCCCTGGAAGGCGGGCAGACCTACCTGGCGAGCTTCGCCCTGGGCGATCTGCTCGATCTGCCGTCCAACCTCGAGCGCTTCAACTTCAGCTTCCAGGCCCTGGTGCAGCGCATGGATGTCCGCTTCGAGAGCGTGCAGACGGCCAGCAGCGAGGACTTTTCGATGCAGAGCCTCCTGGGCGAGGTGAAGACCACCGACACCGAGAGCGCCGAGCGCGTGGCCAGCGCCCTGACGGCCACGCAAGGAGGCAGGCGCCTGCCCGTGAGCGTGGTCAGCGCCCCCGGCAACACCCGCCACAGCTTCCGCGTGGACAGCGTCCGACGGGGAGCGCAGGACGCGCCCGTCCGCCTGCGCTGGGACGGCGAGGCCATTGAGGCTGAGTCGGAGGGCCAGATGGACTTCGAGGTGCCGCCCCTGGGCGTGTTCAAGCTCCTGAACAGCGCCGTGGTCAACCAGCCCGAGCAGTACGTGCGCCTGGTCTTTTCGGACCCGCTCGACGAGACCCAAGACCTCGAGGGCATGGTGCAGATCATCGGCTCCGACCCGCCCCGCTGTTCGGCCGAGGGCAACGTGCTGAAGATCTACCCCAGCACCCGCCTGCGCGGAACGCAGTCGGTACGCGTCAACGCCGGACTGCTCAACAGCCTGGGCGCCAAGCTGCCCGCCTCGCTCAACCAGCCGATGGACTTCGAGGAGGTGCAGCCCGCCCTGCGTTTCCTGAACAATGGCACCATCCTGCCCAGCTCGCCCTCGGGCCTGGTCTTCCCCTTCGAGGCCGTCAACCTCAAGGCCGTGGACGTGGTCGTCGAGCGCATCTACGAGGAGAACGTCCTCCAGTTCCTGCAAGTCAACGAGCTGGATGGCGACTACGAGATCGAGCGGGTCGGCAAGGTCGTCCTGCGCAAGGTCGTCCGGCTCGACGAGGGCGAGGTGGTGGACTTCAGCCGCTGGAACCGCTTCTACCTCGACCTGGGCGAGTTGATGGAGCCCGAGCCCGGGGCCATTTACCGCATCCACATCGGCTTCCGCATCCACCAGACGGCCTTCGACTGCGCCGACGGGCCCGGCGGCGATTCGCCCTGGGGCAGCCATGCCGACGAAAAGGAGTACTGGGAGGCCTTCAAAAGCTACTTCCACAGCGGCTACAACTATTGGGACGAGAATTTCTGGGAAAACCAGGACAATCCCTGCCACCAGGCTTATTATGGCTATGGCCGGGCCATTGCCCAGAACCTGCTGGCCTCCGACATCGGCCTGCTGGCCAAGTCGGCCGAAGGCGAGCCGCTGCTGGTCTTCGCCAACGATCTGCTCTCGACCGAGCCGCTCTCCGGGGCCACGATCAGGGTCTATGACTTCCAGCGCCAAGTGCTGGCCGAGGCCAAGACCGATTCGGACGGAAAGGCGGTCTTCCAGAAGCTCGAAAAAGCCGCCTTCGTGGTGGCCGAGCACGACGGCCAGTCGGCCTACCTGATCATCCAGACGGGCAATGACCTGAACATGAGCCACTTCGCCGTGGACGGCGTGCGCCAGCAGGAAGGCATGAAGGGATACCTCTACGGCGACCGCGGCGTCTGGCGCCCGGGCGACTCGCTCTTCATTTCTTTCGTGTTGCAGAAGGAAGACGCGTCGGCGGCCCGCGCGCCCCTGGTCTTCGAGTTCCGCAACCCGATGGGGCAAGTGGTGCAGAAGCTGGTGCAGCAGCCCAATGCGCACGGCCTTTACACCTTCCGCCTGCGCACTGCCCCCGACGCGCCCACGGGCGCCTGGGAGGCCCGCGTCGTGGCCGATGGGGCCATGTTCAACCGCTGGTTCCGCATCGAGACCGTCAAGCCCAACCGCTTGAAAATCAACATGGAATTTGCTGGACCAACCCTGAGCGCCGCCACGCCGCGGCCCATCGGCCTCGAAGTCGCCTGGCTGCATGGGGCCGTGGCCCGCAACCTCAAGGCCACGGTTACGGTGGACCTCGAGCCCAGCTCGGCGCCCATCGCCGGCTACGAGGGCTACCGCTTCGAAGACCCCACGGCGGACTTCAGCGCCAGCACCCGCACCGTGTTTGAAGGTGAGCTCGACGAGCAGGGCAAGGCCAGCTTCCTGCCCGAAATCACGCTTGAAAATGCCCCGGGAATGTTGCGCGCCACCTTCACCACCAAGGCCTTCGAGCCTGGCGGCGATTTCAGCATCTGGCAGGAGCAAAGGCTGCTGGCGCCCTTCCAGGCGATGGTCGGCGTCCGCGCGCCCCAGCCGCAAGGCGACAGCTACGCCTTGACCACCGGCAAGCCCCAGCAGTTCGACCTGGCCCTGCTCGACGCCCAGGGCAAGCCCATCGCGGGCGAGCGGCGGGTGCGCGTGCAGTTCTACAAGGTCGAGTGGTCGTGGTGGTGGGAAAGCCATGCCGACCAGGTGGGCAACTTCCGATACAGCGACAACACCCTGCTGGTCAAGGAAGAGGAAGTCGTCCTGCGCGGCGGCAAAGGCAGTTGGCGCGTGGAGGTCCCCAACAACGACTGGGGCCGCTACGTCGTGCTGGTCAAGGACTTGGAAGGCGGGCACATGGCCGGGCAGACCGTCTATTTCGACTGGGACGACTGGCAGAGCCGCCCCGGCGCCGGAGGCGAAGGCGCCGCGGTGCTGAGCTTCAGCGCCGACAAGGACAAGTACGAGGTGGGGCAGGATGTTGAAATCAGCTTCCCTTCGGCCGACAACGGGCGCACCCTGGTCAGCATCGAAAAGGCTGGCAAGGTGCTCAAGGCCTATTGGATCGAGACCGACGCCGGGCAGAGCAGCTTCAAGTTCGAGGCCACGCCCGACATGGCGCCCAACGTCTATGTGAGCCTGACGCATCTGCAGCCGCACGCCCAGACCCTGAACAACCGGCCCATCCGCATGTACGGCACCATCCCGGTGCTGGTCGAAGACCCGGCCACCCACCTCAACCCGGTGCTGACCATGCCCAACGAGCTGCGCAACGAGTCGCGGGTGGAGCTCAAGGTCGCCGAGCGCGACGGCCGCCCGATGGCCTACACGGTCGCGCTGGTTGACGTGGGCCTGCTCGACCTGACCCGCTTCCGCACGCCCGACCCGTGGGCGCACTTCTACGCCAAGGAGGCCCTGACCCTGCGCACCTGGGACCTGTACGACGAGGTCATCGGCGCCTTCGGGGGCGAGATTGAGAACTTCCTGACCATCGGCGGCGACGGCGAGCTGGACCCCAACGCCAACCCCGGCGCCCGGCGCTTCGAGCCGATGGTCCGCTTCATCGGCCCCTTCTTCCTCGAGGCCGGGAAGACCGCCACGCACAGCATCGAGGTGCCCAACTACCTGGGCGCCGTCCGCGCGATGGTCGTGGCCTCGCACCAGGGGCAGTATGGCTCCGCCGAGAAGACCGTGCCCGTGGTGGCGCCCCTGATGGCCCTGGCCAGCCTGCCCCGCGTGCTCGGCCCCGGCGAGAAGGTCCAACTGCCCGTCACGCTCTTCGCCATGAAGGACCACGTCCGGCAGGTCAAGGTCGAAATCCGGCCCAGCGAGCACTTCAACGTCATCGGCGCCAGCAGCCAGCAGGTCAGCTTCAGCGCCAACGGCGAGCAGACCATCTTCTTCGACCTCGAAGTGGAGCAGCTCCTGGGCGTCGGCAAGCTGCAAGTGGTGGCCACCTCCGGCAACGAGCGCTCCACCTTCGACATCGAGCTGGACGTGCGCAACCCCAACAGCCCCACCAACGAATCCGTGGCCAAGGTCCTGGCCAAGGGCGAGTCCTGGGAGTTCGACTACGAGCCGCTGGGCATCGCGGGCACCAACGCCTTTAGCCTCGAGGTCTCCTCGGTTCCGCCCATCAACCTATCCGAAAGGCTGGGCTACTTGACCGCCTACCCGCACGGCTGCCTCGAGCAGGTAACTTCGGCGGCCTTCCCGCAGCTCTTCGTGGGCAAGCTCATGGAGCTTGACGCCGCCACCGCCGACCAGCAGGCGCGCAACGTCCGCGCCGCCATCGAGCGGCTGGCCCGCTTCCAGCTCGCCAACGGCGGCATGGCCTACTGGCCCGGCGCCACCGACGCCGACCCGTGGGGAACTTCCTACGCCACGCACTTCCTGCTCAAGGCCCGCGAAGCCGGATACACCGTGCCCAGTGGCCTGCTCGACAACCTCATGCGCAACCTTTCGGACAGGGCCAAGAACTGGACCGACGACGGCCCCAGCTCGCAGCTCGTCCAGGCCTACCGCCTCTACGCCCTGGCCCTCGCGGGCAAGGCCGAGTCGGGCGCCATGAACAGGCTGCGCGAACTGACGGGCCTCAGCCCCGCTGCCCAATGGAGGCTGGCCGCCGCCTTCGCCCTGAGCGGCAAGGCGCAACTGGCCAAGCAGATGGTGCTGGGCCTGGCCACCACCGTGCCCACCTACACCGAGATGTCCGTGACCTACGGCTCGGACATACGCGACCTGGCCATGATGCTCGAAACGCTCAACCTGCTCAAGATGGAGCGCGAGGCCTTCGGGGTGCTCAAGCAGATTTCGGACGCCCTGGCCTCCGAGCGCTGGCTCAGCACCCAGTCCACCGGCTACGCCTTGCAGGCCGTGGCCCAGCACGTGGGGCAAGGCGTTACCACCGAGCGCCTGCGCTTCGCCTACCAGCAGGGCACCGACGCCTTCCTCAACCACGAGGGCGCCAAGTCCATGGCCCTGGTGGAGCTCGCCTCGGCCGAGCGCGCCCAGCGCCTGCGCGTCAACAACACCAGCGGGGGGATGCTCTTTGTCCGCGTGGTGCGGCATGGCGTGCCCGCCGTCGGCCAGAGCCGCGACCAGGCCTCGAACCTCGAGCTGCGCGTCAGCTACACCACCCTTGAGGGCGAGCCGCTCGACGTGGCCGACATTGAGCAGGGAACCGACTTCTTCGCCCTGGTCAGCGTCCGCAACCCTGGCAGCCGCGGCAACTACTCCGAAATGGCCCTCAGCCAGGTCTTCCCCTCGGGCTGGGAGATCCTCAACAGCCGAATGTTCGGCGGAAGCCTCGAAAATGCAGCATTCGAGTACCAGGACATCCGCGACGACCGCGTCCTGACCTACTTCGACCTGGAAGCTGGGCAGAACAAGACTTTCCGCATACAGCTCAACGCCACCTACCCTGGGCGCTTCTTCCTACCCGCCGTCTATGCCGAGGCCATGTACGACAACGCGGTCGCGGCTAGCAAGGGCGGACAGTGGGTCGAAGTCAGCCCCCCGCCCGTCCGGCAATGACACCTTCGCCCCGGCTGGGCCAAGCGCTCGGCCGGGGCTTGTTTTTTTACCCCTAAACCCCAAAACAGCCTTCTGCCTCATGCACCCTGAAACCCTTTGCGTCCACACGCCCCACGACCCCGCCTGGCCCGGGGTGAACCAGCCCGCTTTCACGGCCTCGGCCTTCCGCTACGGCCCCGAACAGGAAGTGGTCTATCCGCGCTACTCCAACACGCCCGACATGAAAGCCCTGGCCGCCAAGCTCGCCCGGCTCGAGCACGCGCCCGCCGCCTGGCTGTTCAGCTCGGGCATGGCCGCCATTGCCAACACCCTGCTGGCCCTGGTGCGCCCCGGCGAGCACATCCTCTTTTCCGAAGACCTCTACGGCGGCACTTTGAACCTGATAACCAAGGATTTGACCCGACTGGGCATCCAGCACAGCCTGGCCAACGCCACCGACCTCCAACAACTGGAGGACGCTCTTCGACCCAACACCCGGCTGCTCTATGTCGAGACGCCTTCCAACCCGCTGCTCAAGATTCTGGACCTCCGCCGCCTGGCCGACTGGGCCAAGGAGCGCGGCCTGATGACGATGGTGGACAACACCTTCGCCTCGCCCATCAACCAGAACCCGATGCTCCTGGGCTTCGACCTGGTCGTCCACAGCGGCACCAAGTACCTGGGCGGCCACAGCGACCTCATGTTCGGCGTGGTCATGGGCTCGGCCGAGCGGGTGGACACCATCCGCCAGACGGCCATCAACCTGGGAGCCAACCTCAGCGGCCTCGACACCTACATGATCGACCGCAGCCTCAAGACCCTGGCCGTGCGCGTCAAGGTCCACAACCAGAATGCCCGCGCGCTGGCCGGCTTCCTGCTGCGCCACCCCCGCGTCAAGCAGGTGCATTATCCCGGTTTCGAGACCCACCCGATGCACGAGGTCGCCCGGAGCCAGATGGCCGACTTTGGGGGCATGCTGGCCTTCGAGCTGAAAAACCCCGAAGGAGCGGACCGCTTCCTGGCCGCGCTGCGCCATATCGCTCCCGCGTTGAGCCTGGGCGGAGTCGAGAGCCTCATCTCGCAGCCCGCGCGCACCTCGCACTCGCTGCTCAGCCAGGCCCAGCGCGACGCCATGGGCATCACCTTGGGCACCATGCGGTTTTCCGTCGGCCTCGAGCACCCCGACGACCTGATGCAAGACCTCGACCAGGCCCTGCGCCAGGCTGGCTGAACCCGCCCCAAGTCCAACGACCGCCGCCAGGCCTGCTCGGGCCAGAGCAGGCCTGGCGCTTGCCAGATGGCCGAAAATGCGGTTGAAATTCGAATAAATCGTAATTTTGCGCAAAACCAAAAACACCTGGAGCGATGAAATTCGTGGATGTTAAGAACGACATAGCGTTCCGGAAGATCTTCGGGAACGAGAACAAGAAGGAGATCCTGGTCTCGT
>JAIFMG010000027.1 GCA_020048645.1 Bacteroidota bacterium | reverse complement strand
GAGCATATCCAAGGCACAGAAACACATTCGAAACCTACAAGAATTACAACACATTACAGCCAAATCACATCTTTAAGGAATAGAACAATAGAAATTTTACATTTTCAGGTTGTTCAAAATCTTCACTTATTATAGATTGATGGTTAAATATAAATTCTTGATTTACTGTTTCATCAATTTTCATAGAGATTTTTCTATAATCCTTTGAATACATATCACGTAAACCTATTACTTTGTTAAAACCTAAGTTCCAATAGTATTTTTCTCTGTTTTTCATTCTGGTTAAAACAGATTTGTCATTGCCAATATTCAAAATCTGGAAATAAAAATCGGAATTTTCATGGATGATGTCTGGAAATGGATATTCTGAACTCTCTAAATCATCATCTCTAAAAAGATTAAAGCATTCCAAACTAATTGCATTAGAATTCCATTGAAATAATCGAAGAAGGAATTCTCGCACAAATATTTTCTCGGTTTGCCCTTCAACGAATATTGCTATTTTTTTCATCGTATTTTCGTATGTAGTCAGAAGATAATAAATCAAAGTTACTTAATCCTGTAAATCTAAATTTTTTAAATAGATCAGGATAATCTATTGAATTGTAGATTGTTATTATTTTTTCATTTCGCAATAAAATATTCCAATGCTCAATGTCAATAACGTCCATTAAAAAATTATCGTTAGATGTAAAAATTAACTGAATAAATGTGTTGGAAAATTTATTATACAATAATTTTCCTAATTTTGTTGCTCTATCGTAATCCAAACCTTCACATAAATCATCTATAATTAAAGTTGTTGGCTTAATTGTTGAAATTAAATATTCAATATATATTATTAATGCAACTGTTCTATACATACCCTGAGAAAGTTGGTAATGTGGAATTGCTTTTATCAATCCCTTTTCTTTTACGTATAATACTAACTGTTCTTTCTTCTCTTTTACAAAAATATTGGCTATTTTAAATCCAACTGTATTTAAATCATTGATAACATTTGTTATGGATTGCTTATTCATGTTGTTGAAAAGCATAGAAATGTCTTCACTTGCGGCAAAAACATTATAGTCAAAATTTTGTAAATATTCTTTTGGACTAAGATTGCCAAATTTGAATATATAGGAACTTTCTGCCCAAAATACAATTTGTTCTAAAAAAGGATATTCTTTAATATCTCGCCTAATATGTAAGACAAGTTTGCTTTCAGGTGGATTTATTTCCTGAAATTTGTTTTCCACAAAAGAAAATATCTTTGCATTATTTTTTTGCCTATTTAAAACTAATTTTTCATTCAAATAAATTTTTTCAGAATAAATAGAATTTAATGAATTACTTTTTATTAAATATCTGATTGTCTGATTTTCTATCGTTGTAAAAGAAATATCCCAATTACCCCATGCAATCTCTTTTTTTTGAGTTATCATTTTTGCAATCAAGTCAATAACAAGAATAGTTCGAGATTTTCCAGTTGCATTTTTACCAACAATAAGATTTATCTGCCCTAAATTTAGATTGTTTAAAATCCAATTGTTATCACGATATTGTATTTTACTTATTCTCATTTATTTAATTTTTTAATCAAAATTTTAACGTGTTTTATGTGTTTTTATTGCAACTAACGTCATTACTTCCCCATCTTCAATTTCTACCCAAAAGCACAATTGTGCAAGTACGAATTTTATGGCCCTGGACATCCGCAGTATTGAAGGGTAACTTGATCATCGGGGGGGTGAAATTGACTATGCCCAAAGATACATACTGTACTTTGAAAAAACAAGCGCCTTAGCGACTTTTTTGAACTCGTGGGCGGTATGCTACGTGACCGCTGTTGAGGAACGGCAGGCGCGTCTTGACCGGAAAACTTGATTTTACCCGAATCAATCCTTTTTGCGCTACTCGTCGCTCTTTTAAAGAACCTTATTTTGCAAATTCATGGGTCATCATAAGGCAATAAGGTTGTTTTGGCTCTGGCAATTGATTTTCTACTAAGGTTTTACCCAAAAACAAGGTCTTGCCATCCTATCGACTGGGATGACCTTAGTAGAAATGCCAACAAGTGATGGATGCAACCTTATTGCCTTATTGGTCCAAGAATCCTATGATGGGCAAGGGTTTCTTGATGCCATGTTTGGTGGTTCGGATGTCCCACCTTTGCTTGCGTGGGGCTCAGAGGTCCCTGGGCGGGTTCATGACGCCGAAGTGCTCGGTGGCGGAATGTTCGGGCAGGCGCTTCTCGGCTTCCATGGGCTTGATGACCAGGGTGCGGTAGTAGGAGAGGATGAGGTAGGTGATGGGCAGGGCGATGATCAGGCCCAGCAGGCCGAGCAGCTTGCCCCAGATGGACAGCGCCAGCAGGATGGCCGCGGGGTTGAGGCCTGTCACGGAGCCCATGATCTTGGGGACCAGAATGGCGTCCTGGATGGTCTGCACGACGGCAAAGACCAGCAGCACCAGCCCGAGCATGGCCGCGAAGCTGGGCGCGTCGGCCTCGAGGCTGCGGATGAAGGCCAGGAAGATGGCCGGGATGAACCCGATGGTCTGGAGATACGGGACCATGTTGAGCAGGCCGATGAACAGCCCCAGCAGGATGCCCATCGGCAGGCCGATCAGCGTGAAGCCGATGGCGAACAGCACCCCGACCAGGAAGGCCACCAGCGTCTGGGCCCGGAAGTAGTTGCTCATGGCCTCCTCGAAATCGCGCACCACGTCCAGCACAACGCCCTTGAACCGCGGGGGGATCATCGACTTCCAGCCGTCCACGATGGTCGGGTAGTCGAGCATCAGGAAGATCAGGTAGAGCAGGATGATCGTCAGGCCGAAGAGCGCCACCAGCACGCTCATCGCCCCGGAGAAGATTCCCATCACGCCCGGCAGGATCTTCTCGGCGGCGCCCGAGCTCAGCTCGCTGAACTTGTCGGATGAGAAAAACTGCTGTATGTCAGGACGTTGCAGGTATGCCTGGACGGCCGGCCACACCGTTTCGTTGAAGTACTCGCTCGAGAAGTCGATGTGCTGGCGCTCCACGGCCGCCTGCATGAGCTCGCCCATGTGGGTGAACTGGCGGCCGACCAGCGGGCTGAGCGCGAACCAGAAGCCCACGAACAGGCCGCCGATCAGCGTCAGGCTCAGGAAGACGGCCAGGCCCCGCGAGCGCACGAGCCGCTGGAGCAGCTCCACCAGCGGATTCATCAGGTAGGCCAGCAGGAAGGCCACGGCGAAGGGCACCAGCACGTCCGTCAGGTACCAGACCAGCAGCACGAGCAGGCCCACCAGCAGCACGCCCAGGCTGAGCCGCACCACCCTGTCGAAGGTGAAGGGCTTGTTGATCAGATGGTCCACGTTCTTTTTCATGGGGTTTGGAATTGTGCCACGAAGATAAGCGATCGCGGCTTTCGCCGATTGGCCTCTATGGCTTACCTTTGGCCAAACCCTAAAAACCTACCCGCGATGGAAAGAATCATCGAATGCGTGCCCAACTTCAGCGAGGGCCGCGACATGGCCATCATCGAGCAGATCACGCAGGCCATCCGCTCGGTCGAGGGCGTCAGGCTGCTCGACGTGGATCCTGGCAAGGATACCAACCGCACGGTCGTCACCTTCGTCGGGCCGCCGGAGGCCGTCGTCGAAGGCGCCTTCCGCGGCATCCGCAAGGCCTCGGAGCTGATCGACATGTCCAAGCACAAAGGCGAGCACCCGCGCTTCGGGGCCACCGACGTCTGCCCGCTGGTGCCGGTGGCGGGCGTGAGCATGGAGGAGACGGTGGAGCATGCCCGCGCCTTGGCCCGCCGGGTGGGCCAGGAGCTGGGCATCTCGGTCTATTGCTACGAGCACGCCGCCTTCGAGGACAAGCGGCGCAACCTGGCCAACTGCCGCGCGGGCCAGTACGAGGGCCTGGCCCAGAAGCTGGCCGATCCCGCCTGGAAGCCCGACTTCGGGCCGGACACGCTCAATGTGCGCTCGGGGGCCTCGGCCATTGGCGCCCGCGACTTCCTGGTGGCCTACAACTTCAACCTGAACACGACCTCCGTGCGCCGCGCCAACGCGATCGCGTTCGACGTGCGCGAGGCGGGACGAACCTTGAGGGATGGGAAGAACAACACGGGCAAGATTCTTCGCGATGAAGCCGGTAAGGCCATCAAGCAACCGGGAACCTTGAAGAAAACCAAGGCCATAGGCTGGTATATCGAGGAATATGGCCAGGCGCAGATTTCCATGAACATCACGGACATTTCCGTGACGCCCCTCCATGTGGCTTTCGACGAGGTGAGCCGCGCGGCGCAGGCCCGGGGCATCCGTGTTACGGGCTCGGAGCTGGTGGGCCTGGTGCCGAAGAAGGCCCTGCTGGAGGCCGGGCGGCACTACCTGCGCAAGCAGGAGCGCTCCACGGGCGTCAGCGAGCAGGAGCTGGTCCGCGTGGCGGTCAAGTCGCTGGGCCTGGACGACTTGCGGCCCTTCGAGCCGCGGCAGAAGGTGATCGAGTACCTGCTGGAGGATGACACGCAACGGCGGCTTTCGGGCATGACGCTCAGCGCTTTCGCCGACGAGACGGCCTCGGAGTCGCCTGCGCCCGGCGGAGGCTCGGTCTCGGCCTACCTGGGCGCCTTGGGCGCGGCCCTGGGCACGATGGTGGCCAACCTTTCGGCGCACAAGCGCGGCTGGGACGAGCGCTGGGAGTACTTTTCGGACTGGGCCGAGCAGGGCCAGCGGCTGAACGAGACGCTGCAACGGCTGGTGGACCGCGACACGGCGGCCTTCGACGCGCTGATGGCGGCCTTTGGCCTGCCGAAGGCCAGCGACGAGGAGAAGCAGGCGCGCAAGCAGGCCATCCAGCGGGCCACGCTGGGGGCGGCGGAGGTTCCGCTGGAGGTCATGCGCCTGTGTGCCAAGAGCTTCGACCTGCTGGAGGCCATGGCCGAGCAGGGCAACCCGAACTCGGTGACGGATGTCGGGGTGGGGGCGCTGGCGGCGCGCTCGGCGGTGCTGGGCGCCTTCCTGAACGTCCGGGTCAACCTGTCGGGCCTGGCTGACCGCGCGTTGGCCGAGCGAATGCTGGCCGAGGGCCAGGCGCTGCGCCAGCAGGCCGAGGAGCGCGAGGCCAGGGTGCTGGCGCTGGTGGACGCGAAGCTGGCTTGAGCCAGGCCCTGGAATGTTTCGGCGGTGTGCCCATGTGTCTGCTGGGCAGGCTCTTGGGCGCACTGCCTTTTTGCCTTTGGGCGGTCTTCCAACGGATTGGCGGGGCAGGGTCCCACCCGGCAGCCGATTGGCTCCGGGGCCAGGGAGCGACGGATTCGCAGGCGCGAAAGTCCTTGCCGGAGGCAAGGCTTGACCTATCGCACGATGGGATGGATGAAAGCGTAAAAAGTTGATGCGAGCTGCTTTTCCATAGGAAAATCTATGCAATAACTCAATGCTATAACCAAAGGGTTGTTATTGCGACTATCATGTTTGGAGTGTGCCTGCCCCCGCGCTCGGATTCGGGCTTGGGCGTCGCGGGCGCGTCTGTATGGCTTCTGTTCCACAAGGGAATTTTACAAAAATGTGTAAATGTCCATCGGGCATGTGAGGGCTTTCGCGGAAAAGAGCCGGGTGGGCAAGCTTAAATGACCTTAACGTTAGGGTGGCCCATTTTTGGGTGGGGTAATCGACGGGAGCGCCATCGCGTTGACTGGAGGGCCATTGTGAAAAAGGGGGTGAGCGCGAAAAAATACTTATCCCAATTTAATCTTACGGGAGTGTTAACAAAATCATAAGTGATTGATTCTAAATAATATGAGTTGACAATATCAGGGAATGGGACCCAAAGGTCCGAAAGAGCGTTTTTTTTAGATTTTTTTTTAAGTATTTTTGGGCCTTGTGAAAATAACCAAATCAGTTCTAACCCTAAAATCAATTGTTTTATGAGAAATGTGATGACCTTGCTCGCATTCCTGGCGTTCTTCGGAATCCAGGTTGCAAGTGCTCAGACGTCCATTTCGGGAACCGTCAAAGATTCTGACGGGAACCCGATTCCAGGGGCGACAGTTTTGGCAGCAGGTGTCAGCAGCGTGGGAACCATCACCGACCTCGATGGGAAATACACGCTCAGCGTACCTGAAGCCGCCACCGGCCTGGTGTTCACCTTCGTGGGGATGATGACCCAGCAGGTTGACATCGAGGGCCGCACCAAGATCGACGTGACCATGATGTCGGGAGACGTGGGTCTCCAGGAAGTCGTGGTAACGGCCTTGGGTATCAGCCGCGACAAGAAAGCCTTGGGTTACGCCGTGCAGGACGTAAGCGCCGAGGACATTGGCCGCTCTTCGGGCGACGCCAACATCATCAACTCGCTGTCCGGCCGCGTCGCCGGTGTCCAGATCACCTCTTCGTCAGGCAACCTGGGCGGCTCTTCGCGCGTACTGCTGCGCGGCGCCAGCTCCATCACCGGCAACAACCAGCCGCTGTATGTCGTCGATGGCATTCCGTTGGACAACAACAACTACGTTACCACCAACACGGCGCGTGGCGGGGGCGGCTACGACTACGGCAACATGGCCCAGGACATCAACCCCGACGACATCGAGACCATCTCGGTGTTGAAAGGTGCCGCGGCGGCCGCCCTCTACGGCTCGCGCGCTTCCAACGGCGTCATCATCATCAAGACCAAGAGCGGCAGCAGCCGCCGCGCCGGCATCGGCGTGTCGGTCAGCTCTGGCGTAACCTTCGAGAAGGCCTTCATCCTGCCCAGCTACCAGAACGAGTACGGCGGCGGGTACGGATCCACCTTCGCCACGGCCGAGCTGAACGGCACCACCTACAATATCCCCGAGTACAACGTGGATGAGAGCTGGGGCCCGAAACTCGATGGCACCACCGTCCTGCCTTGGTGGGGCGTCTTCGCTTACGATGAAGGAATGTCCGACACCTACCAGACCGCTCCCTGGAGCCCGCAGCCGGACAACATCCGCGACTACTTCGAGACGGGCGTGGCCTACCAGAACAACGTCTCCATGACCGGCGGCACCGCGCGCAACAACTTCCGCCTTTCGTACACCAACCTGAGCCGCACGGGCATCTTCCCGAACAGCCAGTTGGGCCGCAACACCATCTCCTTCTCTGGCATGTCCAAGTTTGGCGAGAAGCTCACGGCCAGCACCAGCGTCAACTACGTCAACAGCACGTCCGAGGCCATCGCCGCGACCGGCTATGGCGCCAACTCCATCATGCAGAAGTTCGGACAGTGGGGCCAGCGCCAATGGGACATGGCCAAGATGAAGGAATACTACGTCTCGCCCACGGGCAACCACGGCACTTGGAACCGCCGCGGCCTCACCAACGCTCGTCCGCAGTACTCCGACAACCCCTACTGGACGCAGTACATGAACTTCCCGACCAACGACCGCAACCGCGTCTTCGGCACGGTTGACCTGAGCTACCAGGTCCTCGACTGGTTGTCGGTTTCGGGTGCCTTCCGCGGCGACTACTACACCGACCGCCAGACCGAGCGCGTGGCTCCCGGTTCTTCCGAGCTATCCTACTACACCGAGGCAGTGCGCGAGCAGACCGAGACCAACCTCGAGTTCCTGGTCAAGATGAACAAGAGGTTCTCCGACTCGTTCTCCGCCAACGGCTTCGTGGGCCTGAACCGCATGGACCGCGTCTTCAGCAGCAACATCGGCTCCACCTCAGGTGGCTTGAGCACCCCGGGCCTCTACTCGCTGGAGAACTCCAAGGACCGCCCCACCGTCGTTGACTTCGAGAGCTGGAAGCGCATCAACAGCATCATGGCCAGCGCCTCTTTCTCGTTCAAGGAGTTCCTGTTCATGGACCTGACCGCGCGCAACGACTTCTCTTCCACCCTGCCGGAAGTAGAAAGCTCCTACTTCTACCCCTCGGCCACCTTCAGCTTCGTCTTCAGCGAGACCGCTCCCATGCAGAGCCTGAACTGGCTGAGCTTCGGTAAAGTGCGCTTCGGCTGGGCACAGGTCGGTAGCGACACCGATCCCTACAACTTGTACCCGGTTTACCTTTCGCTGGCCGCCTTCGGCTCAAATCCCCGCTTCTCGCTGCCGGGCACCTTGCCCAACGCCGAGCTGCGTCCGGAGCAGACCGCTTCCTGGGAGGCTGGCCTGGACGTGCGCTTCTTCAACAACCGCGTTGGCCTGGACGTAACCTACTACGACGCCTTGACCTCCGACCAGATCATCCCCGTGCAGGTTTCTTCCTCAACGGGTTACAACTTCCGCACCGTCAACGCTGGCGTGATGCGCAACTACGGCGTCGAGGCCATGGTCAACCTGACCCCCATCAAGACCAACGGATTCGTCTGGGACATGGACATCAACTGGGCCCGCAACCGCAACGAGGTTACGGAGCTTTACGGCCAGACCGAGGTCATCAACATCGGCAACACCAACCTCTGGGGCGTTTACGTTACCGCCCGCCTGGGAGAGCCCTACGGCATGTTGCGCGGCACCAACTACGTGTTCGACCCCAACGGCAACGTCGTGGTCGGAAGCAACGGCCTCCCCTTGGTAACTCCGGGCATCGAGGAGCTGGGCAGCGTCTTGGCCGACTGGACGGGTGGCATATCCAACTCTTTCAGCTACAAAGGCTTCAGCCTCCGCGCCTTGGTTGACATGCGCAAAGGTGGACACATCTTCTCCACCACCAGCATGTTCGGCCGCTTGGCTGGCGTGCTGGCCGAGACCGCCGGCACCAACGACCGCGGTGGCGAAGTGCGCGGCGATCCCGCAGAGAACGGTGGCCTGCTTTACAACGAAGACCTCATCGGTTACAACACCGTAGTGGGTTATGTTGAGACCGACGAGGAGGGCAACCGGACGGTAGTCGTGACCGACGAGACCAACGACATTTACGTCTCTGTCGGCGATTACGCGGGTTGGCAGTACACCGGCCCCCGCGCGCAAAACGTGTTCGAGACCGACTTCTACAAACTGCGCGAAGTGAGCCTGGGCTACACCCTTCCGACTTCCCTTCTGACCAAGACCCCCTTCACCGGAGTTACCCTCTCCGCCGTGGGTCGCAACCTGGCCATCTGGGGGCGCAAGACCGAGCATTTCGATCCGGAGCACGCTACCAACGGTGGCAACATCCAGGGCATCGAAGGCGGCGCGAACCCGAACACCCGCTCGCTCGGTTTCAACGTAAAAATCGATTTCTAACCCTAAACTACGCAAATCGTGATGAGAAAATCGCATATCACATGGGGGCTGGCCTTGTCGGCCCTCCTGTTTTCCCCAAGTTGCACCAAGGACTTCGTCGAGATCAACGACAACCCCAACCAAGCGGTCTCCGTTCCGACCTCGTACCTGTTCTCGCAGGCGCAGTCCAACATGATGGACCTGATTTGGGACGAATGGTGGAACGGCCGCTTCGGCCTGGTTTACTCGCAGTACTGGTCCCAGATTGCCTACACCGAAGAGAGCCGCTTCCGGCCCCGGGTGAACATCACCAACACCTACTGGAGCTTGTTCTACAACAACATGATGGACTTGCAGGAAATCATCCGCCTCAACACGGATGAGGCCACCCGCGACGTCATCTCGGCCTCGGGTTCCAACAACAACCAGATTGCCGTGGCCCGCATCCTCAAGGCCTACACCTTCCACATGTTGACCGACGTATGGGGGGCCATTCCCTACGCCGAGGCCCTCCAGCCCTTCGATTTCAGCTTTCCCAACTACACTCCCCAGTCTGAAATCTACGCCAGCCTCCTGACCGAGCTGGACGAGGCCCAGGCCCAGATCGAGCTGGACGGCGCCCCTGTCGCAGGGGACATCATCTACGCCGGCGACATGGCCATGTGGAAGAAGTTCGCCAACTCGCTGCGCATGCGTGTCGCCCTGCGGGCCTCCCGCGTGGATGGTGGCTACGCCGCCAAGGTGCAGGCCGCCTACGACGCCGGCGCATTCGGTGCCTACACCGAGGACGCCAACTTCCAGTTCGACGCCGCCAGCCCCGGCTTCAGCCCCTTGTTCGAGACTTTCCAGACCCGCCGCGACTTCAGCGTCAGCGAAACCCTGGTGGAGATGCTCAAGGGCTTGGAAGACCCTCGCCTGGAGATTTACTGCCTCCCAGTGGTCGATACGACCGGCCACGGCCAGACCTACCGCGGGACGCCCTACGGCATGGAGTCTGGAGCCGCGACCACCTACTCTGGCGCCGATGGCGTATTGGTTTCCGCTCCCCGCTCATCCATCACCCCCGCCGAGGTCGCTCCTTTGATGACCTATGCTGAGGTATGCTTCATCATGTCGGAGATCAACAGCTTCGACCAGACCTGGTACGAGAACGGCATCCGCGCCTCGATGAACGCCTGGGGCATCACCGACGCGGCCGCCATCGACGCCTACATCGCCGCCGCTCCCGCGGCCAGCGCCGAGAGCGTGGCCACCCAGAAGTGGATCCACCTCTACATGAACGGCCTGCAAGGCTGGTTCGAATGGCGCCGCACCGGCTATCCGGACCTGGTGGCTCCTGTTGACGGTTCGCTCGCGCTCGAGGTTCCCGCGGATGGAACTGTCCGTTACATCCCCTCCCGCCTGCCCTACCCGACCGACGAGCAGCTCTTGAACGGCGCTGCCTACAAGGCCGCCGTCTCTAGCCAAGGCGTTGACGACCTGGCCACCCGCGTGTGGTGGGATACCCGCAACTGATCGTCCGCTGGTTTTTCCGGCAAGTTCTCATGGAGGCCCCCCGCGGGGGCCTCCATTTTTTTGTTTTTTTTTTGATAAGCGCAAAACTATCGGACCTGGGGCTGTGAACCAGGTTCTTTTTCCGTGTTTTCTGCATCGCCAAAGTCCGCCTTCGTAGCCTGTGGCGACGGTTTGGTGAAAAGATCGGCCCCTTTGGTCGGCCTAGGAGGGTGGGGATCCGCATTTCGAATCCTTTTTTGTGGGCTTCGAGGATGGGAATGTGGAATTTGATTTTTGTTGAGGTTTGTTAAACCGATCTTAATTCTTATTTTTGAGTGATTCCAAATTAACGCATTCATTAACCTAAACTGTCCGTTATGAGAAAATTGACAAGTTTGCTGCTGTTCCTCTTGTTTCTCGGGGCACAGTCGGCCATGGCCCAGGATCTGAAGATCACGGGCAAGGTGACAGACGACGCGGGCGAGCCGCTTCCTGGCGCCACGGTCGTGGCCAAGGGGGCCGCGGGTGTCGGCACGGTAACCGACTTCGACGGCAAGTACAGCCTCACGGTTCCGTCCACGGTCACGGACCTTCAGTTCAGTTTCGTAGGTCTTTCAACGCAAGTGGTGGCCATTGGCGGCCGCTCGGTCATCGACGTTGTCCTGACGCAGGGCGTTGACATCGAGGAGGTCGTGGTGCTGGGCTACGGCTCGGTGCGCTCGCGCGACGTTACGGGCGCCGTGGCCCGCGTGGGCTCGGAGGCCCTCGAAGGCCGTCCGATCCAGAGCGTTGACAACGCCTTGCAGGGCCGGGCCGCCGGGGTGCAGGTAACCGCTTCCAGCGGCGCGCCGGGCGCAGCCGTGCAGGTGCGCGTGCGCGGCACGGGCTCCATCTTCGCCGGCACCGACCCGCTCTACATCATCGACGGGGTGCAGGTGACCATCGGCGACCAGACCCAGATGAACACCTCGCAGAACGCCCTGGCCTCCCTGAACCCCGAGGACATCGAGTCCATCGAGGTGCTCAAGGACGCCTCCACGGCCTCCATCTACGGGGCGCAGGCCGCCAACGGCGTGGTCATCATCACCACCAAGCGCGGCTCGAGCGGCAAGACCGAGTTCAGCTTCACGGCCACCAACGGCTTCGCCTACAACATCCGCGACATGCCCATCCTGACGGGCGACCAGCTCACGGAGCTGAGCGTCGAGGCCTTCCGCAACAGCTACGGCGTCAACTCGCCCGTTTACAAGACCCGCATCCGCTCGCTCCTGGGCCGCGGGTTCCTCACCACCGAAGATGGCAGCGAGAACACGCCCATCACCGGCTACACCGCTCCGAACAGCGACTGGAAAGACGCCATCTTCCGCAACGGCCGCATCCAGACCTACCAGCTCTCGGCTGCCGGCGGCACGGACAAGACCCGCTTCTACCTGTCCGGCTCGTACACCTACAACGAAGGCCCGGTCATGGAGACCGACTTCCAGCGCGCCACCACGCGCATCAACCTGAGCCATACCATCAACGACAGGGTCACCATCGACTTCAGCTCCGACCTGAGCACCATGTTCGGCAACACCGTCACCGAGGACGCCACCTACGCCAACCCCTACAACTCGGCCCTGGGCCTGCTGCCCACCGACTCCATCCAGTTCTACGACGGAAGCTACAACCGCGAGCTCAGCGGCGGCTTCACCTTCAACGTCGTCGAGGTCAACAAGAACAACATCCAGCGCTACAACCAGAACCGCGCGATCCCCTCCTTCTCCTTGAACGTCAAGATCGCCGAGGGGCTTTCCTTCCGCTCGACCTACGGCCTGGACTACCTCGAGATCCGCGAGGACATGTTCTGGGACCCTCGCCACGGCGACGGCGAAGGCCCCAACGGCGTGGTGGCCATGGGCAACACCCGCGTGCTGAACTGGCAGACCAACCAGGTCCTCTCGTACAACAAGCTCTTCGGCCAGAAGCACGACTTCTCGGCCATCGCCGGCTTCGAGTACCGCTTCAACCTGACCGACTACGGCTACGCCTCCGCCCAAGCCCTGCCCACCTACAAGCTGCAGACCCTGTTCGCCGCCGCCGAGCCCACCAACGCCTACCAGTACAACCAGGATTGGCGCCTGATGGGCATTTTCGGCCGCGTCAACTACAGCTATGACGGCAAGTACCTCGTCTCGGCCACCGTGCGCCGCGACGCCTCCTCCCGCTTCGGGGCCAACAACCGCTTCGGCGTCTTCCCCGCCGCCTCCGCGGCCTGGCGCGTCTCCGCCGAGCCGTTCATGCAGTGGGCCTCCGCCTACCTGAACGACTGGAAGCTCAAGGTCGGGTATGGCTGGACGGGCAACTCGTCCATCCGCCCGTACCGCGAGCGCAGCTTCTTCACCGGCGGCAGCGAGTACGGCAACGCCGCAGGCTTCGCCCCTTCGACCCTGGGCGACCCCGACCTGACCTGGGAGACCAACCAGAGCCTCAACGTAGGCACCAGCTTCGAGCTGCTGACGGGCCGGATCCGAGGCGAGGTCAACTACTACCACAACTACACGCCCGACCTCCTGCTTCCCCGGCCGCTGCCCGCCACGTCTGGCTACGACAACATCTGGTCGAACATCGGCGAGATGCTCAACAAGGGCTGGGAGTTCCAGGTCAACGTGGGTGTTTTTGCCATGGCCAACTTCCGCTGGGACATCGACGCCAACTTCACCTCCAACTACAACGAGGTGGTCAGCCTGGTCACCCCAGAAAACGACGACGAGTGGATCTACATGGAAGATGAGCCTCCGCTTGGCGCCACCGAGACCGACTACTACCTGCGCTGGGCGCACGAGGGCGACCCCATCGGCACCATCCGCTCCCGCGACTGGGCGGGCGTCAACCCCGCCGACGGCCGGCCCATGTGGTACGACCAGAACGGCGAGATCACCTACTCGCCCTTGCCCGCCGACCGCATCTGGACCGGCTACTACACCGACCCGCGCTACTTCGGGGGCTTCGGCAACAACTTCACCCTCTTCAAGAACCTGGAAGTCAACGTCTTCTTCCAGTATGCCTTCGGCCACTACAAGTACAACGCCAACTCGCAGCTCTTCGGGGACTACACCTACCGCGGGGGCCAGTTCAACCAGTACCTGACCCAGTACACCGAGCGTTGGATGGAGCCGGGCGACAACACCTACGTGCCCAAGGTTTACACCGGCGTTTCAGGATACCTCAACAACACCAACTCGGTAGCGGCCATGTTCCCTTCCACCCGCGACATCGAGAAGGCAGACCACTTGCGCCTGAAGAACATCATGGTCTCCTACGCCTTGCCCACCGACTGGGTCAAGCGCGTCAAGTTCTCTTCCGTCAAGGTCTTCGCCCAGGCCACCAACCTGTACACCTGGACCACCTACACCGGATGGGACCCCGAGATCATCGGCCCGGACTGGGGAGTTTACCCGCAGACCAAGAACCTGACCTTCGGCATCAAAACCTCATTCTAACCCTAAGCTGAAACCGTCATGAAGAACAAACTTTTTTACGGAATCGCGGCCTTTGGCTTCTCCCTGGCCTTGGCGGGGTGCGAAGGATGGCTCGAATCCGAACCCAACTACCTCCTGACCAACGAGGTCACAATGGAAGACGTCGATGGCGTCCGCGCCGTCATGGTCGGTGTTTACGACCTGCTCCAGTCAACCGGGTACTACGGACGCGACTTCATCGTCAGCCCAGAGCTCCTGGCCGACAACTGCCGCATCACCGACAACAACTCCAACCGCTTCATCGGACAGTCGCTCAACCAGGTAGGCTCGCACAACGCCATCTGGGCAACGGCCTACAACGGCATCAACCGGGTCAACAACGTCCTGGCCTTCGTGGACGATGCCGCCGGCGGGAGCCAGACGGAGAAGGATGAGCTGAAGGGGCAGGCGTTCTTCGTCAGGGCCTTGCTGTACCACGACCTGGCCCGCAGCTACTCCCGCGAGCCCAACCACCTGGTCAACGGCTTTGACCTCTGCGTGCCCCTGCTCCTGGTTCCCTTCCCCGGAATCACTTCACCCGACGCGTTCCCCTCTCGCGCCACCGTTGCCGTGGTCTATGAACAGATCGAGAAGGACCTCACCCAGGCCATCGACTTGTTGGCCAGCTCCTCCTTTGACCCCAACTACGGCAACATCCTGGCGGCCAAGTCCCTCTTGGCCAGGGTCTATCTCTACGAGGAAAAGTGGAGCCAGGCCGCGGCCATGGCCGAGGAGGTCATCAACGACTCCCGCACGCCAGCGCTCGTCACGGGCGAGAACTACATGACTTGCTTCTCGGCCACCCCCGGAGCGGAGTCCATCTTCGAACTGCGGTTCACCGAGAACGAAAGCGAAGGCCCCAACTCCTTGACCTCCATCTACATGCAGGTTGGCGCCGGCTACGCTGACGTATGCCTGACGGACGACCTCATGCAAAAGTTCGGAGCCAGCTTCGGCCAGGACACCACCTTCGCCGACGCCCGCGCGCAAGCGTTCCAGATCACGTCCAAGTCGGGTGAGAACGTCGTCTATAACACCAAATACGCCAGCTACAACGGCGTGTATGGCTCCGACAACGTGGCCATCCTCCGCACTTCGGAGGTCTATCTGACCAGCGCCGAGGCCAACCTCATGGCCGGAAACACGGCCTTGGCCCTGCAGCGCTACAACGCCCTCCACACCCGCGCCGGCTATGAGGCCGCCACGAGCCTCGCCATCGAGGACGTCCTGCTGGAGCGCCGCCTTGAGCTCGCCTTCGAAGGCCACCGATTCTACGACCTCAAACGCAAGGGCTGGGACATCCCCAAGAGTTTCAAGTTCGAGTACCTGCCCGTCGGCCTCGAGTACCGCGACTTCCGCATGGTCGCCAACATCGCCCCCGACGAGATCGAGTTGAACGAGAACCTCGACCAGAACCCTGGCTATTGATGGATTTGCCCCCCCCGCCCGTGCCCATCGGGCGGGGGGATTCGTCAAACTTTTCCAAAATTCTTGAAAAAATGAGAAAAACCTTCAATATCTTCATCTTGGCCTTGGCCCTGTTCTCCGTTTTCACCGCTTGCGAGGAGACCCCCAAGACCTTCGACGGCGAGCGCCAGGTCGAGTTCCTTTACCGCTTCGACGCAAAGGTCGTGACGGGTGCCAAGACCGACACCGCGCTGTCCATACAGATGCTCAGCGTCGTTCCCGCGGAGGCCGATCTGAGCGTGACCTACGACCTGGTCCTCGAGGGCGGAACCGCCGTCCTGGGCCTGGATACCTTGCCCATGACCGCCACCGCGTCCGAGATCTCCGCGGGCCAGGCCTTCATCCGCCAAGGCGGCTGGACCGGCACCCTGCCCGTGTCGCTCAGCTCGACGGGCAACGTCTGGAAGGAGGCGGCCATCATCCTGAACGACCAGGGCGACATCACGCCCATGGCCAACTACAAGACCGTTGTGCTCCGTTTCCGGATTCCTTGATGGTGTTCTGCCGAACGTTTTGAAAAAAGGCCGCCCCTTCGCGAAGGGGCGGCCTTTTTTTCGTGCTCGCGCGCTCGTGGTCAGGGGGCCAGCAGGGCCTTGGCGTTATCGAGGGCCGCCTGCGTTACCTCGCTGCCGCTGAGCATCTTGGCCAGCTCCTCCACCCGCTGCTCGGGGTCGAGCCGCTTGAGGTGCGAGGTGGTCTGGGTGGCGCCGTGCCGCTTGAAGACCAGGTAGTGGTGCTGCCCCTTGGCGGCCACCTGGGGCAGGTGCGTGATGGCGAAGACCTGCATGTTCTGGGCCATCTGCCGCATGATCTCGCCCATCCGCGCGGCGATGTCGCCCGATACGCCCGTGTCGATCTCGTCGAAGACGATCGTGGGCAGGGCCGTGGTGCGGGCCATGAGGGCCTTGAGGCTGAGCATCACCCGCGAGAGCTCGCCGCCGGAGGCCACCTTCGAGAGCGGCTGCGGCTGGGCGGCCTTGTTGGCCGTGAACAGGAACTCGACATGGTCCTGGCCGTGGGGCTGCGGCTCGGGGGCCGCGGCCAGCTCGATGCGGAGCAGGGCGTGGGGCATCCCCAGGGCGCGGGCCTGCTCGGTCAGGGTGCGCCCGATGGGCTTGACCGTGGCCTCGCGGGTCTTGGTCAGGGCCAGCGAAAGCTCGGCCAGCAGGGCCTGGGCCTTGGCGCGGCGGGCCTCCAGGGCCTCGACGCGCTCCTGCGAGCCTTCGATGCCGCCGACCCGGGCCTGGAGCTGCTCGCGGATGGCGATGAGCTCCTCGACAGAGGCCACGCGGTGCTGCTGCTGGAGGCCGTAGAGCAGGTCGAGGCGCTCGCGGGTCTTCTCGGCCGCGCGCGGGTCGTGCTCGACCTCCTGGCCGAGGTCCTCCATCTCGCGGGCCAGCTCCTTGAGCTCGATGTAGGCGCTTTCGAGGCGCTGGTGGATCTCGCGGGCCTGCGGCAGGTAGCCTTGTATCTTCTCGATGCCCGAGAGGGCGCCCTGCAGCACGCGCAGCAGCCCCTGCTCCTGGTCGAGGGCGTCGGCGGCCTGCAGGAGGCTGGCCTTGATTTCCAGGGCGTGCTCCTGGGTCTCGAGCTCCTGCTCGAGGCGCTGCTGCTCGTCGGGCCGGAGCTGGGCCTTGGCGAGCTGCTCGAGGCGGTGCCGGAGGTAGTCGAGCTCGTCCTTTTCCTGCTGGACGCTCAGGCGCAGGGCCTTGAGGGCCTTGTCGGCCGCGCGGAACTCCTCGTAGGCGGAGCGGTAGGCCTCGCGCAGCTCGGCGTTGGCCGCGAAGCTGTCGAGCACCCGGAGCTGGAAGAGGTTGTCGGCCAGTTGCAGGGTCTGGTGCTGCGAGTGGACGTCCACGAGCCGCTCGCCCAGCCGCTTGAGCTGCTGGAGGCCCACGGGCGAGTCGTTGACGAAGGCGCGGGACTTGCCGTTGGGGTTGACGACCCGGCGGAGGATGGCCTCGTCCTGGTGGTCCACCTCGGGCAGCTCCTGGGCGAAGAAGTCGGCCAGGGCATAGGCGGAGACCTCGAAAACGCCTTCCACCACGCATTTCTGCCCGGGGTCCTTGAGGGCGGCCACGTCGGCGCGCTGCCCCAGGATCAGGGCGAGCGCGCCCAGGAGGATGGACTTGCCGGCCCCGGTCTCGCCGGTGATGATGTTCAGGCCCGGATCGAAGCCCATGTCGAGCGATTCAATCAGGGCGTAGTTCTTGATGGTCAGGTGCTTGAGCATTTTCGGTAGGGGGGGAATCAGTCTTGCCCTTCCGCCGCCGCCTGGTAGGGGAATATGTCGGCGATGGGGGTTTCGGCTATGCTTTTGATCTCGTAGTCGGAGAGGCCCTGGTTGAGGTTCTGCTCCAGCCGGGCGTAGGCGTCCTGCACCGAGTCGGCGTTGATGAGCAGGGTGTTGGCGACCTTCTTCTCCTTGGCGGACTTCTCGTCGATGATGGGGAAGACGACCTTGCACTTGTACCAGTACTGGCCGGAGGCCATGTCCACGACTTCGGAGAAGTTGACGCGCTTGATGCTGGAGATGGAGAACTCGCCGCTGACCAGGGTCTTGGCCTGCTCGGTCATGCGGGCCTCGGCCTCGGTGAAGCTGAGGGCGTCCACCAGGTAGGGCTCGTTCTTTTTGACGGGCTTGCCGCTTCCTTCATCGTTCTTTTCGTACTTGATCTTGCATTCGAACCAGTTGTTCATCTGTTTTCCAGGGGGTTAGGTTGTGTTGGAGCGTTGGTGTGCCGGCCCGTGGGCCATCGCGAGGCGTCCGGGCCGGGCTCCAAAGATAAGAAGATAGCCGTGTCCGCGCCCATTGGGGGTGGGCAGAAATGCCCGGCAGGCCCCCGGGCTAACGCAGGGGCAGGGAGATGGTGAAGGTGGAGCCTCGGCCGACGGTGGACTCCAGGCGGATGGTGCCCTGGTGCTTCTCGATGATCTGGTAGGAGATGGAGAGGCCCAGCCCGGTCCCCTTGCCGACCTGCTTGGTGGTGAAGAAGGGCTCGAAGACGCGGCCCTGGATCTCCTCGGGGATGCCGGCTCCGCTGTCGGTGATGGCCACGCAGGCCATGCCGTCGCGGGTGGAGGTCGAGATGCGGATCATGCCCGTGCCCGAGATGGCCTGGATGGCGTTGGCCAGGATGTTCATGAAGACCTGGTTGACCTGGCCCAGGAAGCACTTGACCTTGGGGAGCTGGCCGTACTCGCGGACGATCTGGACGCGGCCCTTGTACTGGTTGCGGAGCATGACCAGGGTGGAGTCGAGGTTCTCGTTCAGGTCGGCGAAGTCCATCTCGTGGTCGTCCATGTGCGAGAAGGTGCGCAGGCTGCGGATGATCTCGGTGGTGCGCCGGGCCCCGCTCATGATGCTGTCGGAGAGCTGGTCGATGCCCTGGAGCAGCTCGTCGTACTCGATGTCCTCCTTCCACTCGGCGATCTGCTCGAGCACCTGCTCGGCGTTGTCGGGGCGGATCTGCTCGTAGAGGGCCAGCAGGCGCTTGAACTGGTCGAGCACCCGCTTGAGGCCCTGGATGCCGGCGTTGATGTAGTTGACGGGGTTGTTGATCTCGTGGGCGATGCCGGAGGTGAGCACGCCCAGCGAGACCATCTTCTCGGACTGGACCAGGGTGGCCTGGGCCTGCTTGAGCTGTTCGAGGGTGCGGCTGAGCTCGTCGCGCTGGGCCTCGAGGACCTCGGCCTGCTCGCGGATTTCCTGCTGGCGGGCCTCGAGCAGGTGGTTGGTCTTCTGGAGCTCCTTGTTCTTCTCGGCCAGGTGCTTGTTCAGGCGGCGGGTGGTCTTGGTGCGCTCCTGCACGAGCGACTCGAAGTAGTTCTTGTGCCGCTCGAGCTCGCGCAGGGTCTTCTTGTGCTCGGTGATGTCGGTGGCGATTCCTCCCAGGGCGTAGGGCCTGCCCTGCTGGTCGAGCAGGGGGAACTTGACGTTCAGGAAGGTCCGCCCGTCCTCGAAGTCGAGCTCGAACGAGTGGCTCTGGCCGGTCTCGAGGATCTTCTGGTCGAAGCTGGCCGACTGCCGGGCCAAGTCCTCCGAGTAGATCTGGCTGTCGGTCCGGCCGAGGATGGAACCGGCGGCGGCCGATTCGCGGACCAGGGTCTCGTTGGCGAGCATGTACCGGCCCTCGAGGTCCTTGAGGTAGATGAGCGAGGGCGAGTTGTCGATGATGGCCCGGAACTGGCGCTGGTACTCCTGCAGGCGCAGCTCCCCCGATTTTTTCTGGTGGATGTCGATGTTGACCCCGAGCATCTCCAGGGCCTGGCCTCCGGGGCTCCGCCGCGTCACGCCGCCCTTGGTGAAGATCCACCTGTAGCCTCCGTCGGCCGTTCGCAGGCGGAACTCGATGGAGAAGTTGCTGGGCCCGCCGGGGGCGCCGATCTGCTCGACGGCCTGGAGCACCGTCCGCTTGTCGTCGGGGTGGAGCATCCGCCGCCAGTTGTCGAAGCTCGAGTCGAAGGCGTCGGGCGGGTGCCCGAGCATGAGGAACACCTTGGGCGACGCGTTGACGCGGCGCTCCTTGAGGTCGAAGGTCCAGATGCCCTGCTCGGCGGCGTCCAGGGCCAGCTCCAGGCGCTGCCGGTACTGGCGGAGCTCCTCGAGCAGGCCCTCGCGCTCGAGCTCGGCGGCGGCGCGGTGGGCGAAGGTGGCCATGACGGCCTCGGGCAGGAAGGGGTCGTCCAGGCTCTGCCCGAAGGTGGCCGAGAGCAGCCCGAAGGTGTTGCCGGCGCTGTCGTGCAGCAGGAAGCCCACGTAGGCCTGGCATTCCGGGCTTTCGAGCAGCGGGTCGTCGGGGAACTTCCCGGCCAGGCCGCTCTTGCAGACATAGACCCCGCGGGCGTAGGTCTTCTGGACGACGCTGCCTTCGAGGGGGAAGGTGCCCTTGGGGCCGGACTTTCCCTGGCTGTGGTAGAGCACCTCGAAGTGGGTCTTGCCCACGACCTTGCCGATCCAGACCTGCCGGGCCTCGAGCGAGCGGGCCAGCTCGACGACCAGTTGCGCGACGAACTCGCGGCCGGTGGTGTCCGACAGGCGGGCCAGGAGCTTGCGGGTGATGCGTTCCTGGCGCAGGGCCTTGCCCATGGCCTGGTGGTTGGCCTTGTGGAAGGTCTCGAGCTGCCCGCTGGTCTCGCGCAGGGCCAGGTTGGCCTTGGCCAGGGTGGTCTCGCGCTCCTGGAGCAGCTCCAGCAGCTTGCGCTCGGAGGCGCGCAGCTCCTGCTCGGCGGCCGTGCGCTTGTCGATCTCGCGGCCCAGGTCCAGGTTGGCCTGGGTCAGGGCCTGGTTCTTCTGGCGGAGCTGCTCCAGCAGGTCGCGGTTCTCGCGGCGCAGCCAGAAGAGGTCCACGGCGTTGCGCAGCACGTGGGCCAGCTCGTCGAAGTCGATGGGCTTCTTGACGTAGCGGTGCAGCTCGGCCCGGTTGATGGCCTGGAGCAGGTGGGCGCTGTCCTCGTGGGCCGAGAGGATGACGCGGATGGGGTGGGGATGCCGCTGGCGCAGGAGCTCGAAGAACTCGGTGCCCAGCATGCCCGGCATGACCTGGTCGGCCAGGACCACTTGGAACTCCTGCCGGTCGAGCAGGGCCAGGGCCTGGTCGAAGTCTTGGCAGGCGCTGATGGCGAAGCGGTCTTCCAGCCGGGCCGCTATGGCTCGGAGCAGGTTGAGGTCGTCGTCAATGACAAGCACATTGGGTTTGTCGTCGGGCATCGGGGGCGGGCGTTTGGGTCTGGCTAAAAATAGCAAAGATTTTTCCAAAAACACCCGCCAAGCCGCGAAAAAGGCGTCCTTTCTCGATGAAAGGACGCCCAGTGCCGCGCCAGGCGCTCCGGCGTGCCGGTCAGCCTTGCGAAGGGTCCTTGTCGGCTTGTGCCGGGTCGATGATCTCGAGCTTGAAGCCGGCGCCGTGGACGTTGACGATGGAGACCTCGGGGTTGTCCTTGAAGTACTTGCGGAGCTTGGTGATGTAAACGTCCATGCTTCGCCCGGTGAAGTAGTCTTCCTCGCCCCAGATTTCCTTGAGGGCGACCTCGCGGCGGAGCAGGCGGTTCTTGTACTGGCAGAGCAGGCCGAGCATCTCGGTCTCGCGGCGGGTGAGGCTGCGCTCGCCCCCGGGCCAGACCAGGGTCTGGTTGCTCTCGTCGAAGGTCATGTTGCCGAGCTGGTGGGTGGACTCCACCGCGCGCGGCTCGGTGCGGGCGGCCTGGGAGGGCTTGTGGTAGCGGCGCAGGATGTTCTCCATGCGCAGCAGGAACTCCTCGGTGCTGAAGGGCTTGGTGATGTAGTCGTCGGCGCCGAGCTTGAGGCCCCGGATCCGGTCTTCCTTCATGTTGCGGGCCGTCAGGAACACGATGGGGATGTCGGTGTTGACCTGCCGGATGTCCTGGGCCAGCGAGAAGCCGTCCTTGTCGGGCATCATCACGTCGAAGACGCAGAGGTCGAGCTGGTCGCGGAGCTGGTTGTAGGCCTCGAGGCCCTGGTTGCCGTTCTCTCGCCATTCGACTTTGTAGTCCATCATCTCAAGGTAGTCCTTGAGGATGAAGCCGAGGTTCTGGTCGTCTTCCACCAGTAGGATGTTCGCTTTGGGCATGTCCGTTTCATTTTAGCACAAATTTAACAAAAAAGGGAATCCGACCGGGCAATTTTTCCAATTGTTTGGGAAAAAAATCAAAGCTCGGGCTTTCGTTTGTTGAGGGAGGTCATGGCGTGGCTGATGCCGGCGGTGGCGAAGGTCTTGATGGCCTCGACGCACTGGTCGATCAGCAGGGGCAGGGCCGCGGCCTCGTCGGGCTTCCAGGGGCCGAGCACGTAGTCGGACTGGCGGCCCTTGGGGTAGTCGTCGCCGATGCCGAAGCGCAGGCGGGGGTAGTTGTCGTGGCCGAGGGTCTGCTGGATGTGGGTCAGGCCGTTGTGTCCTCCGGCGCTGCCCTTGGACTTCATGCGGAGGGTGCCGAAGGGCAGGGCCAGGTCGTCCACGAGCACCAGGGCGTCGAGGATGCTGGCCTTTTCCTGCTGCAGCCAGTAGCGGACGGCGTTGCCGCTGAGGTTCATGTAGGTGGTGGGCTTGAGGCAGACGAAGGTGTGGCCCTTGTGGCGCAGCCGGGCCACCATGGCGTAGCGCTCGGTCTCGAAGCGCTCGCCCTCGGCCTTGGCCCAGGCGTCCAGGATGCTGAAGCCGATGTTGTGCCGGGTTCCCTCGTGCTCGGAGCCGATGTTGCCAAGGCCGAAGATCAGGTGTTTCATGGGGCTTGGGTGGGTTTTTCGTTGGTGGTGGGGGGGATGGGAACATGCAGAAAAGGCAGGCTTCCTGGCCTCGCGTGCCAAGAAACCTGCCTGCCGGGCTTGCCTTTGGGGCTTGTGCCTACTGCTTGGCCATGGCGCCGCGGGCGGCGCGGGTCAGCTTGACGGTGGCCACGATGCTCTTGGGCGGATCGACCAGCTCGAGCCTGGGGAAGCTGAGCTGGCTGACGCGGATGGTCTCGCCCAGGCCCAGGCTGGTGGTGTCCACCTCCAGGGTGTCGGGCAGGTCGGCGGCCAGGGCCGAGACCTTCACCAGGCGGTTGACCAGTTGCAGCTTGCCGCCGGCCTTGACGCCTTCGGAGAAGCCGGTCAGCACCACGGGCACCTTGATCACCACGGGCTGGTCGGCCTGGAACTCGTAGAAGTCAACGTGCAGCACCTCGTCGGTGATGGGGTGGAACTGGAAGTCCTGGAGGATGACGCCCAGGGTCTCCGTCTCGGACTTGAGGGCCACCAGGTAAACGTTGGGGGTGAAGACCAGCTCCTTGAGGTCTTTCTTGTTGACGGAGAAATGCTTGTTCTCCGCTTTGCCATAGACCACGCAGGGCACGCGGTCGGCCAGGCGGAGGTCCTTGGTGGAACGCTTGCCGAGGCTTTTGCGCGTCTCGGCGGTCAATTCGAAGGTTTTCATCGGTTTGTTTTTGTGTGCTACTCAGGCCTTGTGGGCAGGCCTACCATCGCACGGATTGTTGATTGGGCCGCGAAAATAGTCCTTTCGGGCCGGATGGCCAAGCCCTCTTTCGATTTCTCGCGATTTCGCCGCGCCCGATGGGGGGAGCCGAGCTCCATCCTGGGTCGGATCACCCTTGATCGTCTTCTTTTGGGGAACGCCCGCGGCCCTTGGGCAGGTGGTTTCGCCCGCTGGGCAGTCCTCTTGGGCTACGTGAAATTTAGATTATTTCCATCCAATATTTTTAACAGGAATTTAAAAAAAATTTGTTATTTTGCAAACGTTTTCAACTCGCTCGTCCTTCAAAACCAGAACCAGGTCATTTTGATGTTACACCCTAAAAAAAAGGAGGCCAGGCCTATATCTAATTTTCCAACTTATTTTTCTGGAAAGGTTTCAAAACCTTTGGTTTACAAAAGTTTTTAGGTAATTTAACATTTCTCGCCATGCCGGTCGGGCGATCCTACCCCCAAAAATTCCGGACATGGGCATTTTTTGTTTTCGATGGACCTAAACTACCCTAACATTTTCGCCATGCAAAAAAGAGTTTTGCCATTGTTGGTTTTGGCAGGATGGGCGATGCTGGCTCCGGGCGACAGGACCCGCCCCGAGCAGGCATTCTACATGCGCCAGAACGTCAACGGCATCGTCCGGATGGACCTTCCGGGCAAGCTGGAGCGGAGCTTCGCGGTTCCGCTGGACGTAACCTGGATCGACAACGACTACAACCCGGTGGGCGACGCGTCCTCCCGCATCGTGCTGCACCGCGACAGCCTGCGGGTCTATCCGCCCGGGCTGCGCTGCCTCTCGTTCGGGCAGGCAGAGTCCGTGTCGTTCAACCAGGCCCTGGAGCTCCGCTTCGAGGCCGACCAGGCGCCCGACTCGTTCCATGTGGAGCTGCGCCTGGCCTACGCCGCCGACGCCCAGGCCGCCGCCGACCCCGCCCGCTGGGAGCCCTTCCTGGGCCGCCGGCCCAAGTTCCTCGCGGCCAGCATGGCCCGCGGCGTGGTGGCCACGCCCGAGCCCGTCCGCGACAACGCCCTCGAGGAGCTGCTCCGCAAGAAGAACCAGGAGCTGGCCGACGAGCTCGACGCCGCCCGCAAGCAACTGGCCAACCGCCCCGTCAACATCGTCTATCGCTCGGCGCCGCTGGTCCACGTCTTCCAGCCCGTGTTCGAGAACAACGTGGCCGACTTCGACACCCTCGACGGCAACTTCGAGGGCCTGATCGCCGACGCCTTGCAGGAGCTGGACTCGGTCATGGCCGGGGGCGGAGACCCCGACCGCATCGACGCGCTCAAGAACCGACTGGCCGTCTATTCGGCCAACTTCGACAACGTCGGGCAGTTGCAGGACACGGCCTTCCTGGCCTACGAGCAGGAGCTCAAGGCCAAGTACGGCGCCGTGCCCGACCTCGACAGCCTGCACGAGCTGTTCGGGCAGGACGAGGACACCTTGGCCGACCTCAAGCGGCAGGCCGAGGAGATCATCGGCAAGCTGAAGATCGCCCCGCGGCAGGCCCCCGACCAGGAGGCTTCCTTCTGGGGGTTCTCCTGGTGCGGCGGGTGGTGGTGCTGGTGGTGGCTGCTGATCATCATCCTGCTGACCATCATCTACTTGCAACGCCGCAAGATCAAGAAGCTGGAGGAGGCCCAGGAGCAGGCGCTCTCCTGAAGCCACGGGAACCTTCCGCTTTTCGCCAGCCAGCGCGTTTCCAACACGAACGACAACTTTTCACGAAACATCATGGAAAAAAAATATTTCGCCCTAAAAAGGGCGTGGCTTTGGCCTTTGGTGGCCTTGGCCGTCTTTTCGCCGCCTAAGGCCGCCTCGGCCCAGGATGGCCTCATCGGGACCGGCTTCGGGACCATCGACTGGAGCACGACCAGCAACTTCTCGGCCAGCGCGGGGACTTCCCGCATCGGCATCTTCACGGCCAACGGCCTCGGCAACCAGTACTTCCGGCTCGTGGCCTCGGGTGACCAGTACACCCTCACCAGCGGCTCGGACAACCTGGTCGTGCCCAACACCGAGTACAACCCCAATGCCGGACCGACGACCAGCGGGGCCATGTACTTCAGCGTCAGCAGCGCCGCCGACAACTACGTCTTCAAGACGGCCGAGGGGGGCAACCCCACCACCAAGCGGCTGATCGTCTTTCGCCTGCAAGGGGCGGTGCGCCAGGCCAGCTCGGTCGCGCAGTCGCCGCTGGCCGCCTCCGTTACCGCTGGAGCGGCCGTGACCGTGACGGCCACCCTCAGCGGAGCGCTGCCCACGGGCCAGAGCGTTTACCTGCGCTACACCACCGACAACTTCTTGACCTCCTCTGTGGCGGCCATGACCGAATCGGGCACGAGCTACTCGGCCGACATTCCCGCCGGGGCCAACACCGCGGGTACGACCGTCAAGTACTACGTCTTCACCTCGGGCAACGGTCTGACCATCACCCACGACAAGGCCGACTGGTACACCATCAACCTGAACAACAACAGCGGCAGCAACTACAGCTACACCGTGCCTGGCTCGGGCGGAGGATCCGCCGGGCCTTACTACCTTTATTCTTGCATCAACAGCAACTTCAACTGCACCAACTTCCAGTACAGCACCGCCAACGGCGTTACGGGCATCGAGCGCGCCCTGCCCGAGCAGCCCAACACGCGCTTCACCTACCAGGCCAACCTGACCGGAAACAACTACTTCAAGGTCAGCGACAAGAACAACAGCGCCTCCACCGACGAGGTCTGGAGCGGCAACTTCGTGGGCATCGACAACCCCACGCCCTCGACCATCAGCCACTACAACGACCCCACCGGCGTGGCCGGGCGCTTCCCCGTTGCCAACGGCGCGTGGTACTCCATCACCTTCCAGGACGTGAACTGCGGCGGAACCTGCGACGAGGCTGACGTCTCCTACGGCATCGCCATGAAGACCACCAACGCGCCCGTCTCGATCGCCAGCGTAACCCGCTCGCCCGCGGCGGACGTCTTCGACGTCAACGACGTTGAGCTGACCATCACCCTGAGCGGCACGCCCTCGCCCGAGGAGCGCTTCTTCGTGCGCTACGCCATTGATTCCTACCCCAACGACCCGGCGCTGGCGGCCTCCAACCTCCCGGTCATTCCGTTCGCCATGAGTGGCACCACGGGCACGGCCACCATCCCGCGCCAGCCCGGCGGCACCAACGTCAAGTACTACGTCTTCTCGACCACCGTGCAGTATCCGGCCGCCTACTTCGACCTGATGACGCTCAACTACAACGTCAACGTGACCAACGACTTGGGCCAGCCCTACTACAACTACTACTCGTCCACCTCGCCCAGCATCGCCATGACTGACGATGTCATCAACGAGGCCGCGGAGGCCGGGGAAATCATCACCCTCGAGCTCACCGACGGAGCCAACAAGTTTGCCAGCTCGCTGACGGCCGCCAACTGGAGCTTCAACAACCTGCCGGGGGGCGTTACCATCCCCGCGGCCAGCATCGTGCGCATCGACGACACCCACGCCCGCCTGGTCCTGGTCGGCAACCGCACCACCGACTACGACTTCAACATCACCAACTTCACCGTGACGGCCACCAAGGACGAGTTCCGCACCCTGGGTGGAGCGCCCGTGGCCATTGGGGCCACCACCAACACCGGAGTTACCTTCATCGCTGTCGATGAGCCGGTTACCATCACCCTGTCCGACGGCGGCATCGTTGAGGCCACCGAAAATGGCGAGTTCATCTTCGTGGAACTGGCCGAGGACCTCTTCATGCCCGACCCGCTCAACCCCGTGCTCTGGAACCTCAGCAACCTGCCCGGCGGCGTCTCGAAGGGAGCCATCACCCGCATCGACGACACCCACGTCAAGATCGAGCTGGTCGGCAACCGCAGCATCGACTACGACGTGGACATCACCGACGCCACCTTGCAGATCAACGGTTCGCAGTTCCAACTCCCTTACCACAAGTACAATGTCTCACAGAACACCGGCGTGGTCTTCAAGGCCATTGTCGAGCCGACGACCTTGGAGATCTCCAACGTCCAGCAAATCGTGGAGCGTTCCGAAAGCGGGGGCAAGATCATGGTGGCCATTGACCAGAACCAGTTCGCGGCCTCGCTCAATCCGGCCAGTTGGAGCGTTACCAACCTGCCCGCCGGGGTCAGCATGGGCGCCATCACCCGCCTCGACGACCGCTACGCCACCATCGAGCTGGTCGGCAACGCCACGGCCGACTACGACCTGAACATCACCAACGTAACCGTTACCATCCAGGCCGACCAGTTCCAGGCGAGCATCGCCCCGGCCCTCCAGATGTCGCAGAACACGGGCGTTACCCTGACGGCCATTGTCGAGCCCGCGGCCATCACCCTGGCCATGGACGGCGGCACCAACTTCCTCGAAGCCGCCGAAAACGGCCGCAAGATCATCGTCAACATCACCGAGGACACCTTCGAGCCCACCCTCAACGCCGCCGACTGGCTGGTCATCAACATGCCAGCCGGTGTGGCCAAGGGGGCCGTCAACCGCATCAGCGCCACCCAGGTGGAAATCGTCCTGGCCGGAAACCGCGTCCTCGACTACGACGCCAATATCACCAACACCACCGTCATCATCAAAGGTTCGCAGCTCGTGGCCTCCACCAACGATGTCTCGGCCAGCACCGGGGTCGTCTTCCAGGCCACGGTCGAGCCGGCCGTCATCTCCATCGAGGCCATTGGGGTCATCACCGAGGGCAACGAGGACGGACGGCAGATCATCGTCCGCCTGTCCGAAGACCAGTTCGAAACGCCTTTGACCCCCGCGAACTGGACCTTCTCCAACTTGCCCGCAGGCGTTACCATTCCCCAGAATCTCACCAACATCCAGCGGCTCGACGAGTTCTTCGTCCGCCTGACCCTGAGCGGAAACGCGACGGCCGACTACGACACCGACATCACCGACTTCACCGTCACCATCGGCCACGCCGAGCTGCAGACCACCGCGTCCGGCTCGCTTTCCGACAACAACGGCGTTACTTTCTACGCCATCGTCGAGCCGATTGTCGTTACCATGTCGAACGTGGCCGCGATCACCGAGGATGCCGAGAACAACGGCCAGATCCGCGTGAACCTCTCGCAAGACACCTTCGTGGCTGGCCTGACGCTGGCGAACTGGACCCTCACGGGCCTGCCCGCTGGCGTAACGCTCGCCTCCGTGACGCGGAACTCGGCCACCCAGGCCACCCTGACCCTCGCGGGCAACACCACGGGCGACTACGACCAGAACATCGTGCCACAACTGCAGATCGACGCGGCCGAGTTCGTGCTCACGACCGCGGACCAGACCGTCAACACGGGCGCGCTGCTCACGGCCATCGCCGAGCCTGCCACCACGGCCACCCTGGCCGACGACGGCAGCATCCTCGAAGGCAGCGAGGACGGGGAAATCATCACCGTTACCCTCTCCAACAACCGTTTCCAGCCCACGCTCAATCCCGCGAACTGGAACGTCTTCAACCTGCCCAGCGGAGTTACCCTCGGCACCATCACCCGCGTCAGCGCCACCCAGGCCACCTTGCAACTGGTGGGCAACCGCAACAACGACTACGACACCGACATCACCAACATGAATCTCATCATCAGCCAGTTGGAGATGGTCAAAAACAGCATCGGCGTCAACGTCTCGACGGGCGTAACCTTCACGGCCATCGTCGAGCCGGCCACGCTGGAGCTTTCGGACAACGGCATCTTCGAGGACTCGGAGGACGGCCGCCTCATTTACGTGCGGATCCATGAGGACCGCCTGGTGGCCAGCCTGA
>JAIFMG010000093.1 GCA_020048645.1 Bacteroidota bacterium | reverse complement strand
GACAAGAATATTTTTCGTGTTTTTCGTGCATTTCGTGGAAAAAATCTTTTCGTATTGATAATGCAAACTGAATCTAGCCTTTTACTTAATGAACAAAAATCGTTGCGCAACAATATTTTATTGTTTAACCATTTGGCATCAAAAATCAATATTCAACGTGATGGATTGACTTGACGCGTCTTGGTTTTTGCATTGAACCCCTACGGGGTTCTGGTTCGCGGTGGTTCGCTGTTCCCCGGATTTCATCTGGGGCTATTCCTGTTCAATCCCTTCGGGATTGTTGGAACAGCCTGATTTTGTCGGACACTGATGTTTTGGATATTTCACCAACGAACGCAACTGGGGATGGGTGGCGGTTGGGTCTTGGTTTTTTTTCCGGGCTTGGCGGTTGTTGTTCTGCCGCAAAGCCTTTGGTGCGTCGTGGGCCTGGCCTTGACGGGCTTTCGTAGAAAAATCCTCCCTTCCGCTTGGTTTATCGGGATTCCGTGTGTAAATTGGCACAATGAAATGCACGCCATGCCAACCCACTCGCGAGAAAATTTCAGGAACAATGGGTCGTAAGCATTGCTCAAAAAGCAAAGAAAATTCCGACACGGTGAACAAGACGAGGACGCACAAATTCTCCCTTGCCACAGCAAGTGCCTGGTAGCGAAAAGGAAATTGGCTTTGACTCTTGAAAACAGAAAGACCCAATGGCGAAAAAAGCAAAACAATTTCAATATGAAATACAAGCCTACCAAGAACACTGCGTGGCTAACATTGTCAGTCTTTTTGAAAGCCTTCGCCAAAAAGCAAACTTTGGTGAAGTGCTGACAGCGCACCAGAAAAAGCACAACTACAATTTTCCTGTCCAAGACACAAAAAACATCGACATCATGATGGAAACGGGAACGGGAAAGACGTTCACGTTTATCAAGACCATTTTTGAGCTGAGCAAAAACTTTGGTTACAAAAGATTTATCGTCCTCATCCCGACCGTGCCCATTCGAGAAGGGACAAAAGCAAACTTTGAGGACACCAAGGACTACTTCAAAAGCTTTTATGCCAACGAGCAAGAAAAAGAAATTGAAGCCTTTGTTTACGAAGGGGGCAACATTTCAGCCGTAAAACAGTTTATCGGCGCTTCGCACTTGTCGGTTTTGGTAATGACGCCAAGCTCCTTCAACCACAAAGACAACATCCTAAACCGACCCTTGGGAAGTAACATCCACAATCCCGAACTCTTCTCACCCCATCAAGAACCCCCAAAATCGTACTTGGAATGCTTGAAGCGTCTGAATCCGATCGTGATCATGGACGAGCCGCACCGCTTCGAAGGCAACGCCTTCAAAACCTACTTCGATGGTTTTGAAAATTTTTTCTTGCGCTTTGGCGCGACATTCCCAAAAAAGAAAGACAGCTTGCCTTTGTCGAACGTAGCTTATGTGTTGGACAGCATTTCTTCCTTCCGGCAAAGTTTGGTCAAGAAGATCGTGGTCTATACCCAAGACGTGGTTGAAAACGCAGACACGCTAATTGCCATCGACAACAAAAAAGCAATCGTGAATACTTTGTCCAATGGCATCGTCGTAAGGCGCGAATTGAAAATTGGCGAAAAATTCAACGGCAAAAGCATAAAGAAAATCAACAAAGAAACGGTTGTCTTGGCCGACGATTCCATCGAAAAGCTTGACTATTCCTTGTCCGACGAATCATTGCGCGCAATGATAAGCGAAACAATCAGAATACATTTTGAAAAGGAAAAGCAGCTTTTTGAAAATGGAATCAAAGCTCTCGCTTTGTTTTTTATGGAAAGCGACACCAGCCTTTTCCGGGGAGACAATCCCAAAATCAAAACCATCTTCGAAGAAGAATACAAAAAGCAACACAGCGAAATTGTAACAGGACTTGACCAGAATAGCGATTATTGCAAGTTCTTGCAAAACGACTTCGACAGCGACAACAACCTCCAAGTCCACAAGGGATACTTTTCGGGCGACAAAGGAAACGCGGATGAAAAAGTAAAGGCCGGAGTAGATGAAATCCTCAAGGACAAAAAGAAACTGCTCTCGTTTGAAAGCCCTACCCGCTTCATTTTTTCCATTTGGGCATTGCAAGAGGGTTGGGACAACCCGAATGTGTTCACCATTTGCAAGCTATCCAACCAGGGAAGCGAGATTTCAAGGCTGCAACAAATTGGCAGGGGATTGCGCATTTGCGTCGATCAAAACCTGCAACGCAACACCCTGAAAAAGCTCAACGACAGCCAAGAGGAATTTTGGAGAATCAACAACCTGGATGTTGTCGTATCCAGCAAGGAGCAAGGATTTGTCGAAGCCATACAGAACGAGATTTTGAACAACTCATTCCTGATCGCTGAAACCTTCACAGAACAAGACCTCATAAGGGCCCTTAAAGAAAAATCGGACTTCGACGACGACATCATCTTCATGCTGGTCGATGATGTGTTGAAAGGCAATAAATTGATCGTCCGAAAGGCTTTGGTTGACGGACTGAAGGTTTATGAAAAATCGCCTGACTTCGCCACCCTTCTGAAACAACAAAATTTGCCGGAGGGCCAGCACAAAGCCATCGAAAGCCTGTTCGCGACAGACGCCAATGCTTATGTCCAGAAAGCAGAAAAGAAAAAAGAAAAGAAGAAAGTCTTCATCAAAGCGACCCACCTCCAAGAGTTTCAGAATCTGTGGAACACGGTGAACAAAAACGCCTTTTATGTGCTGGACGCCTTGAGCCATGAACAAGAAAACCAATTGGTAAAAAACATCAAAGCAGAAATCGAGGCCGTAAACATTGAAGAAATCTTGCTGCAAACCATTCGCGCCGAGCTGAACGTGAACAGGATTGGCCAACAAGGTGCCATCAAAGAAAAACTGACCGATACAGTTTCCCACAAAAGCAAAGTGAACTACTTGGAACTGGTCCGAAGCCTTTCCAATGTCACCAAGACGCCCATCGCCTTCGTGGTCAAGATTTTCAATGCCTTGAGTGATGATTTCAAGCAAAAGATGCTTTGCAACAACCCGGAACGAGCGCAAAGGGAAATCTCTGAAATCATCAACAAGAAATTGATCGCCTTGCTCAAGGCAAACATCAAGTATGACGGAATCGACGGAACAGGCTTGCCGAACGTGTTCAAAACTACCCAGGGAAAAACATACTTGGACGCGGGTAGCGTCGGAAAGTTCCAAAAAGAAATGCAAAGCGACTTTTCTTTGAAAACAAAATGGGTATTTGAGGAAGTGATTGAATATGATAGCGATTTTGAATTGGAAATTGTTGAACAAGACCCTGATATTGAAAGCATTGAAATTTTTGGAAAACTTCCTCGACTAAAAATCAAAACCCCACTGGGCGATTACAACCCAGACTTTTGCTATGCCATCAAAAGCACCAAGGGCAGCAAGATTTTTCTTGTCATGGAAGCCAAAGGATACAAATCCTCCGCGGAGATACCGGTAGAGGAAAAGGAGAAGATTGATTTCGCGAAAAAGTATTTTGAGGCGCTGGCCGAGCACCACAAGAATCAAAACATCAAAATCTCGTTCAGAGAACGTATCGACAAGACGCAGTTGGCGGCTTTGATCAACAACGCATAAGACATGGAAATACAACAACGCTTTGCTAAAGAGGGTTTCGCGGTGTTTGGAACCAATGCCAGCGAGAACAAGCTGCTGGCTTTCCTGAAAGAGCACTACCCCAGCGTGATCAAGGACAACGAAATCGACCTCAACGAACTCAAGGCCTGCGCGGGCTTGCCCGTTGACGAAAAGGTCAACGGATACGGGCTCAACTTTGTCGGCCGGAACTTCGCCCGGGCAAAATACGCCCAAAAGACAGACAGGGAACTCCGCCTGAACACCCATTTGAGCAAAGAACTTGACACCACGCAGAACCTTGTGCTGAAAGGCGACAACTTGGACTGCCTGAAAATTCTAAAGAGCCATTACACCGGACGGATCAAGTGCATCTATATCGACCCGCCCTACAACACCGCCAGCGACGAATTTGTTTACCCCGACAAGTTCGACAAGGAAGAGGCCGAGGTCTTGGGATTGGCCAACCTCAGCGAAAGCGATTTCGCCCGAATGGATTTCAGCTTCAAGACCCGGAAGAGCCACAACGGATGGCTGGCCTTCATGTACCCGCGCCTGCTGCTGGCCAGGGACCTTTTGAGCAAAGATGGGGTCATTTTCATAAGCATTGATGACAATGAGCAGGCAAATTTGAAATTGCTTTGTGATGATGTGTTTCAAGAAGAAAACTTTGAAGGCCACATTCATTGGAGGAGAAGACATAACCAACCGAATGACAAAACAAAAATGATTGGGCTTGTAGCTGAGCATATCTTATCATATTCCAAAAATAAAGAAGAGTACAAGACCCGAGGCGTCGGAAAAGTTGATTTGACGGGGAGTTTTTCGAATCCTGATAACGATAAAAGAGGTGATTGGGCTTCAAAACCTTGGAAGGTCGGCTCAGGACAGTCTGGAAGCAGGTATATCATCACGAACCCAACGAACGGAAAGACTTATGACGAAGAATGGATGGGGGACGAAACTACCTACAATGCTCTTGTTGAAGATGATAGAATAGTTTTTCCAAAAAAGGGAGACGGTTTTCCAAGGAAAAAGTATTTCAAACAGGAAAGAGAAAATGAAGGACAATCGGCGACAAACTGGTGGTCGCATCAAGATTTTGGACACAATCAAGGAGCAAACGATGAAATGACTCGTCTCTTTGGTGCCAAAAACGTCTTCAGCAATCCTAAACCCAAGGAATTGATAAGAGGACTAATCCAAATATCCAAGGTGGAAAGCAACGACATTGTCCTCGATTTTTTCGCAGGCAGTGGCACGACAGGACACGCGGTGATGCAACTGAACGCGGAGGACGGGGGCAATCGGAAATTCATACTTTGCCAAATCGATGAACCCATCAAAAAAGACAAGCCCGCGTATCAATTTTGCATCGACAACAGCCTCGCGCCTGTCGTTTCGAGCATCACGATTGAGCGCCTGAAGCGTGCTGGCCAAAAGATCGCCCAAGACCTGGAGGAAGAGAACCTCAAGTCCGGGATGTTCCCGGAGGACAAGAAGCCCATTCCCGACATGGGTTTCAAGGTGTTCGACAGCGTGGAAGCGCCTAGCTTGAAGTTGGGAGACGACGGGCAGATTTCAATGCCAGAGAACAATACGGATGCCCTAAGCCGCGTTTTCAACATGATTTTCACCGTTGGTTTGGACGAGCCGGCGCAAGTTCCCGAAGAAGTCGTCAAAGATTGCATTTACAAAATCGGCAGCCACCATTACCTCACCAACAGCGAAAAGATCAGCCGCGAGGACTTTTCGAAGGCCGTCAAGAATGGAAAAGTGTTCATCGACGGTTGGACGGCCAGCCTAAACGGCACCTTGCAGAACTTCAAAGAAGGTGTAACGATCGTGTTTTAAAACCATTCGCCCACAATCCTGAAGCACACCCATTCGATGGCGCCGTGTTCATTTTGGGCGGAAATGACCGCTGATGGCACGGGTTGGGCGGACAAACCGGTTTTGCTGGATGGGATAATTTCCGCCAAAAATATCTTTTCCATCCATCTTTTTCACTAATTCATGGGGCTAAATAGGGTAATAAGGTTATTTGGCTCAGCCCATTAATTTTCTACTAAGGTTTTACCCAAGAACAATCTCTTCTCACCTGTTTTGCAAGGATAAGTGTAGTAGAAATTCTAACCCGTGAAGGATAAACAACCTTATTGCCATATTGCTCCAGGAATCCTAGGGCTGGAAAGTGTTTTTTGGTCTTAGGCTTGATGTTTCGGGTATTTTACCTTTGAAAAAAAACATGGCAAAATACCAAGTTGCTTTCAAAGGTAACGAATACAAATGGTCATCATCTTGCGAAACTCGAATGAAAAATCAGGCTTATGACACGGATCGGGCGAATCCCGAAGGGATGGAATTGTTGCAGTCTGCCGCCCGCGGTTGGGAGGGGAACCCCGAAGGGGTGGCATTGCCTGGCCCATCCTCCCGATGAGGACGATTTCACCCCTTCGGGGTTGGGCGAGGCCTCGCGGCAATCCATCGCGCTCGGATGTTTCATGCCAACTTGCTATCCAACGCGATAGATTGGCTTGGTGCGCCTTGGTTTTCGCATTGAACCCCTACGGGGTCCTGGTTCGCGGCGGTCCTCTGCTCCCCGGATTTCATCCGGGGCTATGAACATTCAATCCCTCCGGGATGGGCAAATCAGCCCGCTTTTGTCGGACGCTGGTGCTTGGGACATTTCGCCGATGGACGCGACTTGGCACGCGATGGCAGGGGCGGCTTGGATGTTCCATCCTCGAAATCGGCTTGGCATGGGCGCGTCCATCGGGCGGGCATTTTGCCCGAGGCTCATGGGGTCCGCGTGGCGGCGCGCCAGAGGTCGAGGGCCTGCGCGAGGTTCTCGTCGAGGGGCCGGGCGGCGTCGAGCCAGTGGATGGGCATTCCCTCGCGCTCCATCTTGCGGAACCAGGTCATCTGCCGCTTGGCGAACTGCTGGATGGCCACGCGCAGGCGGCTCTCCATCTGGCCGCGGTCCATCTGCCCGGCCAGGTGCAGGGCGGCGAACTTGTACTCGAGGCCGTAGTAGATGAGGTCTTCGGCCGAGACGCCTTGGCGGAGCAGGCCTTCCACCTCCTCCACGAGCCCGTTTTCGAGCCGGTGGCGCAGCCTGCGGGCGATGCTTTCGCGCCGGGCGTCGCGGTCGAGCCTCATGCCGAGCACCAGCGGGCGCACGCGGGGCGCCTCGGCCCTGCCGGTCTGCTCCTTTTCGTGGTGGGCGATCTCGATGGCCCGCAGCAGGCGCTGGCGCGAGTCGTAGTCGGTGTGGTTGTGGGGCAGGCGCATGGACTCGTAGAGCTCGACGAGCTGTCGCTGGTCCAGGCTTTCGAGGCGGGCGCGTAGCTCGGGGTCGCGGGGCACGGCCCGGAGCTGGTAGGCGCTGAGGACGGCGTCGAGGTAGAGTCCGCTGCCTCCGCAGAGCACGGGCAGGCTGCCGCGCTGGCGGAGCTGTTCCCAGACGGCGGCGAAGTCCTGGACGAAGTGGAAGAGGTCGTACTTCTGGCCGGCCTCGCGGATGTCGATCAGGTGGTAGGGCAGGGGCCGGCCGTCGAGGAGGTACTCGCCGAGGTCCTTGCCGGTGCCGATGTCCATGCCGCGATAGACCTGGCGCGAGTCGGCGCTGACGAGCTCGCCGCCCAGGGCGCGGGCCAGGCGGACGGCCAGGGCGGTCTTTCCGGCGGCGGTGTGCCCGACGACGGCCAGGAGGTTGGGGCTCGGTTCGTGTTCCATGCCAATGGGCTTTTTCGGGCCGAGGCTCAGCCCTGGGCCAGGAACCGCAGGGCCTGCTCGCGGTCGCCGAAGAATCGGACTTCGAGGGCGCTGGCGTTGGCCTCCTCGAAGGCCTGCTCGAGGGAGGCGGCCGCGAAGAGGTCTTCGGGCAGGACGAAGGCGATGCGCCGCACCCCGGCGGCCAGGTAGCGCGGGGCGATGGCGCTGTCGTGCCACTCCTGGATGTCTGTGGGAATCGTGTAGTGGCCGAGGCTGCTGTCGCCGAGCATGGCCTCGACGGGGTTTTTCTCGGCGAACTCGGCCAGGTGCTCGATGTGCCGCTTGAACTCCTGGGCGCCCATGTCGTTCGCGGTGGGCTTCCAGCTCACGGCGTAGATGCGTTTTTCGGGGAGGTAGGTGGTCTCCCAATATTCTGAAGTCATGGTCGGGTCTTGAAGAGTATGTTGTGTTGGACTTGGGTGAGGATGGCCTGGCCGCTGGCCTGGGGGGCGTCGGCGGGGCAGAGGTAGAAATGCCCGGGCAGCGGGATGGAGTCGTAAGAGACGATTTTCCCGGTTTCGAGGGTGAGGTAGTAGGTGTACCAGAAAGGCAGGAACGGCGGCGTGCTGACCTGCGCCGGCGGCACGATGCTGGGGATGGGCCCCAGGGAGAAGTCAGCGGTGAAGCGCTGGGGCTCGCCCGTCCATCGGACTCCGGCGCCGCGGGTGTGCTCGCTGACGCGGGCCAGGCTCTGCCAGTCGGAGACGTGCTTGTCGGAGATGGGCCAATAGACCGAGTTGAGGCCCAGGCGGAGTGCCAGGAGGAAGACGGCCGTCCAGAGGAAGGTGCCGTTCCTGTCTTTGCGGTAGGCCACGAATATGGCCAGCCCGACCAGCCCGAAGGTGAAGGACAGGGTGCCGACGTTGGGGATGACCTGGGCCTGGGGGAGGAAGGGCACCACGAACCAGCCCAGGGAGAAGGCCAGGATCAAGGCGCCGAAGCCCACGCGGAGGGCTTTGTTCCACCGGGGGAAGAGGTGCTGGTTCTGGAGGAAGAAGTAGGCCAGGAGGACGGCGGCGAAGGGGAAGAACATGTAGAGGTAGCGGACCCGGGTGCCGGGCGAGAGCCAGTAGGGCAGGAGGTTGACCAGCAGGAAGAGGGCGGCGAAGCGCAGGGCGGGGTTGAAGTGCAGCCGGGCGCGGAATCCCTTGCTGAAGAGGAAGACCACGAGCAGCGACCAGGGCATGAGGCGGAGCAGGAGCATCTCGAAGGGGAAGCTGACCAGGTGGGCCAGCAGCTCGCCCAGGCCGTGGTGGGCGGCCGTGCGCGAGGCCGATTCCTTGAAGAGGTTGGCGATGAAGGGCGTGGGGTCGAGGCTTTGGGAGTACCACCAGAAGTAGTGGCCGATCACGGCCGCGAGCACGCCCAGGCCGGCCAGGTGCTTCCAGTGGAAGAGCAGGAGCATCCGCCGGCGCGTCCACAGGACCACGAGCAGGGTCAGGCCCTGGAAGACCAGCGCGGGCAGGCCCTTGGTCAGGAAGCCGAGCCCGGCCAGGAAGTAGGACACGGCGAAGAAGGCCAGCCAGCGCCCCTGGCTGGAGAGGTTGAACATGGCCGCGGCCTGGGCGAAGACGATGAAGGAGAAGAAGAGGTCGATCTCGCCCGAGAAGACCGTGGCTAAGAGGAAGAGGTCGGAAGAGGTGGCGTAGAAGACCGTGGCCCAGATGGCCGTCTGCTGGCCCAGGTGGCGGCGGGTCCAGGTGAAGAGCAGCATGGCCGTGGCCAGGAAGGCCAAGAGCGAGGGCAGGCGCACGACCCACTCGTCGAATGAGCCCGTGAGGCTCTTGGCGGCGATGATGGCCCAGTTGAACAGGGGCGGCTTGTTGTAGTAGGGCTGGCCGTGCAGCATGGGCACGGCGTACTGCTGGGTGATGTCCATCTCCATGGCCACCAGGGCCCTGCGGGGCTCCTCGAACCGGAGGTCGAGCTGGGGCAGGCTCTGGGCCAGGGCCAGGAGGAAGACCGCCACGCCCAGGGCCCACCAGTTCTTGAGGTTCTCGCTGCCGGTGGGTGATTCCATGATGTTGGGTTTGTGGCGGGCCTCAGGGGAAGAAGGGGTCGTTCTGGTTGCCGTGCTGGTTCTCCTCCTGCCGGAACTTCCCGCAGTCGGTCTCCACGGAAAGCTCGAAGGCGGGCCGCTGGAAGGAGGCCTTGGTGAATCCGAGGCTCTCGTCGGCATAGACCTTCTGCATGAACAGGCCCCAGATGGGCAGGGCCAGGGTGGCGCCCTGGCCGTCGGCGGTGCTGTTGAAGCGGATGCTGCGCTCCTCGCCTCCGACCCACGCGCCGGCCACGATCTCGGGGGTTATGCCCATGAACCAGCCGTCGGAGTTGTCGTTGGTGGTCCCGGTCTTGCCGGCGATGTCGTTGGTGAGCTTGTACATGTAGCGCAGGCGGGTGCTGGTGCCGCCGTCCACCACGCCGCGCATGAGCTCGACCATGAGGTAGGCGGTCTCCTCGCTGATGGCCTCGTTGCGGCGGGGCTCGAAGGTGGCCACGGTGTTGCCGTTGCGGTCCTCGATGCGGGTCACGAAGATGGGCTGGGTGTAGATGCCCCGGTTGGCGAAGGTGGTGTAGGCCCCGACCATCTCGAAGAGCGTCACCTCGGCCGAGCCCACGCAGATGGCGGGCACGGGGTCGATGTGGCTGACCACGCCCATCTTGCGGACGATGTCGATGACGGCCTGCGGGGTGAACTGCTTCATGATCCAGGCGGAGACCTGGTTGAGCGAGAGGGCCAGCCCTTGCTTGAGGCTCACCATGCCGCCGTCGAGCCGCGAGGACGAGTACTGCGGGGTATATGAGGGCTGGGGGTCGGGCATCTGGATGGTGTAGGGGATGTTGGGGATCTCGTAGCAGGGCGAGTACTGCTGCGTGGCCATGCCCAGGGTATAGACGAAGGGCTTGAAGGTGGAGCCGACCTGGCGCTTGGCCACGCTGACGTGGTCGTACTTGAAGTGCCGGTAGTCGATGCCGCCCACGTAGGCCCGCACGTGGCCGCTCTGGGGGTCCATGGCCATGAAGCCGGCCCGGAGGTAGTACTTGTAGTGCAGGATGGAGTCCATGGGGCTCATCACGGTGTCGAGCTCGTGGTTGGGCGAGTCCCAGTCGAAGACCGTCATGGGCGTGGGCTTGTCGAACTCGCGGCGGATCTGGGCCGAGTCGTAGCCGGCCTCGCTCAGGACGCGGTAGCGCTCGCTGCGCCGCATCGAGGTGTGCAGGATGCCGTCCACCTGCTGCTGGCTCAGGCGCCACGAGAAGGGCCCGTTGCGGTTGGTGGCCGAGCGGCTGAAGAAGAGCGGCTGGAGCTCCTGGCTCATGTGCTGCTCGACCGACTCCTCGGCGTAGCGCTGCATCCGCGAGTCGATCGTGGTGTAGATGCGCAGGCCGTCCTGGTAGATGTTGTAGGGGCTGCCGTCGGGCTTGAAGTTCTTGTTGCACCAGCCGTAGAGCGGGTTGTTGCTCCAGGCCAGCGAGTCCTCGCGGAACTGCTGCCCCTGCCAGGTGGCGTAGTTCTCGCGCCGGGGCTCCTTGGCCATGAGCATCTGGCGCAGGGCCTCGCGGAAGTAGGTCGAGATGCCCTTGTTGTGGTTCTGCACGCTGTAGTCGAGCTCGATGGGCATCACCTTGAGCGAGTCGAACTCCTCGCGCGACAGGTAGCCGTACTTCATCATCTGCGAGAGCACCACGTTGCGCCTTTGCAGCGAGTTGTCGTAGTTGAGGATGGGGTTGTACCGCGTCACGGCCTTCTGCAGGCCCACCAGCATGGCGGCCTCCTGCACCTTCAGCGAGTCGGTGGACGTGTTGAAGAAGGTCCGGGCCGCGGCCTTGATGCCGAAGGCGTTGCTGCCGAAGTCAACCGTGTTCAGGTACATGGCCATGATTTCGTCCTTGGTGTAGTTGCGCTCCAGCCGCACGGCCGTGACCCACTCCTTGAGCTTGGTCAGCACCAGGTTCAGCGCCCGGCCCAGGCTGCCCCCGCCCGTGGTGGCCGGCTGCTCGCGCATCTTGTAGAGGTTCTTCGCGAGCTGCTGCGTGATGGTGCTGCCCCCGCCCTTGCTCATGTCGCCCGTCGCGACCCCCATCGCCACCCGCGGCAGCGCCAGCGCGTCGATGCCCGAGTGCTGGTAGTAGCGCACGTCCTCCGTGGCCACCAGCGCGTTGATCAGGTAGGGCGAGAGCTCCTCGAACTCCGCCATCGAGCGGTTCTCCAGGAAATACTTGCCCATGAGCTGCCCGTCGGCCGAGAAGATCTCGGAGGCCAGGTTGTTCTTCGGGTTCTCCAGCTCCTCGATGTCGGGCATGTAGCCCAGCTTGCCTGCCGAAATCAGCGTGAAAATCAGCACCATGCCCACGATCGGGGCCAGCACGGCCAACCAAAACAAGCGCACCATGGCGCCATAGCGCCTCTCTCGACGCTCTCGGGTCGGATCCTGTTCTTCCATCATCGCAACCTTGGTTTTTTTAAGATTTGCCCGCGAAGTTAATCCTTATCCGCTAATTCCTTGCCCCCATCGCCCCCGCCCGCCGATTCCTCGGGCCCCGGAAAAGGCCTTTCCCTCCAAAATCCTATCTTCGCGCCCACTCCACCAACCCCAAGACAACCATGATCCTGGATGAACTGACCGCCATATCCCCCATCGACGGACGGTACCGCGACAAGGCCGCCGAGCTGGCCCCCCTGCTCTCCGAGTTCGCCCTCATCAAGCACCGCGTGTGGGTGGAGGTCGAGTACTTCATCGCCCTCTGCGAACTGCCCCTGCCCCAGCTCGAGGCCTTCCCCCGGGCGCGGTTCGACGAGCTCCGCCGCATCTACGGCGCCTTCACCCCAGCCGACGCCCTCGAGGTCAAGCGCCTCGAGCGGTCCACCAACCACGATGTCAAGGCCGTCGAGTACTTCCTCAAGCAGGCCTTCCAAGACATGGGCCTGGGGCAGCACAAGGAGTTCATCCACTTCGGCCTCACCTCGCAAGACGTCAACAACACCGCCAACCCCATCATGCTCCGGGCCGCCCTCGAGCAGGTCGTCCTGCCCCACCTCGACCAAGTCGCCCGGCAGATCGGCGCCATGGCCGACGAGCTGGCCGACACCCCCATGCTCGCCCGAACCCACGGCCAGCCCGCCTCGCCCACCCGCCTGGGCAAGGAGCTCCGCGTCTTCCTCGAAAGGCTCCAGAAGCAGGCCCGAAAGCTCCGGGCCATCCAGCACGAGGGCAAGTTCGGCGGCGCGACCGGCAACCTCAACGCCCACGCCGTGGCCTTCCCCGACATCGACTGGAACGCCTTCGCCGACAAGTTCCTCCTGCGGCTCGGGCTCGTCCGCCAGCAAGCCACCACCCAGGTCGAGCACTACGACACCCTGGCCGAGACCCTCGACACCCTGCGCCGGGCCAACACCATCCTGATCGACTACTGCCGCGACATCTGGACCTACGTCAGCCTCGAGTACTTCCGGCAGCGCGTCAAGCAGGGCGAGGTCGGCTCATCGGCCATGCCCCACAAGGTCAACCCCATCGACTTCGAGAACGCCGAGGGCAACCTCGGCCTGGCCAACGCCCTGCTCGCCCACCTGGCCCAGAAGCTACCCATCTCCCGCCTCCAGCGCGACCTGACCGACTCCACCGTCCTGCGCGCCCTGGGCACGCCCCTGGCCCACACCCTGGTCGCCCTCAAGTCCATCCTCAAGGGAAACGCCAAGCTCCTGGTCAACCCCGAGAAGATCTACCAGGACCTCGAGGCCAACTGGGCCGTCGTCGCGGAGGCCATACAGACCATCCTCCGCCGCGAGGGATACCCCGACCCCTACGAGAAGCTCAAGGAGCTCACCCGCACCGGAAAGCCCATCAACCAGAAGACCATCGCCCAGTTCATCCAGAACCTGGACGTCGAGGACGCCATCAAGGAGGAGCTCGTCCAGATAAGCCCCCACAACTACACCGGCATCTGAGCCGGGCCCGTCAGCCCAGGCGGATGCCCGCGTTGGCCAGCATCCGCTGGAGCGGCTCGTCCAGGTCCAGCACCAGGCGGAGCTCGACGCCCCGCTCCTCTGCCGACTTCCGCAGGGCCAGGACCGCCTGCACGCCCGCGAGGTCAAGGCTCTGCATCGAGCGCAGCTCCAGCTCGGCAATCTGCAGGCCCTCCTGGCCGACGAAGTCAAGCAGCTCCTGGCGCTTCTTGCTCAAGTTGTTGATGCTCAATTCTTTCTCTATCACAAATCGCGCGATGGGCGCCGCTGGGTTCGACATGGTTCCGGAGGGTTGGGTGGGTTTGCTTTTCAAATCTTGCCATACGAATTTGGCTTTTTTTTGCAAGACGGGCAAGCCTTGCCCCGTCTTCTTTCTCCTAAGGACGAACGTTCCGGCCCTTTTGGTGTCCTGCCCCGCAGGCTCGGTCCCGCTCCCCATTCGGCGATGGGCTCGCGCCAATCGCGCTTTTTGCCAAGTTGCTTTCGATGGCGCAATATGCCAATCGCCAGCATCGGGCAGAATTTGGGTCGATATGGACGCTGATGACACGGATCGGGCGAATCCCGAAAGGATGGAATTGTTGTAGCCTGCCAAGCGTGCGGTGGAGGGGAACCCCGCAGGGGTGGCATTGTCTGGCCCATCCTCCCGACGAGGTACAATTTCACCCCTTCGGGGTTCTCTTCTTCTTTGGCCTGGATCCGCTTGCTACAATCATTGCACCCCTTCGGGCTTGGGCGAGGCTTCATGGCAATCCATCACGTCTCAACCCGACTTGGTCCCCCCCAAAGAGAAAGGCCGCCCACGGATGGGCGGCCTTTCTCTTTGGGGGGAAGACCCGGGGCCGGTTCGTCGGTCAGCGGGTGAGCACGGCGCGGACGGACCATGAGGCCTGCCCGTCGGAAAGCCGCAGGGTGTAGATGCCCGCGGGGCGTCCCGAGAGGTCGAGCGCGAAGGGCGAGCGGGTATCGACACGGCGGTTGAGCAGCACGGCGCGGCCGGTGGCGTCGAACACGGTCAGGCTGGCCGTGGGGGCCAGGTCTTGGGGGAAGACCAGGACAAACTCGCCCTGGCTGGGGTTGGGGCTGAGGCTGAAGCCCTGGGGCAGGCCCTGCGCAACGCTGACCAGGCCGTCGAGGGTCTGCTGGGTGGTGCTGGCGGCGCAGTGCGGGTTGTCGGCCGCGAGGCTGACGGTCCACTGGCCCGACTCGGCGTAGGTGTGGGTGGGGTCGGCCTGGCTGCTGGTGGCGCCGTCGCCGAAGTCCCAACTGTAGGTGGTGGCGTTGGCCGAGAGGTTCTCGAAGACCACGACGAGGCCTTCGGGCTGGTAGTCGAACTGGGCCTGGGGCTGCGGGTGGACGCGGACTTCGACCACGTTGGAGAAGTGCTCCTGGCCGTCGGCGCTGACCTTGGCGCGGAAGTAGCTGTCCTGGCTGAGGGCCGGGGTCTGGTAGGTGGCCTGTTCGGCGCCGTCGATGTCGGCGAAAGGCCCGGCCTCCTGGGCGGCCTGCTGCCACTGGATGTCGCCCTGGCTGGCCTGGAGCTCGAGGGTGGCCTGCTGGCCGTCGCAGAGGTCGGCGTCTTCGGCCGCCGCCAGCCCGGCGGGGCTGGAGACGACCATGACGGAGTAGTCCTCGACATCGCCGTAGGTGAACTCGCCTTCGAAGGAAGGGGCCTCGTTCCAACGGCAGATGACGCGCATGCGGGTGGTTCCGTCGAGGGCGTGCTCGGGGACCTGGAAGTCGATGGAGTAGGCCTGCGAGGCGTCCACCTGGGTGGCGATGGCGTACTCCTCGTCCTGCCCGTCGAAGGTGTAGTCGTGGTTCCAGTCGAACCAGGCGGTGATGTAGTCGTCGAAGTCGGCCTCGATGGTAACGGCCAGGGTGTGCTGGCTGGCTCGGTCGAGCAGGGCGGGGTCGAGCTGGGTGTAGTCGCCGTAGCCGTCGCCGCCGGTGGCGTTGGAGAGGTTGGCCAGTTCTACCAGGGTGATGTGCTCGTAGCTGGCGCTGGTGGCCTCGGCGTCGGGGTAGCTGGGCAGCCGGTGCTCCACGGCCACGCGGAGGGTGTCGTTGCCGGCGAGCTGGTCGGCCAGGCCGGTGTAGATCTTGAACTGGTAGGTGCCGACCTGCGAGAGGTCGAGGGCCTGGCCGAAGTCGAGCTCGAGGGCCTGGCCGGAGGCGATGCTGGGGAGGGTGGCCTGGAAGGGCTGTCCGCCTTCGAACTCGACGAAGACGGGCACGTCGGCCTGGGTGTTGTTGCCGAGGTTGGCGATCCTGACGACCAGGGGCTCCTCCTCGGTGAGCCCGATGCCGGAGGCGGGGGAGACCAGGGCGTTGGCGGCCAGGTCGTCGTCGAGGCGTTCGAGGCGGAACGCTCCGACGCGGGTTTTCCAGTCGCCATTGGGGTTGCAGTACTCGCCTGTGTACCAGAACGATCCGTCGTTGGGGTCCACGCTGATCTTGCTGTAGTCGCCCCAGCGGTTTCCGTCGGTCTGCGAGCCTTCGCCCTCCTTGATGAGGGTCTCGGTGACGGTCATCTGTCCGAGGGGGTCTCCGGCCATGCGTCCGGTAACGGCCAGTGAGGGGTAGGTGGAGCTTCCGGAGAGGGAGTATCCCATGGCGATGTTTCCCTGGGCGTCGAAGGTGATGCTGGCCATCCATCGGCTGTCGTCGTCGGGGGCGTAGGTTCCCTGCTGGTAGATCTCCCATCCGTCGCCCTGGTTGCGGAGCTCGTACCAGCGGATTCCGGCGTGGTTGGTGGCGTCCACGTCCACGGTGTGGTTGCAGACGATGGCCTGGTGGGTGCCGAAGTTGCGGTACTGGAGGCGGTTCATGATGGCCTCGGGCACGCCGTCGAGCTTCTGGGTGGTTCCGGGCTGGGTGATGTCGTTCCACTGGGCGTTGAACTGCGAGTCGAAGGGCTCGGTGTCGAGGTAGTCCACGAGCTCGAGGGTGGAGCTGGCGGGGGCCTCCCAGTTGACATCGAACTCCCAGATGATGAGGCGGTCGGTGGCGAAGTCGCCCCAGGCGTCGTCGTTGAAATAGAGGATGTGCTGCGGGGTTCCCTCGGGGGCCCACTGGCCGTCGCAGTCGGCGGGCAGGGCGCTTCGGAACGAGCCCTGGTTGGGCAGGCCGGGGGTCTCGAAGGCGACCATCTGGGCTTCGGGGTCCCCCTCGAGCATCTTCTCGCGCTCGAAGGCCACGGCGTCCCATCCGTCGGCGTTGAGGGTCATGTAGTAGCCGTCTTGCCAGATGCCGAGCTTGGGATAGTCGGGGAATGAGTTCATCTCGAAGGCGTAGCGGTACCACGAGCCCAGGGGGTCGTCGGTCATGGAGACGGCCAGGAGCTCGTAGTACCCGTCGCCGCTGTGCGAGAACTGGGTGGCCAGCCAGCGCTGGGCCTGGTCGTCGAAGAGGATGATGGGGTCGCCGTCGTTGGTGCCGGACCATCCTCCGCCGAATCCCTGCCAGAGGGTGGAGTTGTCCACGGGCCCATAGACGGAGTTGCCGCTCTTGTCGAAGATCTCGTACATGACGTTGATCATCTGGAAGTAGTGGTTGGGGCCTATCTCGCCGTCGGTGTCGGGTGGGCGGAGGTATCCCTGGTCGGCCATTTCGACGCCGTCGAAGTTGGCCAGGATGGAGGCCTTTTCGCGGCTGGGCGCGGCGGTCTGGCGGGCGGGGTCGGGGCCTTGGGGCAGGGTCGCGAGGCCCTCGGGGTAGCGGTGCCGGGTGAAGTCGTTGCGCATCTCGCGGACCATCTTCGGCGAGCCGAGCGGGGTGATGGGCATCATCTCGCGCAGGGGCGGCGAGATGTCAAAATGCACGGCGCGGGCCACGTGGGGCGGCCCGGCGGCGGCGGGGAGGTCCTGGGCTTCGGCCCTGCGCGGGCTGGCGGCCAGGAGGGCCAGGCCGAGCGGAAAGATCCATCTTTTCATCATCGGGTGGGGATAGGTGGGTTGAGAAACTGTTTTCCAAAGGTAGGGAAAATAAGCCCACGGATGCCCAGGCCGGCGGCGGCATCATCCCCAAAAAAAGAAAAAGGAAGGAAGGGAGGCTGGGGGAGGCCTTCGAAACGAAAAAGCCGCCCGGAAATCCAGACGGCTTTGGGATGGTCTCACTTTTGGCTCCCCCTCTTGGACTTGAACCAAGGACCCCATGATTAACAGTCATGTGCTCTAACCAACTGAGCTAAGGAGGAATTTGGGCCTTTTCCTTTGAAAAGCGGATGCAAACATAAAGAGATTTCTCAAAATAACCAATATCTTCGCGAAAAATTTTTTCAAAGGAAAATCAAAAAAAATACAATTCCAAGATTATGAGCCTATTAGTAGTGGGAAGCGTCGCCTTCGACGCCATCGAGACGCCCTTCGGCAAGACCGACAAGATCCTGGGGGGCGCGGGCACCTTCATCAGCCTGGCCTCGTCCTATTTCGTGCCTTCGCCCAAGGTGGTCTCGGTGGTGGGCCATGACTTCCCGTCGGAGCACATGGAGCTGCTGCGCTCGCACGGGATCGACCTCGAGGGGCTCCAGGTCAAGGCCGAGGGCAAGACCTTCTTTTGGCAAGGGCGCTACCACAACGACATGAACTCCCGCGACACGGTGGCCACGGAGCTGAACGTGCTGGCGGACTTCGACCCGGTCCTGCCCGAGAGCTACCAGGACGCCGAGTACCTGATGCTGGGCAACCTCTCGCCGGTGGTGCAGCGCCAGGTGATCGAGCGGCTGCGGACCCGCCCCCGGCTGATCGCGATGGACACCATGAACTTCTGGATGGACACGCAGCTCGACGAGCTCCGGCGCACCCTGGCGATGGTGGACGTGCTGACGATCAACGACTCGGAGGCCCGCCAGCTCTCCGGGGAGTACGCGCTGGTCAAGGCCGCGCGCAAGATCCAGGCGATGGGGCCCCGCTTCGTCATCATCAAGAAGGGCGAGCACGGCGCGCTGCTCTTCGGCGACCGGAAGATCTTCCATGCCCCGGCCCTGCCGCTGGAGGACGTGTTCGACCCCACCGGCGCGGGCGACACCTTCGCGGGCGGCTTCATCGGCTACCTGGCCAAGACGGGCGACCTCTCGTTCGAGAACTTCAAGAACGCCATCATCCTGGGCTCGGCCATGGCCTCCTTCTGCGTCGAGCGCTTCGGCACCAGCCGCCTGCAGAACCTCCGCCAGGAGGAAATTTACGAGCGGGTGCAACAATTCATCGACCTGGTGCGTTTTGACTATGAATCGAATGCCTGAGCTTCCGCTTCAGTCCATTTCGTTTATGTTCGTTGTTTTTTGTGACTTTCTTTGAGTTTGGAATGACAAATTCTGGATAGTCTTGTGTGGGTTTGTGCCAGGCCTCTCCGCGGGGGCCTGGCATTTTTTTTGCCGCTTTCCTAACTTTTGGTTTTGTGTCCGATATTGCGCTATCTTGCCCGCCCAAGCCAAGCCCATCTCCATCCCCCCCAAAAAGCGCCCTGACCATGAGAAATCACACGCACTACAGCGCGCATTCCCCCTCATTTTTCAACTTCGCCTACGCCTGGCGCGAGATCGCCGCCACCCTGCGGGGCAGCGGCAACCTGATCAAGGAGTTCGTCAAGCTGGACCTGATGGCCCAGTTCAAGAAGACCGTCCTGGGCAACTCCTGGCTGGTCATAACACCCGTGCTCAACCTGGCCATCTGGCTGATCATGCGCCGATCGGGCGTGTTCGCGCCCGGGGCCACGGACATCCCCTACCCGGCCTACCTGCTGCTGAGCCTCTCGCTCTGGACCTTCTTCATCGGCTTCTTCGAGACCCTGGGCGGCTCCATCACGGCGGCGGCCCCCATCATCACGCAGGTGAAGATCTCTTACGAGATCATCGTGGCCCAGAAGGTGCTGGTCAACCTGGCCAACTTCGTGGTCCCCTTCCTGCTCAGCCTGGCCGTCATCCTGATCTACGGCGTCGAGCTGCACTGGGCCAGCCTGCTCTTCCCGCTGACCCTGGTCCCGCTCGTGCTGTTCGGCACCCTGCTGGGCATGCTCTTCGCCATCGTGGAGGTCGTCGCCCACGACCTGTTCATCCTGTTCCGCCGCAGCCTCAAGCTGTTCATGTACCTGACGCCCATCGTCTATTCCAACAAGACCGACAGCGCGCTGCTCCAGACCATCATGGGCTGGAACCCCCTGACCTACCTCATCGTCCTGCCCCGCGACGTGCTGGTCCGCGGGCAGTTCACCGACCTGGAGACCTACCTCTGGGTCTCGGGCGGCATGGTCGTGGCCTTCCTGCTCATGGCCCAGTTCCTGTTCTTCTCCTGGCCCAAGATGCTCGAAAAAGTGATGTGAACCATGCGCCAAGACCCCACGCAAGACCTTCCCGCACTGCGCGTCGAAGGCGTCGGAAAAAAGTTCTGCAAGAACCTCAAATGGAGCCTCTTCTACGGCTCCATGGACCTGCTCAAGGGGGCTCGGGCCACCGAGCGCGACAACCAGCACCTGCGCAAGTTCGAGTTCTGGGCCGTCAAGGACCTCAACTTCGAGCTGCGCAAGGGCGAGGTGCTCGGCATCCTGGGCCCCAACGGCGCCGGCAAGACCACCCTGATGAAGCTCATCTCGGGCATCTACCCCCTCAACCAGGGCACCATCGACATCAACGGACGCCTGGTCCAGATCTTCGCCAAGTCAACCGGGATGCACCGCATCTACACCGGCCGCGAGAACGTCTTCATGAAAGGCGCCATGCACGGCATGAGCCAGGCCCAGGTCGAGGCCGAGATGGACTTCGTCATCCGCTTCTCCGAGCTCGAGGAGTTCATCGACTCGCCCCTGGGCAGCTACTCATCCGGCATGAAGTCCCGGCTCGGCTTCGCCATCATGCTGGCCACCCGCCCCGACATCCTGATCATCGACGAGGCCCTGGCCGTGGGCGACGTGGCCTTCCGCGAGAAGTGCTTCGCGGAGCTCAAGCGAATCACCCCGCACACGGCCATCATCTCCATCTCCCACCACATCGACCACATCGCCAACGTCTGCAACCGCGTCATCGTCATGGACCAGGGGCGCGTCGCCCTGGACACGCCCGACGTGGGCCTGGGCATCGACACCTACCTCAACCTGAGCATGGCCGCCGGAAAGGCCAAGAAGAAGGACAAGGAAAAGGCCGACGGGCCCGCCTGCGAGCTGCTCGAGCTGGCCATCGCGGCGCCCGGCCTGCCCGGGGCGGTCGTCGAGCACGGCGGGCCCATGCGCGTGGCCGCCGAGCTGCGCCTCCAGCCGCCCGCCCGGGCCGCCCAGATCGAACTCGGGTTCCTCGACGCCTTCCAGAAGAAGGTCGCCACCAGCCTGCACGCGCTAGAGCTCGACGGCACGGCCCGGCTAGAGGCCCTGTTCGACCGCGTGGACTTCAGCCCCGGCTTCTACACCCTGAGCTTCCAGGTCCGCGACGCCGAGACGGGCAAGAGCCTCACCCCGGGCCCCAGCTTCCGCAAGTTCGAGGTCACGGGCACCACCAAGGCCAAGGTGGCCCTGCTGCTCCGCCCCACATGGACGCGGGGCGAGCCCTGAACCGGGCCCGCCCCGCGCGGGTAGCTTTGTCGGCCCGGGGCCGGGCCGCTCAGTCGAGCTTGAGCACCTCGATGAAGGCCTTCTGGGGAACCTCTACGTTGCCGACCTGCTTCATGCGCTTCTTGCCCTTCTTTTGCTTTTCCAGCAGCTTGCGCTTGCGGGTGATGTCGCCGCCGTAGCACTTGGCCGTAACGTCCTTGCGCACGGCCTTGACCGTCGAGCGGGCAATGACCTTGGTGCCGATGGAAGCCTGGATGGCTATCTCGAACTGCTGCCGGGGGATGAGCTCCTTGAGCTTCTCGGTCATCTTCTTGCCCAGGGTGTAGGCGTTGTCGAAGTGGACCAGCGACGAGAGCGCGTCCATGGGCTCGCCGTTGAGCATGATGTCGAGCTTGATCAGGTTGGAGCGCTGGTAGCCGATGGGCGTGTAGTCGAACGAGGCGTATCCGCGGGAGATGCTCTTGAGCTTGTCGTAGAAGTCGAAGACGATCTCGGCCAGGGGCATGTGGAAGGTCAGCTCCACGCGGTCGGCGGTCAGGTAGTGCTGGTTCTGGAGCTCGCCGCGCTTTTCCATGCAGAGGTTCATGATGGCGCCGATGAACTCCGACTTGGTGATGATCTGGGCCTTGATGACGGGCTCCTCGATGTAGTCGAGCCACTTGGGGTCGGGCAGGCCCGAGGGGTTGTGTACCTCCACCATCTCGTTCTTCTTGGTGTATATCTTGTACGAGACGTTGGGGACGGTGGTGATGACGTTCATGTCGAACTCGCGGTCGAGGCGCTCCTGGACGATCTCCATGTGCAGCATGCCCAGGAATCCGCAGCGGAAGCCGAAGCCCAGGGCCACGGACGACTCGGGCTCGAAGGTCAGGGAGGCGTCGTTGAGCTGGAGCTTCTCGAGCGAGCTGCGCAGGTCCTCGTACTCGTCGGTCTCGATCGGATAGACCCCGGCGAAGACCATCGGCTTGACCTCCTCGAAGCCGTCGATGGCCTCGGAGCAGGGCTTCTGGGTGTGGGTGATGGTGTCGCCGACCTTGACCTCCTTGGAGGTCTTGATGCCCGAGATGATGTAGCCGACCATGCCCGTTCCGAGCTCCTTGCGGGGCTCCATGCCCAGGCGGAGCACGCCGATCTCGTCGGCCTCGTACTCCTTGCCGGTGTTGAAGAACTTGACCTTCTCGCCCGCGCGGATGACGCCGTTGCGGATCTTGAAGTAGGCGATGATGCCCCGGAAAGAGTTGAAGACCGAGTCGAAGATCAGGGCCTGCAAGGGCGCCTGGGGGTCGCCCTTGGGCGGCGGGATGGAATAGACGATGGCCTCGAGGATCTCCTCGACGCCCATGCCGGTCTTGCCGCTGGCCTCGATGATGGACGCCCTGGAGCAGCCGATCAGGTCCACGATCTGGTCCTTGACCTCCTCGGGCATGGCGCTGGGCATGTCCATCTTGTTGAGCACGGGGATGATCTCCAGGTCGTGGTCGATGGCCAGGTAGAGGTTCGAGATGGTCTGGGCCTGGATGCCCTGGGTGGCGTCCACGATCAGCAGGGCCCCCTCGCAGGCGGCGATGGAGCGCGAGACCTCGTATGAGAAGTCCACGTGGCCGGGCGTGTCGATCAGGTTGAGCACGTAGTCCTTGCCCTCGAGCTGGTAGTCCATCTGGATGGCGTGGCTCTTGATGGTGATGCCCCGCTCGCGCTCCAGGTCCATGTTGTCCAGCACCTGGTCCTGGAAGTCGCGGTCCGACACGGTGTGGGTGTGTTGCAGCAGTCGGTCGGCCAAGGTGCTCTTGCCGTGGTCGATGTGGGCGATGATGCAGAAGTTTCGGATGTTTTCCATAGGGGTGCTGTGGGCGTTTTTTTCGGGCGTCTAGGTTCTTTTTCTTTTTTTCTCGCGGGGCGGATGCTCAGCCGCGGCGGGCCTGCTGGCTGTCGAGCAGAAGCTGGCGCCGGAGCGCGGGCAGGTCGTCGAACTTGCGCTCGGGCCTTATCCACCGCTCGAAGGCCAGGGTCACGGTCTGCCCGTAGAGGTCTCCGTCGAAGTCGAACAGATGGGCCTCGAGCAGGGGCTCTTCGGCGGGGACCCCGAGCGTGGGCCGGGTCCCGAGGTTGGCCATTCCCTTCCAGCGGCGGCCCTGCCACTCGAGGCTCACGGCGTAAACCCCGCGGGCGGGGATCAGCTTGTCGGGGTCCAGGGGCCGGAGGTTGGCCGTGGGGAAGCCGAGCGTGCGGCCGAGCTGCTGCCCGGGCACGACCTGGGCGCGCAGGGCGTAGGGGTAGCCGAGCATCTGCCGGGCCTCCTCGGGCCTTCCGGCGGCCAGGGCCTCGCGGATGCCCGTCGAGCTCAGGCGCAGGCCGGGCAGGCTGATGGCCTCGACCTTGACCAGCTCGAGGCCCTTGGCGGCGGGGCACTGGCGCAGGTACTCGATGTCGCCCTGCCGGTCGCGGCCGAAGCGGTGGTTGTAGCCGACCACCAGCGCGTGGGCGCCGACCTTCCGGACGATGTACTCGCGGACGAAGTCGCAGGCCGTCAGGCGCGAGAACTCGGGCGTGAAGGGCAGGATGACCAGGTGGTCCACCCCGAGGCCGGCCAGCAGCTCCTGCTTCTCTTCGAGGGTGCTGAGCTGCTCGATGCGGCTGCCGGGCGACACCACTGTGCGCGGGTGCGGCCAGAGCGTCAGCACCACCGACTCGCCTCCCAGCCGCGCCTGCTCGCGCCGGAGCGCGTCCAGGATGCGCCTGTGGCCCAGGTGGACACCGTCGAAGGTGCCCAGGGTGGCGGCGGGTCGTACCAGGTCCAGCGAATCGGCGGAGGTGTGGATGCGCACGTCAGGAGATGTTTTCGGACATTGGCCCGCGAAAATACAAAAAGAAGCCCAGCCCCCCGCGCCCGCCCGTTTTTTTGGCCAGCGACCCCGCCCGGCGGCCCCGACGGCCCCGCCCTTGGCCATGTGGGGCGCTTCGCGTATTTTGGCCCGAACAAAAAAACACAAGCCATGAAAATCGCCGTCGTAGGTGCCACCGGGCTGGTGGGCACCAAAATGCTTCAAGTCCTCAGCGAGCGCAATTTCCCCGTCAGCGAACTGATCCCCGTGGCCTCGCCCCGCTCGTGGGGCAAGGAAGTCGTCTTCCGGGACAAGGCCTGGCGCGTCGTCGGGCCCGAGCAGGCCTTGGAGCGCGCCCCCAGCGTGGCCCTTTTCTCGGCCGGAGCCGCCACTTCCCTCGAGTGGGCCCCGCGCTTCGCCCAGGCCGGCACCTTCGTCATCGACAACTCCTCGGCCTGGCGCATGGACCCCGGCGTCAAGCTCATCGTCCCCGAGATCAACGCCCACCTGCTCGGCCCCGACGACCGGCTGGTGGCCAACCCCAACTGCTCCACCATCCAGATGGTCGTGGCCCTCGCGCCCCTGCACCGCGCCTTCGGCATCAGCCGCCTGGTCATCTCCACCTACCAGTCCGTCACCGGCACGGGCGTCAAGGCCGTCCGCCAGCTCGAGCAGGAAGAGCGCGGCATCGAGGGCGAGAAGGCCTACCCCAGTCCCATCTACCGCAACTGCCTGCCCCACTGCGACGTCTTCCTCGACAACGGCTACACCAAGGAGGAGATGAAGCTGGTCAACGAGACCCGCAAGATCCTGGGCGAGCCCGCGCTGGCCGTAACCGCCACCGCCGTCCGCGTGCCCGTCAACGGCGGCCATTCCGAGAGCATCAACGTCGAGTTCGAGCGCCCCTTCCGCCTCGCGGAGGTCCGCGAGCTGCTGGCCCAGGCCCCCGGCGTGCTGCTCCACGACGACCCCGCCGCCCTCGAGTACCCCACCCCGCGCAAGACCCACGAGAGCGACCTGGTCTGGGTAGGCCGGATCCGCGTCGATGAGTCGAGGCCCAACTGCCTGAACCTCTGGGTCGTGGCCGACAACCTCCGCAAGGGCGCCGCCACCAACGCCGTGCAGATCGCCGAGCACCTGCTGGCCTCCGGCCTGCTCCGACAGCCCGACTGAGCCATGCCCGACAAGAACCCCCGCAAGGCCCTGGCCTTCGCCCTGGTGGCCGTGCTGTTCTGGTCCACGGTCTCCACGGCCTTCAAGATAGCCCTGGGGCACCTGGATTTCATGCAGTTGCTGTTCCTGGCCTCGGTCTTTTCAAGCCTGGCCATCGGTGTGGTGGTGCTGCTCGAAGGCAAGGGCCCGGCCCTGCGCGCCATGACCGGGCGGCAGTGGGCCCTGTCGGCCTTCCTGGGGCTGCTCAACCCCTTCGCCTACTACCTGGTGCTGCTCAAGGCCTATTCGCTGCTGCCCGCGCAGGTGGCCCAGCCGCTGAACTACACCTGGCCCGTGGTGTTGGTGCTGCTCTCGGCGCCCCTGCTGGGCCAGCGGCTGCATCCGCTCTCGCTGCTGGCCGCGCTGCTGAGCTTCGGCGGGGTGCTGGTCATCTCCACCCAGGGCCAGTGGCTGGGCCTGCGGGTCGAAAGCCCGCTGGGCGTGGGCCTGGCCGTGGGCAGCTCGGTCATCTGGGCGCTCTTCTGGCTGCTGGGCCAGCGCGACCAGCGCGACGAGTCGGTCAAGCTGCTGGCCAACTTCCTGTTCGGGGCCTTGTACTCGGGCCTGGCCGTGCTGCTGTTCTCCGAGTTCAGCCTCGGCGGCCCGACGGGCTTCTGGGCCGCGCTCTACGTGGGCCTGATGGAGATGGGCATCACCTTCGTGCTGTGGATGAAGGCCTTGCGCTACGCGCCCTCCAACGCGCAGGTCAGCAACCTGGTCTTCCTTTCGCCCTTCCTGGCCCTGCTGTGGATCTCCCTGATCCTGGGCGAGCGGCTCCACGCCACCACGTTCGCGGGGCTGCTGCTCATCATGGCCGGGGTTTACGTGCAGCAGCGCGCCAACCGGAAAGCGGCGCGGCCATGAACCTCGAGCCCGGCGAGCTGGAGCGGAGCCTGGCCCTGGCCCTGGCGCGGGGCCAGAAAGTCCGCATCCGGCTCACCGGGCGGAGCATGTGGCCCTGGCTGCGCGAAGGCGACTGGGCCACCATCGGCCCCTGCGCCCCAAGGCCCCGGCTGGGGCAAGTGGTCGTGTTCCCGCTTCACGGGCGGCTGGCCGCGCACCGGGTCGTCTGGCTCTCGCGCGACGGCAGGCGGCTGCGCTGCAAAGGCGACGCGCTGACCCGCCCCGACCCGCCCCTGGAGACCCAGGCGCTGATCGGGCAAGTCTGCCGACTGGAGACAAGGCAAGCCTGGCGCGCGGGCCTGCACGACAGCCTGCCGCTGGCCTGGCTCTCGTGGCTCAGTCCGCCGGCCTACTGGCTGCTCAAGCGCGGCCTGTTCTGGAAAAGGAGAAAGGGGCCTGGCTCAGCTTAGGAACCAGTCGTCCGAAGCGTAGCGCTCCAGCTTGATGCCCAGGCGCAGCGCGTCCTGCGGGCTGATGTCCTCCAGTATCACCGGATACTGGCCCTTGTCGTTCCGCTGGCCTACCTTGAAGTTGACCATCAAGTGCTTGAAAAAGGCCTGGATGGCTTCGAGGTGAAGCGACTGGACCATCAATGTAGCTCGGTTGGCCGATGAGGTTTCCATCTTGGGAAAGGTTTGGTTGGGATTTCTGGCGCGAAGTTACAGCGCTTGGGCGATAATTGTCCTGCCTGGGCAGGCCAGGCGGCGTCTTTTGATGGAACCTTAACCTTGGCTTAACCTTGGGCAGGAGCATGGCCCATATCTTTGCCAAAACATGAAATCCGCATGAAACAAGCGATCTTCTTCCTGGTGATTTCCCTCTTCCTGGCCTCGCCCGCGGCCCGCGCCGGCCAAGGCGTCGTCGATCCGCCCGCCGAGGCCGCCGCCACCTGCCAGCTTTCCGGCCGAGTGGCCGACCACCTCACCGGCGAAAGCCTGCCCGGCGTCCTGGTCCGCATCGAGGGCACCGAGAAAGTGGCCTACACCGACTTCGAAGGCAACTTCTGCTTCGCCGACCTGCCCGGCGGCGAGTACTCGCTCTCGTTCGAGTACGTCTCCTACCGCAAGACTTTCCAGCGCAGCCTCCGCCTAGAGCCTGGCCAGAGCAAGGCCATCCAGCTCGGCCTGGCCAAGATCTGAGGCCCCCGGCCGCGCCTTGTCCCCGCACGGGGCTTTTTTCTTCTGGCAGAAGGGCTATTTTCGCGGCAGAACCACTGCCCTAGCCCCATCGAAACATGTCACGCAAGAAAAAACTCGAACGCTTCGCCCAGATCGACACCTACGCCCACGTCGTCCAGGCCCCCTTCGGCACCGTCTGGGAAAAAGACCACCCCATCAAAGGACGCTGGCGCGAAGACTTCTTCCGCAACGACAAGCCCATCGTCCTCGAACTGGCCTGCGGCAAGGGCGAATATACCGTCAGCATGGCCCGCCTCATGCCCGAGCGCAACTTCCTCGGCGTGGACCGCAAAGGCAACCGAATGTGGCACGGAGCCACCCAGGCCCTGGGCGAAGCCCTGCCCAACGTCGGCTTCCTGCGCACCGACATCGCCTTCCTCGACCACGTCTTCGCCCCCGGCGAGGTGGACGAAATCTGGATAACCTTCCCCGACCCCCAGCCCAACAAGCCCCGCAAGCGGCTCAGCGGCGCCGTGTTCCTCAGCCGATACGCCCGCCTGGCCAAGCCCGGCGCGCCCGTCAACCTCAAGACCGACAGCCAGGAGCTCTACCACTACACCCGGGCGCTGCTCCAGGCCAACCACATCCCCGCCGAGCGCGACATCGACGACCTCTACCACTCCGAATGGGCCGACGACAGCCTGCTCTCCATCCGCACCTTCTACGAGAAGATGTGGCTGGCCGAGGGCAAGCCCATCACCTACCTGCGCTTCGCCCTGCCCGGCGGCGCGGCCCTGGTCGAACCCACCACCGCCGCCGACCATGCCTGAGCCCCCCGACGACAGCTTCGCCCAGCGCGTGCTCCAGACCTGCCTGCGCATCCCCTTCGGGCGCGTCTGCACCTACGGCGCCATCGCCCGGCACTGCGGCTCGCCCCAGGCCTCGCGCCAAGTCGGCTGGATCCTCAACAAGGCCGGAGGCGCCCACGGAGCCCTGCCCGCCCACCGCGTGGTCAACCGACACGGGCGGCTCACCGGAAAGGCCGCCTTCCCCGGCGCCCAGACCATGCGCCAGCTCCTCGAAGAGGAAGGCGTCCGCGTCGAGGACGACCAGGTCATCGACTTCGACAAACTGCTCTGGACCCCCGAAAACCCCGCCTGACGACCATGGACGGAACCGGCTTCATCCTGACCCTGGCCCTGCTGCTCCTCGCGGGCGGCTTCCTGGCCTGGAAGGCCATGGCCCAGACCCGCGCCGAGCACAACGCCCAAACCCTCGACTTGCGAGCCCAGCTCGACGCCGAGCGCGCCGCCCGCCTGCGCGCCGAGGCCCAGCTCGCCGCCGGAAAGGCCCTGGCCGAAAGCCAACAGAAGGCCCTCAAGGACAGCTTCGAGGCCATGGCCGGAAACGCCCTGCGCAACAACAACGAGCTCTTCCTGCAACTGGCCCGGCAGTCGTTCGAGCGGCACAGCGACTCGGCCCGCGACGAGCTCGAAAGGCGCCAGTCGGCCATCGCCGGACTGGTCGCCCCCCTGCGCGAGCAGCTCGACAAGCACGAGAAGATGGTCGGCGAGCTGCGCCAGAGCAACAGCCACACCCTGGGCGCCCTGGCCCAGCAGCTCGAAGCCCTCGGCCAAAGCCAGGGACGCCTCGAAAAGGAAGCCGCCTCGCTGGCCAACGCCCTGCGCTCCACCCGCGCCCGCGGACGCTGGGGCGAGATCGGCCTGCGCCGCCTGGCCGAGTTCTCCGGCATGGCCGAGCACTGCCACTTCGAAGAGCAGGTGGCCTCGGCCGACGGCTCCATGCGCCCCGACATGGTCGTCAGCCTGCCCGGCGGGCGGCAGGTCGTCGTCGATGCCAAGGTGCCCCTGGACGCCTACCTCGACTTCACCGAATCGACCGACGAGAAGGCCGCCGGGCAGCACCTGCAACGGCACGCCCAGGCCGTCCTGGGCCACGTCCGCCAGCTTTCGAGCAAGCACTACTGGGAAGGATTCGAGCAGTCGGTGGACTTCGTGGTGCTCTACATGGAAGTGGAGCCCGCCTTCGGCGCCGCGGTCTCGGCCAACCGCCAGCTCATCGCCCAGGCCGTCGAGAGCCGCGTCGTCTTCGCCACGCCCACCACCCTGGTGGCCCTGCTCCAGACCGTGGCCTTCACCTGGAAGCAGCACCAGGCCACCGAGAACGCCGTCCGCATCTGGCAGTCGGCCCGCGAGCTGCACGACCGACTGGCCGTCTTCTCGGAGCACCTGCTCAAGGTCGGCGGCAGCCTCAACCAGGCCACCAAGAGCTACAACCAGGCCGTGGCCTCCTGGGAAAGCCGCGTCCAGCCCGCCTTCCGCAAGATGGAGGACCTCGGCGCCAAGACCGGCAAGAAGGAAATCCAGACCCCAGAGCCCAACAGCCTGCTGGCACGCGGGGGCGAGGAGTGAGCGGCGGGGCATTGCCAGGCCCTTCCTCCCGGCCAGGACAATTTCACCCCTTCAGCAACTGGGCATCAAGCGCAGGCCTTTCCATTGGCCCTCCAGCCATAGCGCGGCCAAGAACCAGAAAAGGATTGCCAAAGCACTTGCTTTTCAAAGGTATAGTTTGTAGCTTTGGCTATCGTCAATTCACCCGCACCCGATGAACAAGCTGTCTTTCAAACTGCGGATTTCCAGGGGCAATGCAGGCGAAAGCCCGCCTACGGTGTCCCTCGGCTCCAAAACACCCCAAACCTGTCGATTCGACAGTTTGACGGATTGGCGCGGCTTCAGGATGTGCGCATGTGATTCGTACTTGCACAAGGGTGCTTTTGGGAAGGAATTGGGGAGGGTTGAAGTCGTGGTGTTAGAGCCAATTGACAAAACCAATTATTGAACCAAAAAATTGACCAGAATTACGATTGATGCCAATTTTTTTATTAAAAGTAAAAATATGAGATTAGAAATAGCAATTTTCGGATTTACTTTGTTGTTTTTTCAAAGTTGCATAGAAATAGACCCTTTTATTGATTTACAAATCAATCCTAAAGCGACAACATTGCAACGTTTGGATTTAATTTCTGACGCAAATAAAAATGAACTAACAGATTATATTGAAAATAACACTCGGTTTGATGCCTGCGTGGCATTAGTAGGAAATGAACTTGTGTATGATTACGGCGACAAAAATATTCCCTATAATTGCGCATCGGTTCGCAAAAGTATTTTTAGTGCCTTGTATGGAATAGCTGAAGGCAAAGGACTTATAAACCTCGATGCTACACTGGGCGAACTTGGCATAAATGATAGCATAAATCCACTCACCGAAACAGAAAAAACTGCAACAATAAGACATTTATTGCAAGCCCGTTCGGGAATTTATTTGCCTGCATCGGGCGAGTCGGCCGGAATGATACGTCGCAAACCTGCACGCGGAAAATATTTGCCCGGCGAACATTTTTATTACAACAACTGGGATTTTAATGCTTTACCAATTATTTTGGAGCGTATTACAGGCAAAAAAATTGGAGAACTGATTTACGAATGGCTTGCCGTACCCACCGGAATGCACGATTTTATGCCCGAGAATGTTACTTATCAATACGTTGATTACACCGAATATCCACAAACCAGGGTTTATATAAGTGCCGAAGATTTGGCTCGTTTTGGTTCGTTATATTTGACCGCAGGAAAATGGAACGACACACAAGTAATTCCGCAAGATTGGGTTGAAAATAGTGTAAAGTCAGTTTCGCACGAACCGCAAGATGCTGATTTAGTGGAACACCCGTTTATGGAAGGTTACGCATATTTATGGTGGGTTGATGATGACGAGCAAACATTTTGGGCTGACGGAGCAGGTGGACATTTTTGTATTGTGGACAGGGCCAAGAATTTGGTTGTTGTAGTGCGTAACAATACAGGTAAGTAAGCGATTGGATTTAATTTATAATATTATCTTTGCGGCACTATGGGACGAGTGAACACACCAACATTGGATGACGCCCAAAAGG
>JAIFMG010000087.1 GCA_020048645.1 Bacteroidota bacterium | reverse complement strand
GAAAAGCACCCGATTTCGCGCAAGCCGCGCCCCCTCGCCCGCAAAAGCCCTGAAAGGGCGCAACAACATAGCCATGGGTGAAGCCCATGGAACCTGAAAGGGCGCAACAACATAGCCATGGGTGAAGCCCATGGAACCTGAAAGGGCGCAACAACATAGCCATGGGTGAAGCCCATCGCCCCGCGCCCCACCGAACCATCGACAAAACGCGAAGCCCCCGAGGCCTGGCGGGCGCCTGGCTCGGGGGCTTTGGGGCCGGGGCTTATTGCGGCGGGGTCATTTCGAGCACCTTCTCGGCCTGCTTGAAAATGTTCAGCGTGCCCAGGTTGAGCGTGAAGCCGAGGTATTGGCCGTAACCGTCGTACAATTCCTGGTTCATGCCGTTGTAGAGCGGCAGGTAGAGGCTGGCCACGCCCCTGAGCAGGCGCAGCTCCAGGCCGAACTCCTGCGTGGTTTCCCAGACGTCGTCGTTCTGGAAGCTGGCCATCTGGCCATAGACCCGCAGCAGGGGGATTTTCGGCAGGGCCATGTTGAAGCCGACGCTCACCAGCGTTTCCACCTGTTCGCGCAGGGCCAGCATCCCGCCGTCGTAGAAGGCCACCTGCCGGTTCCAGAAGCCATCGGCCAGGTAGTCGCGGCTGACGAAGAGGTCGCGGCGCAGCGGGTCGGCCCACGCCTCGTAGGCGCCCACGAGCAGGGGCACGCCCAGCGGGCTGGCGTCGGCCTGCCCGGCGAGCAGCCGCAGCTCGATGTCCTTCTTCTTGGCGTAGGGAATCGTCGCCTCGAAGAGGGCCACGGTCTTGTCGTAGCCGAAGTCCAGTTCGCGCTCGTGCCGGAGGCTCAGGCGGAAGGGCATCTTGGCGTTGGTGTTGGCCCAGGCCAGCTCGGCGGAGCCGAAGTCGCGCGAAAGGTGTCCGTCGGCGGTCGAGACCAGGTGGGCGTCGGCGAAGAACTGGTTGGGGTTGAGCGCGTCGCGGCGTTTGCTGCGCAGGCTGAAGCCGTAGTTCAGGACGGTGTAGTGCCGCGCCAGCTCGAGGTTGGCCAGCGGGTTGTGCAGGTAGCCGAAGCGCCTGCCTTGGGCGTAGAGGGTCAGGTCGCCGAGCCATGAGTCGGCGGGGCGGATGTGGTAGGCCACGCGTGCGCTGCCCACGAGGCGGTCCGAGCTTTCGAGGTGCCGGCCGCCGAGGGCGAACATGGGCGCGGCTTGGAGCTCGAGCCGGGGCTGCGGGAACAGGCCGTTGTGCAGCAGCAGGCCGACCATCGCCCCGTTGAGGGTGTTGTATCCGGCGATGGGCATCACGAAGGTCTGGCTCTGCCCCGGCTTCTCGAGTCCGGCGCCCAGTTTGAGCGTGGGCCTTTCGAGCCACTTGGCCAGGCCTTGTGCGCGCAGGCTGTTGCCCTGGCTGCGGAAGTCGGGCAGGACCCAGTCGTTGCCCAGGTCCAGGCGGTCGAAGTCGGCGTCCGGCAGGGCGACCCACTGCTTGCCGTCGAAGCCCTCGTGCCAGCGCGTGGCCACGATCTGGCCTTGGCTCAAGGCGTTGAGGCAGAAGGGCGCCGCGACGCCGCCGCGGTTGCGCACCAGAGCCTCGCCGTCGCGCAGGCGGCAGAGCTGGTAGTCGAGCTTGGCCTCGCTTTGCAGCATGGCGTCGAAGAACCAGTCCAGATCCTTGTCGGTGGCCTGCTCGAAGTGCGCGCGCAGGTCGTCGAAGGTCGGGTGCTTGAGCTTCCACTGGTCGAAGAAGTCGAGCATGATGGGGTCGAAGACCTCGGGCCCGAGGTAGTTCATGAGCAGGTTGAAGGCCACGGCGGTCTTGGCATAGACGATGGTGCCGTAGTTGAGCGGCAGGAAGGCCTCGGCGTGGAGGTCGTTGGCCTGGTCGGTGTTGTAGGAGGCCGAGAGGTAGTAGGTCAGCAGGTGCGTGCCATCGACGGGAACCTGCTCGATGCCCAGCAGGCGGGCGACGCCCGGGTTGGCCGTCTCGGAGATGAGCTCCTGCGGAAAGACTTCCTTGAAGTAGCGCTGCTCGTAGAATGAGTTGATGCCCTCGTCGAGCATCGGGTGCAGGCGTTCGTTGAAGGCCAACATGCCGTAGAACCAGTTGTGGCCGACCTCGTGGACGATGACCTGCTCCAGGCTTCGGGCGTTGGAAGCGTCGCCGATGATGGTGATCATGGGATATTCCATGCCCGCTCCGGCGCTCAAGGCTCCATAAATGGCCGTGCAGTGGTCGTAGAGGTAGTCGCCGTTCCAGCGCGAGTAGTGGTAAACGGCGCTGTCGATGTACTGGGTGGCGCTGTTCCAGAGCCGCTCCTCGGGCGGGAAGAAGGCCCATGTGCTGACCACGCGCCCCGAGTGCGGCAGGCTGACGCTGCTATGGGCGACGGTGAAGTTCTTGTCGAGGAAGAAGGCGAAGTCGTGGACGCGGTCCTGGGTGTAGCGCAGGGTCTTGGTGGGCCCGTCGAAGGGCGAGGGCAGGTGCGCCGTGGAGTCTCCGGCGGCGTTGCGCTGGGCGATGCCTTCGAGCCAGGCCAGCTCCTCGGCGGTCTGGAGCTGCCCGGTGGCGGCCACGACGTAGTCCGTCGGCACGGTGATGCTCACGTCGAAGCTGCCGAACTCGGAGTAGAACTCGCCCTGGTTGAGGTAGGGCATGACGTGCCAGCCGTCGCGGTCATAGACGGCGGGCTTGGGGAACCACTGCGTGATCTGGAAAGTCTGCTGGGCCTGCCCGAGCCGCGAGATGGAGGCCGCGGGGATCTTGACGCGGAAGGGCGTCTCAATTCGAACCACGGCGCCGGGGGCGATGGGGCTCGGGGGCACGAGGTAAGCGATGTCGGGATGGTCGGGGTGCTGGCTCCAGCGTGCGGCCTGCCCGTCGATCTGGAAGTCGAGGCTGTCGATGTAGCCGAGGTCCTCGGGCTGGGCGTCCTCGATGGCGCGGTTGCCCTGGCGGAGCAGTTGCCGGGCCAGGGCCGTGCGGCGTCCGCTGTAGGCGTTGGGCCAGAGGTGCATCCAGAGCGTGTCGAGCGTCTGGGGCGAGTGGTTGTGGTATTCCATTTCCACCTGCCCGCGGAGCATGTTGCGCTGGTCGTCCAGCTCCACCTCGATCGCGTAGTTGACTTCCTGCTGGAAGTAGGCTTGCGCGCTGGCGGAGCCAAGTCCGGGAAGAGCTCCTAGGAAGAGCAAAATTTTTTTCATGGGGTGCAACTTTTGATGATGAATGCTTGTCTTAACAAATTTTAAACCGAAAAAATTGAACGAAAGTTTCAAGCCCGAAGGTTCTTTCTTCGGGAGCATGCCTGGCCACTGGGACGCTGGGAATGGGCGGATGTTACAGGCGGACTTCGACGGCGTCCGGCAAAGCTTAGTCGAGAGGCAGGCTGGTTGCACAGGTTGGGCGGATTTTACGCGAATCCATCCTTATTGCGCTACCCCCACATTCTTATGAAGAAGCTAAAAGGCATTATCAAGAACGATTTCAAATTTGGCTTTTTGTGGAAAGAAAACGCGTGGGAGGCTTGCGCGGCAACGGGCTTGTCCGTATATTTGCCACCAACAGGTAGCAATAAATCCGATGCGACTATCCAAAACCTCCGAGTACGCCATCCGTGTCTTGTCGTTCATGGCCACGAGCCCCGAGCGGCAGGTGTTCTCGGTGATGTTCATCCACCAGGAGCTCGAGATTCCGTACAAGTACCTGACCAAGATCATGCGGATGCTCTCGCAGGCCGGCATGGTGGCCGCCACCCAAGGGCGCGAGGGAGGTTTTTCCTTCGCCAAACCACTGGCATCCATCAAGTTGACCGAAATTGTGGCGGCGGTCGAAAAGAACGCGGACGAAAGCCCCTGCATCCTGGGCTTCCGCTATTGCAACGACCAGAAGCCCTGCGCCTTGCATCCCTTCTGGCTGAAACCCAAGTCGGCCATCGACGAGATGATGCTGGGAGTCACCCTGGCGGACCTGGACGCGAAGAGCATCCGAAAGGTTTGATTTTTTTTCGATTAAAATACCACCGATAGGTAGCATTTAAAAACATCAACCCATGAAAACGCTTTCCCGACTCATCGCCTTCTTCTTCCTGATCCAAGTGTCCTCGCCAGCGTGGGCGCAGTTCGTCCTTTCGGGCGAGATTCGCCCCCGGGCGGAGCTCCGCCACGGCTTCGGCAAGCCCGCAACGCCCGATTTCGAGTCGGCCTTCTTCACGAGCCAGCGCTCGCGGCTGACGGCCAACTACCGCTCCGAGCAAGTGGTCACGCGGCTGGTCTTGCAGGATGTGCGGGTCTGGGGCAACCAGACGCAAATGGTGGGCAACGAGGACCTGGCCACCTCCATCCACGAGGCCTGGGGCATGGTCGTCCTGGGCAAAGGCTTCAGCGCCAAGCTGGGCCGCCAGGAGATCGCCTACGACGACCACCGCGTGTTCGGCAACGTGGAGTGGGCCGACCAGGCGCGCAGCCACGACGCCCTGCTGCTGCAATACGAAGGGGCGATAACGGCGCACCTCGGCGTGGCCTTCAACCAGCAGGGCGTGGCCCTCGAAGGGCGCGACTACGCCGTGCCGGGCAACTACAAGGACATGGAGTACCTCTGGCTGCACCACGACGGCGAGCAGCTCAAGGCCAGCCTGCTGCTGCTCAACCTGGGCAACCAGCGCCTGCCCGACCCCCTCACGGGCGAGGAGCCCAGCACGCAGCACAGCCAGACCGCCGGCGTCCACCTCGAGTGGAAGGCGGGCCATTTCCAACTGCTGGGCAGCGCCTACGCCCAGACGGGCAGCGACGTGGCCAAGCGCGACGTGGCCGCCAGCCAACTGATGGCCGAGGCCGTTTACAAGCCGGGCAAGTTCGGCGCCGCGCTCTTCGTCGAGCGGCTTTCGGGCAACGACCAGGACGGCCCCGCCGACGAGAACCACGCCTTCGCGCCCTACTTCGGCACCAACCACAAGTTCAACGGCCACATGGACTACTTCTACGTGGGCAACCACGCCAACTCGGTGGGCCTTAGGGATTTCGGTTTCCGCCTGCTCTATGCCCACGAGGGATTCAGCGCCTACCTGCACGGGCACCAGTTCATGGCCGACGCCAAGGTGCTCGACCCGCTGACGGGCCAGGAAGCCGACGCCGCGCTGGGCCAGGAGCTGGACCTAGCCCTGACCTGGACCGTCAACCCGGTGGCCAAGCTGACCCTGGGCTACTCGTTCTACCTGCCCACCACCACCCTGGAGCTGCTCAAGGCCACGCCCGACAGCCAGACTTCGTACTGGGCCTGGGCCATGCTGGCCATCAAGCCGACTTTCTTCAGCACCGCCGACTAAATCCCGGCGGGTTCCCAATTTCCCAACATCAAACTTCCCCCCACCATGCGCAAACTGCTCCGACTCCTGATTCCGCCGCCGCGCTGGCGCCTGCCTGTCGCCGTGGCCTTGGGGGCTTTCTTCGGCCTGGCCGCCTACGTGGTCAAGATCTCGAACGCCCACTCGTACCTCTCGGACGCGCCCGAGACCTGCATCAACTGCCACGTCATGTACCCGCAGTACGCCACCTGGAACCACTCTTCGCACCGCGAGGTGGCCACCTGCAACGACTGCCACGTGCCCCAGACCAGCTTCCTGGCCAAGTACAGCTTCAAGGCCATGGACGGCCTCCGGCACTCGACCATCTTCACGCTCCGCCTCGAGCCGCAGGTCATCCAAATCAAAGAGGCCGGCAAGGCCGTGGTGCAGGCCAACTGCCTGCGCTGCCACGACTTCCTCAACCAGAACGTGGACACCTACGGCGTTACGCTCGAAATGGCCGACCACGACCAGGGCAAGCTCTGCTGGGAATGCCACCGCGAGGTCCCGCACGGGCGCGTCGGGGGCCTCTCGTCCACGCCCCGGGCCCTGGTGCCCCAAGTCCAAACCCCCGTGCCCGAGTGGCTGGACCGGCTCATGGACAAAAGCCCTCAAAATCCTTAACTTCCCAAATCCTTCTTCAAGATGACTACCGAACAACAACCTAGAAAACGATGGCTCAACTGGCTGCTCTTCGCGGCCACGATGGTCGTGGTGTTCCTGCTGGGTCTGCTGGCCTCTTCCGTCACGGAACGCCGCGCCGAGGCCGAGGCCACCCGGGTGCCCGCCGTCGAGATTTCGCAATTCGAACCCCGCAACGCCGAGTGGAGCAAGAACTACCCCCGCGAGTACCAGTCCTGGCTCCAGACGGCCAGCTCCGAGTTCCGCAGCAAGTACAACGGCTCGGCCATGATCGACATGCTCGAAGTCTCGCCCCGCATGGTCGTCCTGTGGGCAGGCTACGCCTTCTCCAAGGAGTACAACCAGGCGCGGGGCCACATGCACGCCATCGAGGACCTGCAAAACATCCTGCGCACTGGGGCGCCCACCGGCCCCGAAGACGGCCCCATGCCCAGCACCTGCTGGACCTGCAAGAGCCCTGACGTGCCTCGCCTGATGAACGAGATGGGCGTGGCCGAGTTCTACAGCACCAAGTGGTCCGCCCTGGGCGAGCAGATCGTCAACCCCATCGGCTGCGCCGACTGCCACGACCCCGAGACCATGAACCTGCACATCAGCCGCCCCGCCCTCATCGAGGCCTTCGAACGCCAGGGACGCGACATCCGCCAGGCCACCCACCAGGAGATGCGCAGCCTGGTCTGCGCCCAGTGCCACGTCGAGTACTACTTCAACAAGGAGACCGTGCCCGGCGCCCAGTACCTGACCTTCCCCTGGGACAACGGGACCACCGCCGACGACATTGAGGAGTATTACGACAAGATGCAGTTCTCGGACTGGACCCACGCCCTCAGCCGCGCCCCCATGCTCAAGGCCCAGCACCCTGGCTACGAGACCTTCCTGACCGGCATCCACGCCGAGCGCGGCGTCTCTTGCGCCGACTGCCACATGCCCTACACCACCGAGGGCGGCCAGAAGTTCACCGACCACCACATCCAAAGCCCCCTGAACAACGTGGCCAACTCGTGCCAGGTCTGCCACCGCGAGGAGACCACCACCCTGATCCAGAACGTCTATGACCGCCAGGACCGCATCATCCAGAACCGCGACATGCTCGAGGAGCTGCTGGTGCGCATGCACGTCGAGGCCAAGCTCGCCTGGGACAAGGGAGCCACGCCCGAGCAAATGGCCGACATTCTCCAGGACATCCGCCACTCCCAGTGGCGCTGGGACTACTCCGCCGCCGCGCACGGCGCCTCCTTCCACTCGCCGCTCGAAATCAGCCGCGTCATCGGCAACGGCATCACCATCGCCCAGGAAGGCCGCATCAAGCTGGCCCGCCTGCTGGCCTCCCTCGGCCACAACGAGCCCGTGCCTTACCCCGACATCACCACCAAGGAGAAGGCCCAGCAGTACATCGGCCTCGACATGGCCGCCCTCAACGCCGAGAAGGAGGTCTTCCTGAACACCCTGGTCCCGCAGTGGCTCGAGGCCGCCGCCGCACGCGAGGCCACCTACGACAACAAGTGATCGACACGACGGCGGATTCCGGCACAAGCCGCCGGAACCCGCCCGGATTTCCAAAGCGCGCGCTGGGCCGCGCGCGCTTTTTTCTTTTTCTTCTTATCCAAACCAAAAATTTTTGACGAATCATGGAACACAAAGAAGCGCCGATGTGGGAGCGCCCGTGGTCTTTCGCCGAGTCCTTCGTTGTCGGGGCCGGGCTTGTCCTTGTCGGTTTTTCCCTAGAATGGGCCAATGGGCTGGCGCGCATGGCCGAGCTTTCGTGGCCTGCCAACCTCCAGGCCATCTTGATTTTCGCGATGCTGGTGGCCGTCAACTTCGCCGTCTTCCGCCACCGGCCTTGGACGCTCTGGCTGATGAGCGTGCCGGCGGCCATCGCCTCCATCGTGGCCTTCACCTTCATGGCCCTGCTCATGGGCCTGGTGCCCCAGGGCGCCGCGATGTCCGAGCCTTGGCGCCGCCTCGGCATGGACAGCCTGACCAGCAGTTGGCCCTTCGGGCTGACGATGCTCTATCTCCTGGCCACGCTCCTGACCGTGACGCTCAAGCGGAGCTTCCCCTTCCGCTGGCGCAACCTGGGCTTCATCCTCAACCACTTGGGCCTCTGGGTGGCCATCACCGCCGGCGCCGTCGGCAGTGCCGACCTCCAGCGCCTCTCGATGGTCGTCGAGGAGGGCAAGGGGCCCGTCTGGTATGCCGACGACGGCAAGCAGATCTTCGAAATGCCGCTGGCCATCGAGCTGCTGGACTTCGAGATCGAGGAGTACGTCCCCAAGATCGCCTTCATGGACGTGGCCACGGGCGAGCTGCTCGAACCGCAGAACCAGCACCTCTTCTCGGCTGACACCGCCCTGCGGGCCGAGATCCTCGGCTGGAGCCTCCGGGTGCTCGAGTTCCTGCCCACCTCCGGGCGCATGGGCGAAACCTTCTTCAACATCAACGACTTCGGCAGTGCCGCCGCCGCCCGCGTGCTGGCCCGCCACGCCGACGGGCGCCAGGTCGAAGGCTGGGTCGGCGCCGGAAACGCCCTGAACCCCTACCACCCCTTGCGCCTCGACGAGCGCCACGCCTTGCTCATGCTCCCGCCCGAGGCCAAGGAGTTCCGCTCGAAGGTCAGCATCTTCACGGCCTCGGGCGAGCGGCTCGACACCACCGTGCGGGTCAACCAACCCGTGGTGGCCGAGGGCTGGTCGGTTTATCAGCTCAGCTACGACGAGACCTACGGCCGCTGGTCGGCCATCAGCGTGCTCGAGCTGGTGCGCGACCCCTGGCTGCCCGTGGTTTACACCGGCATCTACATGATGTTCGCGGGCGCCCTCTACATGCTCTGGCTGGGCAAAGGCATGAAGATTTCCCCGGCCGAGGGCGACGCCAAGCCCGAGCAGGCCCGCCAAGGGCAGTCCGAGCAGGCTTGAGCCTCGATTGTCCAAACACAAAGAAAATTCCGCGGAAGCCCGCGACAAACTTAGCTACCGAACATCATGATCTGGATCAACTTTCCCGCATATGCCTTGGCCGCGCTGGTGGCCTGGTCGCTGGCCCTGGCCATGAACCGCCTCAGCAGGGTGCGAGGCAACACGCTCATCGCCAACGGCTTGGTTGGTGTGGGCCTGGCCGTCATGGCCACCTTCGTCGTAACGCTCTGGCTCAGCCTCGACCGCCCGCCCATCCGCACCCTGGGCGAGACGCGGCTCTGGTACTCGATCTTCCTGGCGGGCATCGGCTTCGTCATCTACCTGCGCTGGCGCCACAAGTGGTTCCTGGAGTACAGCCTGGGCATGGCGGGCCTGTTCCTGCTGGTGAACCTCGCGCACCCCGAAACCTACGACAAGACCCTCATGCCGGCCCTGCAAAGCCCCTGGTTCGTGCCGCACGTAGTGGTTTACATCTTCGCCTACGCTTTGTTGGCAGGCTCGTCGCTCGTGGCGATCAAAGGCATCTGGGAGAACCGCCTCGGCCGTTTCCAGCCCTCGACCCTGGCCCTGGCCGACAACCTCGTTTACGTGGGCTTCGCCTTCCTGACCTTCGGGCTGCTCTTCGGCGCCCTGTGGGCCAAGGAGGCCTGGGGCCACTACTGGACCTGGGACCCCAAGGAAACCTGGGCCTTCCTGACCTGGATCGCCTACCTGCTCTACATCCACCACCGCCACCACAAGCCCGCCGAGCACCGCCTGCACCTCTGGCTGCTGGGGCTCTCGTTCGTGGTCTTGCTGGTGGCCTGGTTCGGCGTCAACTACCTGCCCACGGCCCAGTACAGCGTCCACACCTACACCAACTAGGCCGCCGAAAACCTTCGGCCCAACTGCGCCTCGGCCCACTAGGGCCGGGGCGCTTGGCTTGGGGGGGGAGGCAAGGCAGTCGCCGCGGCCGCCGAACCACGGAGCGGCACGATGGAGCGCGCCGGGCCAGAAAAACCCCGCCAGTCCTTGCATTTTCAAAATTTAGGGAGTACTTTGGCAAAGCCAAATCCCCAGGCCCAGGGAGGAAATTTCCTCCAGAATCGGGAGCGCTGGGCGCGGAGTCCTGGTTCGGGTGCATTTGAGGAGATGGAAAAATGCCATAACAATGAATAGCAATGATAAAGGTTGACAAAGACTACAACGACATTCCAAGGGCATTGCTGTCGAAGGACATTGAGAAGGCGGTTCGTGCGGCAAAAGATGAGAATGGCCTGACGCCACATTATCGAAATCTGCATCAGGACAAGGAAGTTCGTGAAAAATTGACAGCGCTCTACCACAACAAGTGCGCTTACTGTGAAATATCGCTGCGAGCTATTGATGGGCAGATAGACCACTTTCGGCCGGTGCGGGCGTACCATTGGCTCGCTTTCGAATGGAGCAACCTGCTGCCGGTTTGTCCTGAGTGCAACAAGTCTAAATCTGACAGTTTTCCACTGCGGGATGAAACCAAGAGGATAACTTCGCCACAGGTCTTGAATGCGGAGTGGTTGGCAAATTCCCAATCGTTTCTTGGCGAAGGCGCCTTGCTCGTGAATCCTGAAATTGATGCTCCGGAAGAGCACTTTTCATTTTTCACGGATGGGCGAATGGAAGGATTGACCGAAAGGGCCAAGCTGACGATTGATGTCCTGCGGCTCAACCGGGCTTTTCTTATCGAAAGCAGGGCTGGCTTGATTTCAAGATTACAATCTGCTTTTGAGGAAAAAGTCCAGTACGCGGATGAATTGTTGTCCGAGGAAAAGTCTCTGGACACCAAAAAGGCTGCGACAATTTTAAAACTGGCATTCGAAAATACTCTTCAAGCGCTGGCCTCGCAAACCCGCTCCGACAAAGAATTTGCTTTGCTCGGCAGGGTCATGTTTCAAAACTTCCAAAAGTTTTTTGTGGATGGTTTGAAAAACAAAAGGGATGCGGAGATTTTGTTGAAGGGATTGATGATATTCAAATCGGAAATTTTCAACAGACAAAATGTAACTGACTTTGATTTGTTGTCCGAGCAGAAGGAGGTTCAGCGGCCTGAGCCAAAGACGGTTTCGTTGAAACATATGAAAATTGAAAACATCAAGTGTTTTGGTGAAATCACGATTGACTTCGAAAACAAAAACGCAGTCTTGCTCGGCATCAACGGACGCGGTAAGACAAGCGTCTTGCAACTGATCGCGTTGGGATTGACTCGGACGCCCAAGCCTCTCTTCGAAAGCGAATGGAAGAATGTGATAAGGGACAACGCGAAGCCCGCCTATTTTGAATTGGCCCTAACCTACGACAAGGAGGACTACTTGCTCCGTTTCACGGTGGACGAAGAAGACAGGGTGAGCTACCACAATCCCTTGCTAGAGAAGAAAATGCGCCTGAATCGATTAAGAGTGCTGATGGCCAGTGATTTGTATTATCAGGGTGATGTGATGCTGACATTGGAGCACGAGCGATTGCAAGCCGAAATCTTGATGTTGGAGAGCAACTACAAGGACATGGATTTCAGCAATTTTCTGGTCTTGGCCTATGGAACAGGCCGAAATGCCCAACATCATGGCTATCCGCTGAATGAAAGTTTCAAGAATATCGCGAGCTTGTTTGGGATAAACAACTTGGCATTCAAAAACGGTGAAATTTCCGACTTCCTTGATCAAAGGAACGCTTTCAATCAAATCAAAAGAATCATCACGCAAATTTTCAACCAGGCCGAAGAAATACAAAACAGGGTCGAGCTCAAGAGTTTTGACAAAAGCACGGGATTTTTCTTTTTTGTTACGCCGACCAACGTGGACAAGCCAATTCCACTGGATGCCATGTCGTCGGGTTTTCGGACTTCATTTCAATGGATATTGGACTTTGTCATACAGCTCTGGAGAAGGGGTTACGATTTGGAACGGCCAGAACTGGTCTCGTGCATCGTGTTGATCGATGAGATCGACACACATTTGCACATCAAATGGCAAAGAAAGATTCTGCACTCTTTGCACGAGGTGTTCAGGAAGGTTCAATTCATTGTAACCACCCATAGCCCGTTCGTCGTCCAATCGCTGGAGGAGAATAAGATAATTGGTTTGCAGTTGAATCAAAAAACGAACGATGTCTCTCTGGTCAAAGTTGACGACATAAGCGGTAGCAGTTACGAGAGCATCATCGGTGAGTTGTTCGATGAAAAAAGTTCTTTCAGCGTTCATGTGGAACGGTTGTTCGATGCCTTCTACAAAAAGCGCGAAAAGATTCTGAAAAGGGAAATCGAGGTTGATGACCAGGAATTTCAAAGCATTACTAAGGCACTGATAGACAAGGGAGAAGAGGTCGCCAATATCATCAACAGAGAATTGCGCCAGATAAACTATCTAAGGCAATCCAAGAAAGTGGTATGAGAAAATTCAATAGAATCCCGATTGATTCTCCTGACTGCTTGAAGAAGACAGATGAACACTCAGGTGAAACAAAACAAAAGATTTGCACGGAAAAATGGAAGAAGCGGGTTGCGAAATTCCGAGAGGGCCAAATCAAAAACTCACCGGACTTCAACTGGTATGGCCTCGACAGGGAATTGCGCCCATTGCTGGTGGGCATATCCCAATCGCATTGTGCGTTTTGCGATTGCGTCTTTTCCCATGATGATACAGAACACTGTCCGATAGAACATTTTTACCCCAAAAAGAAAGAGCCGGACAAAGCATTTGATTGGGACAATCTATTTCCGATTTGCACAATATGCAACACTTCCAAGGGAGCTAAATTTGATACGAAACTCTTGAAGCCAGACGCGCCAGATTACGAATTTGGCGATTATTTTGTTTTCAATTACAAAACAGGTGAAATGGAGCCCAATCCTTCCGCGACGCCTGACCAGCAAAAAAGGGCGGCAAAAACCATAGAGATTTACAACTTGAAGCGGAAAGGTCTCTGCAGGGATCGGATCGAGGAATTGAAATTCTACGAAGGAAACATCGGAACAGAAGCCAACATCGACAGTTATGGCCACCGGGATTACATCGAAAGGGGCATACCCAATTGCGCCCAAAGGTGAAATTCCTGAATCACCAAACATAACATCAATAAAACCTTGCCAGCCATAGGATTCCTGGGACAATCAATTGATAGGGCTGTGTCCATCGCTGGTTGGATTTTTTGCTGACCCCAAGTCGCGTTCAAGGGTGATGGATTGGCTTGAAGACTAGCCCAAACCCGAAGGGGTGAAATTGTCCTCGTCGGGATAACGAGCCAGAAGATTCCATCCCTTCGGGATTCGCCCGAACCGTGTCATAAGCCTGCTTTTTCATCCGAATTTCGCAGGATGATGACGATTGGTATGGGTTGCCAACGAACGCGAAGGGTTGTCAAGCCCAGTGCCTCCGGTGGCGCTGGACGATGGCCGCAGCATTGCGGCAGCCCCCAGGGCGCCAGGCTCAGGGCTGGAGCAGCTCGCGGAGGGCGACCAGGCGCTCGAAGCTCATGAGCAGGGCGATGCCCATGGCCGAGGAGGAGAGGATGAGGTTCCACTCGCGCTTGGGGACCTGGAAGGCCCGGACGAAGAGCCAGGCCAGGGCCAGGACGATGGCCACGATGAGCACCTGCCCGATCTCGACGCCGATGTTGAAGGCCAGCAGCGGGGTCAGCAGGTCGTCTTGGGCGCCCAGCAGGCTGCGGAGGTAGTTGGAAAAGCCCAGGCCGTGTATCAGGCCGAAGAAGGCCGCGGCGCCGTACTTGAGCCCGTGCAGCACCGGCGAGGAGGCTTCGCGGTAGAGCATGTTGCCGATGGCCGTCAGCACGATGGTAACGGGGATCAGGAACTCGACCAGCTCGGTGCGGACCGAGACCACGCCCGTGACGGCCAGGGCCAGGGTCAGCGAGTGCCCGACGGTGAAGGCCGTTACCAGCAGCAGCAGCGGGCGCCAGTCGCGGGGCAGATAGACGCCGCAGAGCGTCATCACGAAGAGGATGTGGTCGTAGCCGTTCAGGTCGAGGATGTGCTCCCAGCCCAGTTGGGCGAAACTCTCGAATAGGGTCATGGTTTGGGCAGGTTCTAGTAGGCCCGCGACAGCTCGGCGTAGGCGTTCTCGATCATCTGGTTGATGGCCGCGACGGCCTCTTCATCGACCACCACGCGGCTGGTCTCCATCTGCGGGGCGTTGGGCACCAGGTGGTTGTCTTCATCGAAGGGGATGGGCTCATAGACGATGCGCACCTGCTCGAAGAGGCTGTCCATGGCCACGATGCGCTGGTGCAGGGGCGCCACGCCTTCCTCGCGGACGTAGAAGCGCAGCACGTCGGCCAGTTGCCGCTGCACCAGCTTCTGCTCGCCGATGCGCTCGCGCAGGGCCGCGCTGGGCTGCCGGCCGTAGGCCTGGGCCAGGACGCGGCTGGTGGCCAGCCAGGCCGAGGCGTTGAAGATGATGGACTGCCCGCCGCGGCCGTTCTCGCGGAGCTTGACGTCCATGAGGTTGAAGGCCGAGACGACCTTGGGGCAGTCGTTGAGCTGGAAGCCCTCGGTCGGGATGGCCGCGAAGAACTGCCCGTAGCCGAACTCCTCCTCCCGCGAGAGCCGGACGACCTCGGCGGCCAGCTCGGCGGCCAGCTCGCCCTTCTCGTAGGCGTAGCAGGCCGCGATCTGCGCCTGGAGCTCGCCCATGCGGAACATCAGCGAGGAGATGGTCGCCGGGTAGTCGCTCGCGCCGAACCACTTGTCGGACCACTCAACTCCCTGGCCCTGGAGCAGGAACATGTTCTCCAGCGGGCTGGGAAAATCGACGTTCTGGTAGAGCGCCGAATCGAGCGGCCCGACACAGGTCTCGAGGTTTTCGGACTGTTCGGGAGACTGGCAGGCGGCGGCTACCGCGAGGGCCAGGCCAAGTGAGAAGGGGACGACCTTTTTCATGTTCGGGAAGTTTTGGGGGGCGGGCGGAGGATCAGAGGTTCATCATCTCGCCTATCTCCTTGTAGTCGAGCGAGGGGAACTTGTTCTTGAGGATTTCCTGGACGCGGTTCTGGAAGTAGCTCATCAGCACGTCGTGGCCCGTGATGTTCTCCTTGAGCAGCAGCGGCCGGGCCAGCAGCGAGCCTTCGTAGTCTTGCTCGAGGTAGCGGAAGGCCCCGCCGGTGAACAGGGTGTTGACGTACTTCTTGACCTCGACCTTGGAGCTGTCGAGCAGGCGCTCGTGGACCAGCTCGCCCATCTGGCTCATCGACAGGCCTTCCTCGGCGTTCTCCAGCATCAGGGCGTAGAGCGTGCCCACGATGCGCTCGCGCCGCTCGGGCTTGGTCGAGTACTTCATCTTCTTGTAGAGGAAGTCCTTGGCCTCCTGCATGGTCCAGACGTCCTCGATGTAGAGGTGGTAGTTCTCGTCGTAGAGGCTGTCCTCGGCTTCCTCCTCGGGCACCTCCAGCTCGTGGTTCGCTCGGAAATGGACCAGCGGGAGGTTGTCCTCGGGGTCGTTGAAGACGCGCTCCACCAGGTCGCCCTCGAACGACTTGACGAACTTCTTGAAGGTCTCGAAGCCGAGCTTCTTCTCCGAGAAGGTCGGGTCGAGCTTGAGCAGGTCGATCTTGAGCTGGGCCATTTTGACCACGTCGTCGATGTCGCCCAGCTTGAGGTAGCGCAGCAGCAGGTTGCGCCCGTAGCTCAGGTCGGAAGGGGCCGGCTCGGCGTTGACGATGGCCTCGTCCTCGGGCAGGCCGATGAGCTCCTCCAGCGATCGGAACTCGTTGCTGTTGCCCTTGACCAGGCGTCCCACGCTGTGCTCGAAGCCGATGACCAGCACCTCCTTGCCGCGGCTCTTGACCCGCTGGATCAGGGGGATGAAGTCGGTGTCGCCCGAGCCGATGATCACGGTCTGGGTCTGGGGGAAGAACTCCATGTGCTCCATCACGTCGATGGCCATGCGCACGTCCGAGCCGTTCTTGCCGTAGATGTTGATCGAGGGCGCGTGCACCAGCTCGAAACCCTGCTCCATGAGCACGTCCTGGTACTTCGAGAACATCCGGTTGGACCAGTCGGCGTAGGCTTTTTTCAAGGTGATGTGGCCCTTCTTGGTGGCGTAATCCACGATGGGCTGTATGGCCAGCGGCCGGCTCTTGGACGGATAGACCTGCTCGGCGGAAAGGGCCAGGTTCTCGAAGTCGAGATAAAGGGCCACGGTGTTCATGTTGCGCGTTTTAGGGGGAAAAAAGGGGAAAGCCAACCGGCCAGCCCTGCCAACGGGTCGTCCGACAATTCGGCAACCCGTTGGCAGTCATGCTGTTGGCCCCGGCTGTCAAGCCTTGGGCCTGGCCAGTGCGCGAAGATAGCTTCAAATCAACGCAATTCCAAGACCAGGGGCGACTTGGCCGGAACCACCAGCTCGCGCAGATCCGAGAGGGTCGTCCCGCCGACAACGTCCTTGGCGGAGCTGAAGGGGGCCATGACCTCGGCGAAGCGGGCGGTGCTGACCCGGGCCTCGGCGTCGGTGTTGTTGAGCAGCACCATGACCGTCTGGCTCGGGCATTGGCGGAAATAGACGTAAACACCGTTCTCGGGGATGAAGTGCAGCAGCCGCCCGCCGTGGATGGCCTTGGCGTCCTTGCGCCAGCGCATCAGGGCGCGCATGAAGTCGAAGGCCTCGTTCTGGTCGGCAGTGCGTCCGGCGGCCGTGAAGGCGTTCTTGGCGTCGCCGGGCCAGCCTCCGGGGAAGTCGTGGCGGATGTGCCCGTGGCCCAGGTGCTCGTCGCCGTCCATCAGCAGCTCGGTGCCGTAGTAGATCATGGGGATGCCGCGGGTGGTCAGCAGGAAGGCCAGGCCCAGCTTGAAGCGGTCCAGCTCGCTGCCGATCTCGCGGTAGTAGCGCGGCAGGTCGTGGTTGTCCACGAAGGTCAGGTTGTACATGGGGTCGGCGTAGAGGAAGTCCTTGCCCAGGACCTCGTAGAGCCGCAGGGTTCCGCTGGTCCAGCCGTCCTGCTCCTTGAAGGCGTTCTGCATGGCGGTCTTGAGCGGGAAGTCCGTGACGCTGCGCAGGCCCGAGTTGAAGCCGTCGCCGCTGTTGCGCACGTCGGCCTGCCAGTAGGCCGTGGTGGCCTCGTAGTCGAGCCAGGCCTCGCCCACGAGGGTCATGTTCGGGTATTCCTGCCGCATCCGCGCGCCCCAGTCGGCCACCATGCCCTTGGTCGGGTAAGGCTCGGTGTCGAGGCGGATGCCGTCGAGGTCGGCGAACTCGGTCCAGAAGATCGTGTGCTGGATCAGGTACTGGCGAAGCAGGAGGTTGTCCTGGTCGAAGTCGGGCATGTTGCTGTCGAACCAGCCGTGGTTGAAGCGCTCGATGTCAGCCCGCGCCGCGTAGGGGTCGGACATGGTGCTGGCCCTGAAGTTGGAGCGGGTGTATTCGGGGAAATTGTGTACCCAGTCGGTGCCCGGGGGATCCTTGACGAACAAGTGGTTGAGGCCGCAGTGGTTGAAGACCACGTCCTGGATCACCTTGAGGCCCTTGCCGTGGGCCTGGCGCACCAGCTCGGCGTAGTCCTGGTTGGTGCCGAACCGCGGATCCACCTTGTAGAAGTCGGTCATGGCGTAGCCGTGGTAGGAGTAGCGGGCCATGTTGTTTTCGAGCAAGGGGTTGATCCACAGGGTCGTAACGCCAAAATCGACGAAGTAGTCGAGATGGTTGGCGATGCCCTTGATGTCGCCTCCGTGCCGGCCGTCGAGGTCCTGGCGGTTGGCCTTCTCCAACATGCCGGGCATGTCGTCGTTGCCCGGGTCGCCGTTGGCGAAGCGGTCGGGCATGAGCAGGTAGATCACGTCGGCCGGCGTGAAGCCCTGGCGCTGGGCCGAGCCTTCGCGGCGCTGGCGCAGCTCGTAGGAATAGCTGTGCTGCGTCCGCCCATCCTTCTTGAACAGGATGTCGAACTTGCCCGGCCTGGCCTGGGGCCCGACGCTCAGCTCCAAGAAGAGGTAGTTCGGGTTGGCCACCTGCACCACTTGGCGCAGCGTGACGCCCGGGTAGCTCAGCTCCACGCGGTTCTCGGCGATGTTCTCGCCATAGACCATGACCTGGAGCTCCGGATTGTTCATCCCCGCCCACCAGAACATCGGCTCCACGCGGTCCAGCTTGGAGGCCAGCGACCAGACCGGGGCCAGCATCAAGCTGGAAAAAAGCCATAAAGCGCTGAAAATCAATCTTTTATTTCGCATTTGCTAAACAGTTTTTTGAGGTTTTCACATCGTTTAACAAAGATACGTTTTTCAAGCGATCGGCAAAATCTTCGCGCCCGCCCTGGTTTGCGATTTCCCAACTTCGCGCTTGGCCCGACATGGGATCCTTTGTCCGGCGAAGGCCCGCGGCAACGGCTACGCCCTGGCCGAAGGAATTGACGATGGGACAAAATCGGGACGACGCGCCAGCGCACGGCACTTGAAAAGTCCGTCCGTTTCATTAACTTTGAAAGAAAAAAGCAGGATGAGAGAGTTCAACACCTCGGGGCCCAACATCCCATCACAACACTACACAATCGAAAGGACGGGCTTGATCGAGAAGGGAGTCCGCTTGGTGGGCAAGCAGCGCTACTTCACAATCTGGGCGCCCCGCCAAACCGGGAAGAGCACCTATTTCAGGCAGTTGGCCGAGGTACTGAACCAGCGGGGCTACGCGCCCGTGTTTTTCTCGGTGGAAGGTTTCACGGACTTTTCAGCCGCCGCCACCTTCGCCACTTTTTGCCGTGAGCTGCGCAAACAGCAGAAAATCGATTGGAAAATCGAAAGTTTCATGGATTTCGAGCAGACGATCTCGGATTGCGTGGACAAGAAGCTCGTCATCATCATCGACGAAATCGAGAGCCTCAACCCCAAGATATTCAGCCAGTTCCTGCACACCATCCGAAACCTCTACCACAGCCGGCAAGACCACTGCCTCAAGAGCGTCATCCTGGTGGGCGTCTCCAACATCGTCGGCGTGGTCAGCGACAACGCCAGCCCCTTCAACATCGCCGACAACCTGAACGTCCCCTACTTCACCCGCGCAGAGGTCTTCGAGCTGTTGCAACAGCACGAACACGAAACCGGGCAGCGCTTCGACAACAAGGCAAAACAGAAAATATCCGACATCACGGCCAACCAGCCCGGCCTGGTCAACGGGTTCGCGAAGGTGCTCGTGGAAAACAACCCGCAAAAGAAGCTCATCGACTACGACGATTACCTCAAAGTCGAAGATTGGTACTTGACGGAAGCGATCGACAAGAACTTTTCAAACATCCTGAACAAGGCCCAAGAAGAGCGAAGCCTTGTGGAAAGATTGCTGTTTACCGAGGACAAAATCCCGTTCGAGATCGACAGGCCAAGCATCAAATTGCTGCATACCAACGGATTGATAAAAAAAGACGATGACGGCTTCGTAGCTTTCTGGGTTCCATTCTACAAGAAAAGGCTCCACAAGGCATTCTACCCTTACACCAACGGCGAGAAAAGCGAAATCAGCCTGACCCACCTCCCTTCGGATTTCTACGAAGATGGCCGCTTCAACATTGCGAAATTCATCGAAAGCTACAAGCGCTACGCCAAACGGCGGGGCTTCAAGCCTTTCCTGGAAAAAGGCGCGGACGGGAACTACAAGTCCATCAAAGAAAGCGCGCTGATCTACAGCTTCGAGACCTTCATCTCGGCCATTGTCCAGGAATTGAGCGGCAAAATCTACCGCGAGGCCGACACCGGGCTGGGCAAAAGCGACATGATCATCCACATCGACCAACAGGAATACCTGATCGAGACCAAGATCTACTCGGGCGTCAAGCAATTCGAAACCGGGAAGAAGCAGCTCGCCTACTATGCCCAAAGCCTGGGCCTGGACAAGGCCGTCTATCTCGTTTACATGTCCAACCGGGCCAGAAAGCCCGAAACCCTAAAGGAGCAGACCGAGACCCACAACAACGTGCAAATCGCGACCTACCTGGTCGAGTACGATGAGGCGAAGTGGTAGCTCCGCGGCCGCGCCAACGCAAGCCGCTGAAAACCAGAGGCCTGATCGCCACGCCCGTTGCTGCTCTTGGGCAAAAAAGACCGAGGCCGGCCCGGCGAAGGGCGGCCTCGGTCGATGGGGAAGGGGTGGGGCCGAGCTTACTTGGTGGCGGTCTTGTCCACTTTTTGCTGGCCGATGAACTGCTCTACGCGGGCCTGGAGTTCGCCGGAGGCGCGCTGGTTCTCGAGCATGGCGCGGATTTCCCAACCCGAGTAGGCGTTCATGTTGCCCGGGCGACGCACGGTCGGGCTGGGCGAGGCGGCGTACTTCTGGGCGGGCTTGTCGGGGAAGCCCTGCATGGCGAAGGCCTTGGCGGGGTCGTTGAGCACGACGCCGTTCTGGATCTGGAAGGGCGTGCCGTCGTCGTCGGCCATGAGGAAGAAGTAGTTGTTGTCCTCGTTGACCTCGGCGATGCGGTTGAAGCCGTCGGCCAGGAGCAGGAAGTAGTAGTTGCCGTTGAGCGAGCTGGGCAGGCTGTAGGGGTAGCTGAACTCTTCGGCGCCCACCAGGGCCTCGGCCACGCCTTCGCCGGGCGCGACGTCGATGTTGTTCCACCAGTTCTTGGAAAGGCCGTAGGCGTTGGGGTCTCCGGATTCGAGGAGGCCGTACTCGCCGTAGCTGCCGTAGTCGTCGGTGTAGTAGTCGTAGATGAGGATCTGGTAGTCCTCGGGGTCGTCCACGTTGTAAACCAGGTACATGATGTCCCAGTCTTGGCTGGCGGTGATGGTCTCGTCGCCGGTGTTGTAGGTGTTGTAGTAGATGAAGCGCTCGCCCGAGCTGGGCACGTCGGTAACGTTCCAGGCGGCCAGGTCGTAGCCGGTGGTGGTCTGGTCGTCGGGCGCGGCGTTTCCGTCGCTACCGACGAAGGCGGCGAAGCAGAAACCGCCGGTGAAGAAGTCGTAGTCGATCCAGATCAGGCCGTTGTCGCCCCATTCGTCGCCCCATGAGTTGAGGATGCGGAAGGCACCGTTGGCGCCCTTGTTGTCGTCATAGCCCACCAGGACCATGGCGTGGTAGGCGTGCTGGCCGTTGTAGGTGTCGGTGTCGTAGTCGAGCACGTCGCTGGAGTTCCAGCCCATGAAGTTGTCGCCGAGCTTGCAGCCGATGGCCATCGGGCGGCCTTGTGCCAGGTAGGCCTTGAGCTCATCGACGTCGGTGCCGGATACCTGGCGGTAGCTGTCGATGCGGTAGTTTCCGGCGTCGGAGGTCCAGCTCGACGAAGGCGAGTCGGAGCAGTCGCCGAGCGACTCGTAGGGAACGGTGCTCATCTTGGCGATGCCACGCTCGACCATGACGTCGAAGGCGGGCTCGAAGCCGGTTCCGTTGCAGTCTTCGCCCTTCAGGTCTTCGGGGACAGCCCAGAAGAGGTCCTTGGGGCTGAACTGGTTGCTGGCGCTGGCCAACTGGCTGGTGCTCAGGCCCTCGCGGACGCCGTAGAGGTGGGTGCGCAGGTTGTAGCCCACGGCCCAGGCCACGCAGGTTCCGTACTGGCCCTGGCTTTCGACGGGCGGGAACTTGTCCATCAGGTCCACCGACGAGGGCATTTCGCCCGAGCCGTAGCCGAAGGAGATGTCGTCGGGGATTTCCTCGAAGTTGTCCGTGGCGCCATACCAGCCGAAGCCGACGTTGAAGAACTCGTTGATCAGGCCTTGGAGCAGCTCGGGGTTCTCGAGCAGGGCCTCGCAGCTCGTGGGGCCGACCAGCATTCCTGCCGAAAGCCCGTAGATCGCAAGTTTCTGTTTCAGATTTCGTTTCATGATTGAAAGAGTTGTTTGGTGAAAATTAGAGTGTCATACGCAAGCCGCGTGCCGCGTGTTGCGGGGCGGGCAAAGGCCTCAGTCGGTGGGCGGCTGGGGCAGGGCGATGGGCAGCAGGCTGGGCATGGAGGCGCCCTGGCTTTTGAGGCGCTCGGCCGGGGGCAGCAGGGCCTCGGCGAAATCGGGCTGGCCCAAGGCGAAGAGCGTGTTGCTCAGGTCGAGCTGGTCGCGGAACTCCGCCTTGCCGAAGCTCGTGCGGCCGTAGAAGGTGCTGTTCTGGAAGTCGGCCGACAGCAGGAACTTGGTCTCCGACAGATCCACCCGGCCCTGGAAGCTGGAGCTGCTGAAGACCGAACGCCCCTCGAAGGCCGCGTACTTGGCCAGGAACTCGTCCTGGAAGCCCACCCGCGAGAAGTCGGCGTAGCCCACGAAGCGCGCCGCCCCGATCTGCACCGGGCCCAGGAAGCGGCTGCTCTGGAAGCCCGCGGCGCCCTCGAACACGGTCTTCAGGAAGTTGGCCCGCCCGGAGCAGGTGATGCCCTGGAATCGGACCTCCTGCGCGAAGCCGCACTCGTTGAACTCCATGCCCTGCGCGAACTCCGAGCCCTCGAAGGTGCTCTTCTGGTCGAACTTGCATTGCGTGAAGTTGGCCTTGTCGGAGAAGATGGCGCCCTTGAAGTTGGCCGCGCCCTTGAGCTGGCATCCCACGAAGCTCACCGGCCCCCGGAAGCGCACCCCGTGCGCGATCTGCCCCTCGAGGCTATGCGCCTGGATTTCCCCCTCGAAGGTGCAGTTCACGAAGGTCAGCGACGACGAAAGGCTGGCCCGGAAGCTGTTCACGTTCTCGAGCGACTCGCCGCCCAGGCCCCACAGCACCAGCGGGCCCGTTACCACGACATCCTTCAGGAAGATGGCGTTGCCTTTTTCGATTTGCTTCTGGAGCTTGGCGGCTTCGAGGCTGCCGCCGCTTTGGATGAAGTCTTTGGCTTGGCAGCTTTGCAGTCCGAACAAGACAAGGGCCGTGGTGGCCAGCAGGAGTTTCGTTTTCATGGATTCGGTTTGGATTTGGAGGCCTGGAGAAGCCCAGAGGCCCTGCCCGGAAGTGCCGGCAGGGCAAGGGCGGATCTCAAAAGTACGCGAATCTGGCCTGGTAATCCCACAAGCCGCTGTTAACGATTCATAACCGATTGGTAATTTCTGCAAGGGACAGACCGGAGCGGCAGGAGCCGAATCTGTTCGGGCATGTCCAGCCAGTGCGTCTCGTAGCGGTATTCCTGCGGTTGCAGGGTGGGCAGATAGCGCTGGTGCTGAAGGATTTCGATGTTCGTGCGCTGGAGGCTTTCGCCATAGGGCGTGTGGATTTCCTCGATGGCCAGCGGAAGCAGCTCGCCGCGGCGGGCTGGCGCGGCGCTCGTGGCCAGCGTGCCGGCCCAGGCGTTGCTGGCCTCCTGCTGCCAGAGCGCGTCGTCCTCTGGCGCCTGCCCCCGGGCGGGCGCTTCGGGCTTGATGGCGATCGCCAGTTCGCCGACGCCCCAGGGGTGGCTTTGGGTCAGGCGCACCTGCCCGCGGCCAGAGCTCCTGCCGCGATGGGCCTGCCGGCGCGGTGGCTGGGCCGTCGGCACGGCCAGCAGCAGGCTGCCCTGCGCGTCGTGGACCCGGAGGTCGTAGCCTCCTTCCGGTTCGCCCTGCCCGTCGCCGGAGGCATCGCCCAGGGCGCCTCCCGCCGCGAGCGGGCTGAACAGCGCGCCGTCTTGCCAGGAAGGCAGGTCCAGCAGGGCGTGCAGCTCCAGGGCCAGGCCGGGGTGGCTCTCGTGGTTGGGGCGCTGGGCGCCCTCGATGGCCACGTGCTGGCCCAGCAGGTCGAAGCAGAGCCCAGCGCTCGATTCGAGGCCCTCGACGGCGAAGGCCCAGCTCGGCTCCAGCTCCGGGTCGAAGGCCAGGAAGGCCAGCAGGCTGCCGGCGCTCTCGAACGAACGCTGCCCGTCCGTGGGCGTTTCCAGCAGGCCCACCATCACCGCCCGCCCGTCGGGCTCCAGGAAGACCTCCCAGCGGGCCGAGGCCCATTCGAGGCCTTCGATGACCTGCACCCGGGCCAGTTGCCGTTCCGGATCATAGACCAGCAGGAAGGGCAGGCGCCCCGCGGGCTCGCCGATGGGCTGTCCCCAGTCGTAGAGGCCCGGGTCTTGCGATCCCCTGGCCCGCTCTATCTTGCCATGCACGTAAAGCCGGCCGCGCGCGTCCACCCGCACCGAGTGCGGATTGACCCCTCGGCCACCCATGTAGAAGCGCCGGGTCCACTGCTCGTCGCCCGAGGCCGTGAAGGCGCTCAGCTCGAAGCCCGTGCGGAAGTCCAGCCGAGGCTCGCCGTCCGGAGGGATCGTCCGCATGACATAGTGCCGCCCGTCCTCGCCCTTGGCCAGCGAACGGCCCGTGCTCAGGCCGTGGTCGCCAAAGCTGAACCTGTACTGGCCTTGCGCGACGGGCGGCAAAAGTGCCAAGCTCAGCAGCAGGATCGGAAGAAAACGCGGGAGTCTCATGGGATTAGGTTTTTTTAACTTTTACGCAAGCCCATGGCGTTTTGTGTCGATCCAAGCGCAGATTAACGGATTTTTAACATTGTGGGGAAATCCTGGCCTTCAGCCCTCAAAATCGTAGCACAAACGCAGCACCCACTCGCGCACCGGCCCCGGCAGGGGCGCGTGCCACCCGTGGTAGGGCTGCACGAAGTCGTAGCCGCTGTCCAGCAGGTCATGCACGCCCAGGCTCAGGTCGAGGCCCGGCACCAGCAGGTCGTCGTAATGCACGAACAGGTTGGCTATCAGCACCGAAGGCAGCTTCTCCATGACCACGCCCTCCAGCACCTCGTCGTAGTAGGTGATCGCGTAGCGCTCCGACATGAAGCTGGCCGACGGCCCCAGCGAAAGGTGCTCGCCCATGCGGACCTGGCCGAAGAGCCGGGCCGAGAGCCGCGGGGTGCCCAGCAGCGCCCGCTCCTCGGTCGGCACCGCGTAGTCGGGCACCTGGTTGATGCCCTTGGCGTCGTAGTAGGCCAGGCTCATGTTGGCGTTGCCCCAGTGCTCCACCAGCTTCAGGGCCAGCTCCAGGCCGCGGGTGCCCGTCCGCACCACGTTGTCGAAGCCCTCGGTGTCCAGCTCGGCGTCCGTGAGGAAGACGATCGGGTCGAGGAGCACCATGTGGAAGAGGTTGGCGCTCAGCACCAGGCGCTCGCTGAACTTGTGCCCGACCTCCAGCTCGTAGATGCGCAGCCGCTCGGGGCGGAGGTCAGGCTGGCCGTTCGGGTTCAGCGGCACGTTGAAGTTGATGTTGCCCACGCTGGGCGAGCGGAACGCGCCGCTGGCCATCAGCTTGGCATGGAACTGCCCGAAAACCTTCGTCAGGGCCAGCCGCGGGGCGAAGGCCGCCTCGAAGTGGCTGTGGTTGTCGTACCGCCCGCCGACGGTCAGGTTGGCCAGCCGGTGCCGCACCAGGGCCTGCCCGAAAATGCTGCCGTTCTGGAGCAGCAGCCGGTTCTCGCCGTTCCAGTAGGCACCCTCGGCCGGGTCCAGGTTGTTGCGCACGTCGTCGAAGAAGTACTCGCCCCCCACCACGACATCCAGCCAAGGCGCCGGCTGGTAGTCGAACACCAGGTTGCCCGTCGTGCGCAGGACGCTCTCGTCGGTGTAGATGAAATCCATGTAGGCGTCCAGCTCGTCCGGGGCCGGGTCCTCCGGCGTCCGCCAGGGCCGCGACTGCTTGAAGGTCAGGCGCGGAGTGGCCGAGAGCTTGTCGCCCAGCGCGATCTTGTAGTCGGCGCTGGCCACCATCGTCCGGAACTCGACGGCGTAGTCTCGCGTCAGGATCTGGTCGTACATGTCCCGCGAGCGGATCTCGTAGTCGTCGTAGAGCAACTGCACGTTCAGGCCGTGGATCCTGGCCTGCAAGTGGGCCGAGCGGTTGTTCAGGCCCGACTGTCCCGTCATGTCGTAGCTGTCGCCATAGACGTCCGTGTAGGTCCGGTCCGAGCGGTTGCCCCGGGCCAGGTAGCCGTGGAAGGCCAGGGAGACCTTGTCGTTCACCCGCGAGCCCAGGCTCAGGTGCGCGTTGCCGCGCGCCAGGCCCTCGGCGCTCGCCCCGGCGATCCCGCCCGCCGAGACCATCGCGCGGCCTTGGGGCTTCCGGGTGATGATGTTGATGACGCCCATCTCGGCGAAGCCGCCATAGAGGGCCGAGCCGGGGCCGCGGACCACTTCCACCCGCTCGATCTGCTCCAGGCCGAAGCGGTTGCCCAGCGGGTTGGTCGCGTAGGTCAGCTCGTTCATCTCCATGCCATCCACCATCAGCAGCACCTTGCCCTCGTGCGCCCACGAGCCCCGCATGACCAGCCCCACGATGCCCTCGACATCCACCCCGAACTCGACGCCCGGCACCAGGCGCAGCACGTCGATCAGGTCGCGGCAGCCCGCGGCGACGATTTCCTGCCGCGTCACGACCGTCACGATGCTCGGCGTCTCGCGCTGGCTCAGCCGCGTCCGCGACGCCACCGAGACCTCCACGTCCATCAGCTCCTCCAGGCTCAGCTCGAAGATGTCCATTTCGAGCAGCCACATGACCACGCTCAGGCGCTCGTCCGGCGTGGCCGGCACCTCCAGGCTACCAAAGCCCGAAAGGAAGAAGGAAAGGAGAAGGCTGTCCGTGGGTTGGCCCTCGGGCAATTCGAGCTCGAACCGGCCCTGGGCGTCGGTCGTGCCCGCGAGGTCGAGCCGGCTTTCCCGGACGCTGACCCCGCGGAGCGGGCGGCCATCCTGGTCCAAGACCTGCCCCGCCAAGTTCGAAGGGGCCTGGGCCAGGGCCACTGACGCCCAGAAAAGGGCCGCCGCCATCATCATCAATCTTTTCATCATGGTTTTTTGGTTTACAGGTCTTAAAGATAAAGAGAATCCCTTGGAAAAACTCCATCTTTTGACCCAATGGAAAACCAAAAGCCGCGCGGCCGCGACCAAAGGCCAGGTCTTCTGCAAGGAATGCAAGGCAAGGCCAAGGGCCGATCGACAAGTTGCCTCCGATGGCGATACCAAGTCGCGTTCGAAGGGGATGGATTGCCCTGGAGCCTCGCCCAAGCCCGAAGCCACCGCGTCGCCCGCGAATTGGGCGTCCCCAAGCCGCGTTCGGACTTATGTGCGTTTTATTTTTCTTCTATCTCGTTGATATACGGTTCTTTTCCTACAAAAACTATTGCCAATTTTACAATATTTTCTGGCTTTACTTTGTTTTCGATCAATTCTGTGTAGTACCTGTTTTTGTCAATTTGGTTTAATGCATCTTTTATTTCTCCGTTTACTCTTTTGATAAAATCCCTTTCTTCTTCGGACTTCTTCTGCTGTTGAATGCTTTTTATTTCTATCACAACACCTTTTTTTGTTTTATCGTAAGGAATAAGCATAATATCATAACGACCGTCTCCGCTTTCTCTATTTGATTTTATAATATATTCATCAGTAAGGATAGCAAGTAAACCAAGTGTGTAAACATGGTAAATTTGTTCGTTTGTTACTAATTTTTCTTTGGTCTGTTTGTTTGTTTTTTCTGCTGTATCGTAATAGCTTAACGTATCGCCAATTATTTTCTTGAAATTTTGTTCAAACTCATTTATATTGCCAGTAATCAGGTCTTTGGCAGCCTTAGCAAGTAAGTTACCATTTAACTTAACTTCGGTATCTATCCATGTTTTGATAATATTAGTAAATATAATTTTAACTTCTTTATTTGGTATTTTCAATTTGTATCTGCCAAAATCAGCTTCGCCTGCTTGTGTCAGGTATCCATTATCCGTCAGCAATGTCCAAAACAACTCACTACCTTTTTCAAAGTCTTGAAATACAAAATTATCGTACAGGCTTGCTTCAATTATCTTGCCTTCTATGAGTTCCTGTATATCACCACTTACTCCGATTTCGATAATTCTGCTTTTTATCAACGAGTAGTCTCCGGAATTTATCCAGTAGGGTTTAAATTTATCTTTACTCTTTCCTATATAGTTTACAATTGACCAAGGATTGTAGATACTGTCTTTTGCGCCAAATTTATACCCGTCATACCATTGTTTGATATCCTTGATTTTACTCTTTAATCCAAAGTCTATTAAAATTTGTTCTGTTTCTTCTTCTGTAAAACCAAAACTATCTGAAAAATAATTTGAGGTTATTCCGAATACATCAAAATTATTCCATTCTGAAAATATACTTTCTCGACCTACACGCATAACGCCTGTCAGCATACCTTTGAATAAGGCATCATTTTCCTTGTAAGCATCACCAAGAAATCCCTGCATAAAATTAATTACCTTTTCATAATAGGTTTTATTTTCTTTATCTTCTGATTTTATAGGACTGTTAGTGTTGTTAAATGCTGATATTATGGGTGTATCGTACTCATCAACAAGTATTACCACTTTTTGATTAAAGTGCGTTTCTAAATTTTTACTTAACTTTAAAAGACCTCCTTTGATTGTTGTTTCATTTGCCGTTTTTCTTATGATTTGTTCTATTTCTTCTTTATCATAGTCTTCTATTTTTTCAGATTTCAGTAAGAAGTTATATTTTTTGTATAATTCTGAAATTACATCTCCAAATTTATTCAAACATTTTTCCCAATTCGTTTCTTTTATTCCTTTTAGCGTGATGTTTATGACAGGGTATTTATTTTGATGTTCTTTACAAAATTCTGCATTTTTGGCAATTTTAAGATTTGAAAACAACTCTTTGTTCTCCTGTTTTTGAATATCGTAAAAATACTCAATCATTGATAGGTTAAGTGTTTTTCCGAAGCGTTTGGGACGAGGAAATAAAACAATATCATTTGCATTGTTGTGAAAATCGTAAATCAAGTTCGTTTTATCTACTAAATAAAATCCATTTTTTATAAATAATCCGAAATCGGAACGTCCTATTTTTAATATTTTTTCCATTTTTCTGTTCCTTAGTTTTTCACAAATTTACGACTTTGTGTTCATAATCGACGTTTTAGTTGCAATTGCACATATCGTCTCCGTGGTCTTGATGTTTTCATGCCCAAGAATTTCTTGCACTTCGGAAGGAAATGCTTGTTTTGCCGTTTCTATAGTTTGTGGTGTGTCGGACAAATGCCAAGCACCAATTCCCTTTGAATAGGCCCTACCCGCCATCTGCCGCATGACATCAACCCAAAGCCGACTGCCCGCAGCGAGCACCAGAAGGTTTTGGCCTTGAACATCCGGGGTTTTGAAGGGTAGCTTGATCATCGGGGGGGGAGGGAATTGACAATTCCCAAAGATACAAACTGTACCTTCGAAAAACAAGCGCCTTGGCGTTATTATTGAACTCGTGGCCGGTATGCTACGTTCGCGCTGGTGAGTCCACGGAAGGCGGCCTTGGGCGGATTCGCGATGCTGTTGGAGGTCTTCAACGTGCAAGCGGCCAAGGCGATGCCCGTCCACCAGGCCTGCCGGACGATCGGCTCCTGCGACATGTCGCCGTCGTTCGGCAAAGGCGTGGAGAAGAACCTTCGGAACGGGGGAGATTACTTTCGACAGGTTCAACCTTGTCAAGATCATGGTCGACGCGGTCGGCAAGGTCCGCGGGGGGTGGGCCAAGATGCTCCCGCGGTTGAGGAACGGCAGGTGCGCCTTAACCGGAAAACTCGATTTTACCCGAATCAATCCTTTTTGCGCTACTCACTTGCTCATATAAAGAACCAAAAACCTCAACCATCAGTTTCCAACAAGGTCGGACTGTCAATCCTGAAAGGATTGGCCCGCCTGGAAACGAACTGCTTAGCCAGCGAATCCTATGCTTTTGGAAACAACTCGGCATTACCCTCGAAACCAGGCAGGCCAACAAGGCAAGCCCAGCGGCATCATCCCCCGAACTCGTAGCCCAGGCGCAGCACCCACTCGCGCGCCGGCCCGGGCAGGGGCGCGTGCCCGCCCGCGTAGGGCTGGACGAAGTCGTAGCCGCTGTCGAGCAGGTCGTGAACGCCCAGGCTCAGGACCAGGCCCGGCGCCAGCAGGTCGTCGTAGCTG
>JAIFMG010000047.1 GCA_020048645.1 Bacteroidota bacterium | reverse complement strand
GGGCGTCATCCAATGTTGGTGTGTTCACTCGTCCCATAGTGCCGCAAAGATAATATTATAAATTAAATCCAATCGCTTACTTACTGATTTTCAACAAATTGACTACGAAAAGCATTCGCGGTTTGTCATTGAACGTGTGCTGACAAGAGGAAATTGGAATGATTGGCAAGAACTGAAAAAATATTACGGATTGGATAAGATAAAAGAGGAAGCACTGCAAATAAGATATTTGGACAAAATAACATTGAATTTTTGTCATACATTGTTTAATGTAGAAAAAGAACAGTTCAGATGCTACAATACAGAACCGTCTATCCAAAAACTTTGGAATTATTAAAAGAGCTAATGAAAATGCAGGAGCTTCAAGATTTTTTTCTTGTAGGCGGAACCGCATTGGCACTACAATTGGGACACCGATTCTCGGTGGATATAGGCTTGTTCACTCAAAAAGATTTTGACACAAAGAGACTTTCGGAAAGGCTTGGCAATGTTTTTGAAATCAAAGATTTGACAGAAGCAAACAATACCCTCAATTTCAACATCATATTTCCCGAAAAGTCTGATAATATCGTCAAAATCGATTTGATCAAATATTCGTATCCCTTGATAAATCCCATCCTTGAAGAAGATTCTATCCGATTGCTTTCGATAGAAGATATTATTCCAATGAAACTATCAGCAGTTGCAGGAAGAGGTTCAAAAAAGGATTTTTACGACATTCACTATCTTCTAAATATTTTCAGCTTTGAACAAATGTTTGACTTTTTCGAAAGAAAATTTCCAAACACAAATAAATTCCATATTCTCAAAAGTCTGACCTATTTCGATGATGCTGAATTAGAACCTGATCCACAAACGATTGAGAAGTCGAACTGGGGCAAAATAAAAAAGCAAATCACTTCGAAAGCCAATGAATACATAAAAAAATAGCCTCAACAATGTTTTCATCACCAATGGCTTGTTGTGCTTGAAAGTGGCCTGGGCCCAGCCCTGACCGCACTATTGTTGTTGCAAAAATGCCCCACCGCGGCAAGCCGCCGCGCCTTTCGGGCGCGGGCTCTTGTTTTTCTGGCGAAGATGGTTGAAATTCGCACCCAGGGAGCCCGCTTGGCTCCCTTGTCCCAAAACCCACAAAGCCCCCCCGCGACATGCCCCACTTCGTAGCGCCCTCCTTGCTTTCGGCGGATTTCGCCAACCTTGAGAAAGACGTGCAGATGCTCAACCGCAGCACCGCGGACTGGATCCACCTTGACGTGATGGACGGCCTGTTCGTGCCCAACATCTCGTTCGGCTTCCCAATCCTGGAGGCCGTCCGGGCGCGCACGCAGAAGCCGCTGGACGTCCACCTGATGATCGAGGATCCGGCGCGCTACGTGTCGGCCTTCTCGCGGGCGGGGGCCGACATCCTGACGGTCCACGTGGAGGCCTGCCGGCACCTGCACCGCACCATCGAGCTGATCCGCGAGAACAAGATGAAGGTGGGCGTGGCCCTGAACCCGCACACTCCGGTCTCGGCCCTCGAGGAGGTCCTGCCGCTGCTCGACCTGGTGCTCATCATGTCCGTCAACCCGGGCTTCGGCGGGCAGAAGTTCATCGGCAGCACCCTGCTCAAGCTGGCCAAGCTCAAGGAGATGATGGCCCGGACGGGCAGTGAGCCGCTGGTGGAGGTGGACGGCGGCATCAACGCCGAGAACGCCCTTTCGCTGGTCCGCGCCGGGGCCACCGTGCTGGTGGCGGGTAGCTACGTGTTCAAGGCCAAGGAGCCCATCGAGGCCATCGCCAACCTGAAAAGGGGCTGAGGCCCTGCCCCAACACGCCGACAACATGCTGCTTTACAAGATCATCCCTGAAAGAAAGCTGACCCTGCAATATTTCGAGGGAGCCATATCCATCGAGGATGTCTTCGGCTACATGCGGCTCGTGCTGTCCGACCCGGACTACTCGCCCGACTACGACTCCATCTCGGACCTTCGGAAGGCGGAGTTCCTGTTCAACGTGGACGAGCTGAACCACTACATCGACCAGCGGTTCGAGCGCGAGAGCCAGGAGCGCAAGGGCCGGACGGCCGTGCTCACCAGCGGGCCCTACCAAGTGGTGGTCAGCAACCTGTTCAACGAGCGGGCCGAGCGGCACAACTACTTCGTCAAGACCTTCACCTACTTCAGCTACGCCGCCCGCTGGCTGCTCCTGGACAGCCTCGACGAGCGCGAGTTCCTGCGCCTGGCCACCGATCCCCATTCGGAAGGCAAGCTCATCCGCTACGCCCGCCCCCAATAGCAGCCGCCCGGCCTTCACTCCGCCGGCTTTGACACTGCCTCCATCCTCTCCCACCCCATCCCCCAAAACGAAAACATGGACCTGACGACCGGCCCTCTGCCGAAGACCTTGGCGCGCATGGCCCTGCCCGCCAGCCTGGGCTTCCTGTTCAACACGCTGCTCAACGTGGTGGACACCTACTTCGCCGGCGAGATCTCGACGGAGGCCCTCGCAGGGCTTTCGCTCTCGTTTCCGGTCTTCTTCATGATCCTCTCGCTGGGCATGGGCTACGGGACGGCCACCACCGCGCTGGTGGCCAACGCGTTGGGAAGGGGCGATATGGCCGAGGCGCAGCGGGTCTCGGCCCAGGCCTTCGTGCTCTCGCTCTGGCTGGGCGTCGGCCTGGCGCTCGTGGGGCAGGAGGTGGCCGAGCCGCTGTTCCGGCTCATGGGGGCCGAGGGCGAGTACCTCGACACGGCCATGGCCTACATGGAAGTGGTGCTGCTGGGCGGCTTGTTCTTCGTGCCGAACGGCGTTATCAACGGGGCGCTGACGGCCCGGGGCGACAGCCGCAGCTACCGCGACTTCCTGGTGCTGGGCTTCTTCCTGAACATCGTGCTCGACCCCTGGTTCCTCTACGGCGGGCTCGGGGTCCCGGCCATGGGCATCGCCGGCATCGCGTGGGCTACGGTGGCCATCCAGGCCTTCGGGTCGGTGTTCCTGCTCTACAAGCTGCTGGCCTCGGGCCTCTGGAAAGGCTACGGCTGGCGCGACTTCATGCCCTCGGCCCGGTATTACGCCGAGATCAGCCGCCAGGGCATCCCCTCGAGCCTGAACATGATGACGGTGGCCATCGGCGTGTTCGTCATCACCTACTTCATCAGCCACTACGGCAAGGAGGCCGTGGCCGCCTACGGCATCGCCACGCGCATCGAGCAACTGGCGCTGCTGCCCACGATCGGCCTGAACATCGCACTGCTCTCGGTCGCGGGGCAGAGCTTGGGGGCGGGCCTGGTCGCGCGGGCCCGCGAAGCCTACGGCCTGACCCTGCGCTACGGCATCATCATCATGAGCGTGGGCATGGCGCTGGTCTTCCTGGCCGACGGCTGGCTCATCCGGCTTTTCACGGACGAGGCCTCGGTCGTGGCCATTGGCGAGGACTACCTGGCCGTGGCCGTGCTGGTGTTCAACTCCTACGTGCTGCTGAACCTGTCGGTCTCGGTCACGCAAGCCCTCAAGCGCCCGATGTTCGGGCTTTGGATCGGGCTTTTTCGCCAGATCGCCATGCCGGCCCTGTTGTTCGGGGCCATGGTCTTCTGGCTGCGCACGGGCATCTGGGGCATCTGGTGGTCCATCCTGGGCATCAACTGGTCGGCGGCGCTCTTCGCCTGGTGGCACACCCGGCGCCGGCTTCGGCTGCTCGCGCCCAAAGCCTGACGAGAACTTGCCTGCTTGGTGGTTTTTGCTTAGCTTTCCCCACAGACCAAACAACAATCCTTCCCCACGAAATGAAAAAGACCCGAACAATCTTCCTGGCCCTGCTGGCCCTGCTGGCGACAGGCTGCCCCGCCCCCGCCCCGCGCAACCAGAGCTTCTACGACGCCAAGGCCGAGCAGGAGGTGCTCGTGGGCCACTGCGACCGCAACGGCCTGCAATCGGGCGAGCACGCCCAATGGTTCAACGCCAGCTACAACGAATACGAGCCCGACGCGACCGCCCTCGCGCGCATCCCCTCGGACAGCCTGGCCCTGCACGAGGTCATGATCGTCCTGGGCACCTGGTGCTCCGACAGCCGCCGCGAGGTGCCCCGCTTCTACAAGATCCTGGACCAGCTCGCCTTCCCGCCCGACCAGGTCGCGGTGGTGGGCCTCGACGCCGAGAAGTCCTCGCACGGGGTTGACCTCTCGGGGCTGGACATCCAGAAGGTGCCCACCTTCATCGTCCTGCGCGACGGCCGCGAGCTGGGCCGCATCATCGAGACCCCGCAGGCCAGCCTCGAACTGGACCTGCTGGCCATCTTGGGCCGATAAGGCGGCGCGGCCCGCCTTCCGCATGGACGGACGGCGGGCAGCCCCTCTGGCCGTGGGGCCGCCCGCCGTTTCTCTGCCACTGGTTTCAGTAGGTGAAGACCGTCGGGGCCTGGCGAATCTTGCCGAGCAGCACGCTGTCTTGCGCCAATTCCACACCCGGCCTCAAGTCGGCTTCCGAAAGGCCATGCACGTGCAGGCAGTGGGGACAGGCCAGGATCTTGCCTCCTTCGCCCGAGACGGAGCCGAGCAGCTCGGAGATGTTCTCGCCATGGAACACCAGGGTATCCGCCCCGGCCTGGAGCAGCTTGACGCCATCGACGTTCAGGAAGACCGTGACGGACATGCCGTCGGCCAGGGCCTTCTGGGCCAGGTGCAGGCCCATCATCGCGCCGTGGGCGCTTTCCATGGGGTCGCTGGTCAGGTTGATGATGAGGCTTTCGTGCGTCGCGGCGGCAGGGGCTGGCTCGGCCTGCGGCGGCGTCTGCGGTGGGGCCGAGCAGCCGGCCATCAAGGACATGGCTCCGAGGAGCGCGAAGAACATTTTCTTTTTCATGAGATTTTATTTAAACATACAAATTTAACGCTTGTTGAAAGACAGCCGTGCCCCGAAGAGGATGTTCCGGCCCATCATGTTCAATTCCAGTTGCTTGGTGATGGACAGGTGGTCGATGTAGGCCCGGTCGAAGAGGTTGTTGGCCTGGAGGAAGAACGTCCACTCGTTGCCGGACACCTTGATGTTGGTCTCGAGCCGGGCATTGAAAAGGGTGTAGCCGGGGGTCGCCGCCTCGTTCTGGCCTACCTGGTCCTGGTCGAAAAGGCGCGCCATGCCGAAGCTGGCAAAAGGCTTGTGCAGGAAGGCCAGCTCCTGGCACGAGAACTTGAGCTCGGCGGTGAGGCGGTCAGGAGGGATGAAGGTGGGATGCTCCACGCCCGGGCCGCCGCCCTCGATGGAGGCCCGCACCATGCTGTAGCTGGCGTGCAGGCCGAGCCACGGGCTGGGATGGATGTCCATCGCCAGCTCGCCGCCGGCGAAGACGGCGTCGTCCTGCACATGCTGGAAGACCATGCCCTGGCCGATGGGGGCCGGCAGGTCTGTCATGACCACGTAGATGTAGTTGTCGATGCGGTTGTAGAATGGGCTGAGGTCAATGACCAGCCAAGGCGTGTGCCAGTGGTAGTTCAGGTCGAGCTGGACGTTGGCCTGCGCCCGCAGGCCGGGATCGCCGCGCTCGTAGCGCGAGCCGTGGATGCCGTTCTGGGTCAGCTCTGGCATCGTGGGCGAGCGGAAGCCCCTGGCCACGTTCAGCTTGAGGAACTGCTGGGGCGAGAAGTTGAAGGAGAAGCCCAGCGAGCCGCTGAAGCTGTCGTAGCCGCGATCGACCAGGAACTGCTCGGTGGTGGGCGTGGCCACCGGGTAGGAGCGCATGCCCCGATGGTCGAAGCGGAGGCCGCCGCTGAGCTGGAGCCGTTCGGAAAGGGACAGGTCCGCGAGCGCGTAGGCTCCCAGGTCGTCGATGTCGGAATCGAGCAAGGGGTTGCCGGGCTTGGTCTCATCGGCCTGGTTCCGGATGTTGGCGCCGTTGAGCCCGACGATGATCTTTTTCTGGTCTAGCGGAAGGTTCAGCCTGGCGTTGTAAGAGACCGTGGCCAGGCGCATCGAGGCGGTGGTAGGCCTTACCAGGGCCTGCCCCTGCGTGTCGAGCCCCCCGGCCACCAGCTCGCGCGAGTTGGACTGGTAGGCCAGGTCAAGGTCAAGGGTCGCTCCCCCCACGAAGATGGTATTCTTCGAACCCACCACCTGGTTTTCAAGGTCTTGGAACCAGAGCTGGTTCTCGCGCCCCTCGGCCAGGAGCTCCGGGCGCGCCGCGAGCAGGGCCAGCAGGCTGGCGTTTTGGAGCCCGTACCGGGCAGTGGTGTAGTGGTAGTTGAGCGAAAAGTTGCCCAGGCGTTGTCGGGTCCCGACCGTGGCGGAAAGGTTGTCCTCGTTGAAGCGGGTGTTGAAGACCCGCCCACCCTGGCCGTCGGTGAAGTCCCCATGCGACTTGGTGCTTCCGCGGAGGCTGAAGAAAAGCGCTTCCGAGGCGCCTTTCAGCGCCAGGCTGCCCTGGTAGCCCCCGGTGTTCGAGCTGTAAACCGCCAGCAGCTCGCCCGACAAGGCCCCGGGCTGCTCCGGGCGCTCGCCCAGGACGTTGACGACCCCCGCCACGGCGTCCGAGCCGTATTGCAGCGAGGCCGGCCCCTTGATGATTTCCACGCGGCCGGCAGAAAGCTCGTCCAGCAAGAAGGGGTGGCTGGCCGAAAAGTTGAAGTTCTCCAGCTTCGCGCCGTCGTTGAGCATCACCAGGTTCGCGTTGCTCAGGCCGCGCAAGACCGGCTTGCCGACCCCGTTGCCCAACGAGATGGCATAGACGCCAGGCGTCCGGGCCAGCACCTCCGTGAAATTGGCAGAGCCCGCCAAGGCGACCTCGCGCTTGAGCATCGTGCTGATCGGGTATGGAACCGCCTCGCGGCTTTGCAGGAATCCTGCCGTAACGGTGATCTCCTCCAGCTCCAGCGGTGTGGCCACCAGCACGACATCCATCCGGACCGTGGACGAGGCCCCATCCAGGCACAGGCTCGCCAAATGCGGCTTGTAGCCGACGAAGCTGAACAGCACGTCAACCCGCCTGAGCTCCGGGGCGACTCGCAGCCGGTAGCCGCCCTCCGTGTCCGTCATGGTTCCCAGGCCGTTCTGGTGCAGCACGATGTTGACTCCCGGCAGGGCCTCCCCCTGCTCATCAACGACCCTTCCCTCGAGCTGGGTCTGCCCCGAAACCCAACCGCCCGCCAACAGCAGCACGAGCAGCGGCACGATCCTGGCCTTCATTCTTGTTTTCATCAACTGGCACATGGCGTCTTTTTTTGGGTTGATCTGATATATTTGCAACAATGATGCAAAAACACCAAAGCCAATGCGCCCATTCTATGACTAAAATCATTTGCCAACTTGGGGAAATTCATATGCAGGAAGTTGCTTTCAAACGTATAAGTAAGTTCCTAAAATTATTTTTATTATCCTTATGGCGCCTTTAATCACATAGGCACAGTAGTGAAAACACATAGGCCCATAGTTTTTTATATGTAACTATTTGATTTCAAAATATTTGCCCATGTGTTTTAATTCAATGTGATGAAGAATAAGTAGATATTCATTTGAACATTAATTTGAAATTTAATGCTAGTTAATTTTGAAGTCTTACTTATTCCACCATTGAACGCAACTGGATAACAGGTTGAGGAAAAACTCGCCGAACAGTTCCCGTTCGGCAATCCCCACAAATGATGAAAAAAGCCGCCCCCTGGCGAGCAAGGGGCGGCTGGGGCGGAAGGTCGGGAAGGAAGCTCAGCGGGCGTATTTGAACGCCTTGCCGATGTAGCGGGCGTTCTCGCCGAGGATTTCCTCGATGCGGAGCAGTTGGTTGTACTTGGCGATCCTGTCGGAGCGGGAGGCCGAGCCGGTCTTGATCTGGCCAGTGTTCAGGGCCACGGCCAAGTCGGCGATGGTCGTGTCCTCGGTCTCGCCCGAGCGGTGGCTCATGACGGAGGTCATGGAGTGGCGGGTGGCCAGGTTGACGGCGTCGATGGTCTCGGTCAGGCTGCCGATCTGGTTGACCTTCACCAGGATGGAGTTGGCCACGCCCTTGTCGATGCCCATCTGGAGGCGCTTGACGTTGGTGACGAAGAGGTCGTCGCCCACGAGCTGCACGTTGGAGCCCAGGGCCCTGGTCAGGGCCTGCCAGCCGTCCCAGTCGTCCTCGTGGAGGCCGTCCTCGATGGAGATGATGGGGTACTTGGAGGTCCATTCTTTCCAGTAGGAGACCATCTCGGAAGAGGTGCGGCGGTCGCCGGTGGATTCGAAGATGTAGAGTTTCTTCTCCTCGTCGTAGAACTCGGAAGCGGCGGCGTCGAGGGCCATGTAGATGTCCACGCCGGGCTTGTAGCCGGCCTTCTCGATGGCCTGGAGCACCACTTCGATGGCTTCTTCGTTGGACTGGAGGTTGGGTGCGAAACCGCCCTCGTCGCCCACGTTGGTGGAATGCTTCTTGGACTTGAGGACGGCCTTGAGGTGGTGGAAGACCTCGGTCCCCATGCGGAGGGCCTGGCTGAAGGACTCGGCACCGACGGGCATGATCATGAACTCCTGGACGTCGATCTTGTTGTCGGCGTGCGAACCTCCGTTGAGGATGTTCATCATGGGGATGGGCAGGGTGTTGGCGTTCACGCCGCCGACGTAGCGGAAGAGGTCCTGGTTGGTGGAGATGGCCGCGGCCTTGGCCACGGCGAGGGATACGCCGAGGATGGCGTTTGCCCCGAGGTTGGACTTGTTGTCCGAACCGTCGAGCTGGATCATGGTGCTGTCGATCAGGTTCTGCTCGGTAACGTGGAAACCGACCAAAGCCTCATTGATCTTGGAGTTGACGTTCTCGACAGCCTTGAGGACTCCTTTGCCCATGTACTGGTCCTTGATGTCGTCGCGGAGCTCGACGGCCTCGTGGACCCCGGTGGAGGCCCCGGAGGGAACGGCCGCGCGGCCCATGATGCCGTGGTCGGTGAAGACATCAACTTCGATGGTGGGGTTACCTCGCGAGTCGAGGATTTGTCGGGCTTGGACTTTGGTGATGTGTCCCATAAGGTGAAGGTTTGAAATTAGAAGGTTAGGCAAAAAAAGAGAGGAACAAGCGCTCGGCTAGTCCCTCTCAAAAATAACATTTTTTGGAAAAAGGTCGTCATCAAAAAGACGGTGATCAATCCTGCTGCTCTGGGGCATCGGTCCCATCGGCCTTTTTGCGTCCGCGGCGGGTGCGCTTTTTCTTGGGATCGGCAGCGCCGGAGGCGGCGGCCTTGCTGGCGAGCATCAGCTCGTTGTAGTCCACCAGCTCGATGTAGCACATCTCGGCGTTGTCTCCCAGCCGGTTCTCGAGCTTGATGATGCGGGTGTATCCACCAGGACGGTCGCCCACCTTGACCGAGATTTCGCGGAAGAGCTCGGTCACGGCGTACTTGTTGTTCAACTTCTGGAAGACCAGGCGGCGGAAGTGCGTGCTGTCGGTCTTGGCCTTGGTGATCAGAGGCTCCACGTAGGTGCGCAGGGCCTTTGCCTTGGCCACCGTGGTGCGGATTCGTTTGTGCTCAATCAGCGAAATGGCCATGTTCGCCAGCATTGCTTTCCGGTGAGCGCTATTGCGGCCAAGGTGATTGAAGTTCTTTCTGTGTCTCATTTGAACTTATGGATTTTTGTTTGCGAAAAGCAAAAGCTGGCGGCTTTAGTCCTTTTCGACCTTGTACTTGCTGATGTCCATTCCGAAAGTCAGGCTCAGGCTCGTGAGCAGGTCTTCCAGCTCGGTGAGGGACTTCTTGCCGAAGTTGCGGAATTTCAACAGGTCGTTTTTATTGTAAACGACCAGGTCCGACAAGGTTTCGACATCGGCGGCCTTGAGGCAGTTGAGCGCCCTGACCGAGAGGTCCATGTCCACGAGCTTCGACTTGAGCAGTTGCCGCATGTGCAGGGACTCCTCGTCGAACTCCTCGCTGTGGAAGCTCTCCTCCGTGTCGATCTTGATTTTCTCGTCGGAGAAAAGCATGAAGTGGTGGATGAGGATCTTCGCGGCGTCCTCGAGGGCGCTCTTGGGATGGATGGAGCCATCGGTCTGGATTTCGACGACCAGTTTCTCATAGTCGGTCTTCTGCTCGACGCGGAAGTTCTCGACCGAGTACTTGACGTTCTTGATCGGGGTGAAAATCGAGTCGATGGCAATCATCCCGAAGGGAGGGTCAGGCAGCTTGTTCTCCTCGGCGGGAACGTATCCGCGTCCTTTGCCAATGTGGATCTCGACGCTGATCTCGGTCTTGGGCTCCATGTGGCAAATGACCAGGTCCGGGTTGAGGACGCTGAATACGGACGAGAACTTGTTGAAATCGCCCGCACGCAAGGTATCCTTGCCCGAGATGGTTACAGTGAACCGCTCCTGGTCTTCGGCCACCACCCTCCTGAAACGCACCTGCTTGAGGTTCAGGATGATCTCCGTCACATCCTCCACCACGCCCTTGATGGTCGAGAACTCGTGATCGACCCCCTCGATACGAATGTTCGTTATCGCGAAGCCTTCCAACGAAGAAAGCAGAATCCTCCTGAGCGCGTTGCCAACCGTGATGCCGTAACCAGGCTCCAAAGGCCGAAACTCGAACTTGCCGTAGGTGAGGCTGTCTTCGAGCATGATGACCTTGTCTGGTTTTTGAAAAGCTAGGATTGCCATAGATGATTTTGTTGTTTGAAAAAGGAAAAGCAAGCATCTCCCACCCCACGAAGGCCAGGAGATGCGCCAAGTTGCTGTTACTTGGAGAAAAGCTCGACGATGGCCTGCTCGTTGAAGTTCTCAGGGATCTCCTCGCGGCTTGGCGGGTTCAGGAACTTGCCCACCTTGCTCAGCTTGTCCCACTCGAGCCAGGCGTAGCGCGAAGCGCGCCCGGAGGCCACGGCGCTCTCGATGACCTCCAAGGCCTTGGAACGCTCGCGGACGGCCACCACGTCGCCACTCTTGACCAGGAACGAGGGGATGCCGACGACCTTGCCGTTCACGGTGATGTGCCGGTGGGTGACCAACTGCCGGGCCCCGTCGCGGCTCGGAGAGATGCCCAGGCGGAAGACCACGTTGTCCAGGCGGGACTCGAGGAGTTGGAGCAACACCTCGCCCGTCACGCCCTTGCTGCGGCTGGCCTTCTCGAAGATTATGGAGAACTGGCGCTCCAATACGCCGTAGGTATATTTTACCTTCTGCTTCTCCTTGAGCTGGAGGGCATAGACGGACTGTTTCTTGCGCTTGCGGTTGGCGCCGTGCATTCCAGGAGGGTACTTCTTCTTCTCGTAGTACTTGTCAGGGCCGTAGATCGGTTCGTCGAACTTCCGGGCGATTTTGGTTTTGGGGCCGATGTATCTTGCCATTGGGAGATGATCAGTTTAAAGGTAAGAACTCAAACTCTTCTTTTCTTAGGTGGTCTGCAACCATTATGGGGTAATGGTGTCACGTCGATGATTTCGGAAACCTCGATGCCGCTGTTGTAGAGCGCGCGTATCGCGGACTCGCGTCCGTTTCCGGGTCCCTTGACATAGACCTTCACCTTCCGAAGGCCAGCGTCATGGGCTGATTTGGCGCAGTCGCCTGCTGCGGTCTGCGCCGCGTAAGGAGTGTTCTTCTTCGAACCTTTGAAACCCATCTTGCCCGCGGAAGACCATGAGATCACCTCGCCGTTGAGGTTGGTCAGCGAGATGATGATGTTGTTGAAGGAAGCATGGATGTGGGCCTGGCCTACAGACTCCACCTTCACGATGCGCTTCTTCGCCGCGGCGACTTTCTTCTTTTTAGCCATTTTTAACGTGCTTTCTTTTTGTTAGCGACAGTTTTCTTCTTGCCCTTGCGCGTGCGGGCATTGTTCTTCGTGCTCTGGCCGCGCACAGGAAGACCCAGGCGGTGGCGGATCCCACGGTAGCATCCGATGTCCATGAGGCGCTTGATGTTCATCTGCACCTCGGAGCGGAGCTCGCCCTCGACGGTGTGGTTCGCCATCTCCTCGCGGATGCTGGCGATGTGGGCGTCCGTCCAGTCCTTGACCTTGATGTTCTCGTCGATACCCAAGGTGTCGAGGATTTTCTTGGCCTTGCTCCTGCCTACGCCGAAGATGTAAGTGAGACCGATGACGCCCCGCTTGTTTTTAGGTAAATCAACACCAACGATTCGTGCCATTGTTCGTTCTTTTGGTTGAGGGTCAAAGAGTTAACCCTGACGTTGTTTGAATTTGGGGTTCTTCTTGTTGATCACGTAGAGGCGGCCCTTCCGCTTGACGATCTTGCAATCGGCGCTACGCTTCTTGATGGATGTTTTTACTTTCATCTTGTTAAGAGTTTTTGTAACGGAAAACGATACGCCCCTTCGTCAGGTCATAGGGGGACATCTCCACCTTGACCTTGTCGCCAGGCAAAATCTTGATGTAGTGCATACGCATCTTCCCAGAGATATGCCCTGTGATGACGTGGCCGTTCTCCAACTCGATGCGGAACATCGCATTGGACAAGGCCTCCGTGATGGTGCCATCTTGCTCGATCGCTTGCTGCTTTGACATTTGGGTGGGACGGTTTAGATTGAAGCGCCTGCGCCTACGCGGCCCTTGATTCGACCTGATTTCATCAGGCCATCGTAATGCCGCATCAGCAGGTGGCTCTCGATTTGTTGCAGGGTGTCAAGCACTACACCGACCAGGATCAGCAGCGAGGTGCCGCCAAAGAACTGGGCGAACTGCATGTTCACGCCCACCGCCATCGCGAAGGCCGGCAGGATGGCCACCAGCGCCAGGAAGATGGAACCGGGAAGCGTGATGCGGGACATGACCGCGTCCAGGAACTCGACCGTCTTCTTGCCCGGCTTGACGCCAGGGATGAAGCCGCTGTTGCGCTTCATGTCCTCGGCCATCTGCGTGGGGTTGATCGTGATGGCCGTGTAGAAGTAGGTGAAGACGATGACCAGCACCGCGAACACGAAGTTGTACCAGAAGCCCATGATGTCCGAGAAGGCGCTGCCTACCGAGCTCATGGCGTCCGAGTCGAAGCCGGTGAACATCATCGGGATGAACATCAGCGCCTGGGCGAAGATGATGGGCATGACGCCCGCGGCGTTGATCTTCAAGGGGATGTACTGGCGCGCGCCGCCATACTGGCGGCTGCCAACGATGCGCTTGGCATACTGCACCGGGATGCGGCGCACACCCTGCACCAGCAGGATGACCGCCATGAAGACCACGAACATGATCGCCATCTCGACGATGAACATCACCAGCCCACCACCGCTCTGGTCCTCGAGGCGGAAGGCGAACTCCTGGAAGAGGGCCGACGGAAGGCTGGCGATGATGCCAATCATGATCAGAAGCGATATGCCGTTGCCGATGCCCTTTTCTGTTATCCGCTCGCCCAGCCACATGACGAAGATGGTGCCCGCCACAAGGATCAGGATGGAGGACAGCCAGAAAAAAGTGCCGCTCACCACGAAGGCCGAGGTCGGCAACTGCATCTGCAAGTTCGCGATGTAGCCCGGGGCCTGGCCGGCCGTGATGAGCACCGTCAGGTATCGGGTGATCTGGCTGATCTTCTTGCGCCCGCTCTCCCCTTCGGTCTGCAACCGCCGGAAGTAGGGCACGGCCATGCCCAGAAGCTGGATCACGATGGCCGCCGAGATGTACGGCATGATGCCCAGCGCGAAGATGGAGGCGTTGGAGAACGCCCCGCCCGAGAACATGTTGATCATGCTCAGGAGGCCGTCGGAGGTCTGCACCTTCAACTGGTCGAGCTGCTGCGGGTCTATGCCGGGGAGCACCACGTATGAGCCCAAGCGGTAGATGAGCAAGAATCCAAGGGTGGTCAGGATTCTTGCCCGCAGGTCTTCGATTTTGAAGATGTTACGAATCGTCTCAATGAATTTCATCAGCTCAGAGTTTTGTTGCGGTGCCGCCCTTGGCCTCGATGGCCTCGATGGCGGCCTTCGAGAACCCGTGGGCGGTTACGTCCAGTTTAGCGCTCAGCTCGCCGTTGCAAAGCACCTTGGCCCGGCCGCGCTTGGAGATGATCCGCTCGTCGATCAGGTTCTCGATGGTGATGGTCGTCACCCCGAGCTTGTCGGAAAGCTTCTGGAGGAGCTCAAGGCTGACGGGCACGTACTCGACGCGGTTGATGTTCTTGAAGCCGAACTTGGGGACGCGGCGCTGGAGGGGCATCTGGCCGCCTTCGAAGCCGACCTTCTTGGAGTATCCCGAACGCGACTTGGCGCCCTTGTGCCCGCGGGTGGAGGTGCCACCCTTGCCAGAGCCTTGTCCGCGGCCGATGCGCTTGCTGCTGTGGGTTGAGCCTTTGGCAGGCCGTAGGTTTGAAAGTTCCATTTCTTGTTGTTTTGCGGGTTAGGCGATTTCTTCAACTTGCACCAGATGCGATACCTTGGCCACCATCCCGAGAATCTCGGGACTGGCAAGCTTCACCACGCTGGCGTTCATCTTCCTCAACCCCAGGGAGTCGAGCGTGCTCTTTTGGCGCTTGGTGCTGCCAATGCGGCTCTTGACCTGCTTGATTTTGATTGATTGGGTCATGGTTTCCTTGGCTTTGTAGGATTATCCTTTGAAGACTTTCTGTACGGAGATGCCCCGATGCTGGGCCACGGTGGCCGGGTCGCGGAGCTCCAACAAGGCCGCCATGGTGGCCTTGACCAGGTTGTGCGGGTTGGACGATCCTTTCGACTTGGCCAGAAGGTCATGGATGCCGACGCCCTCGAGAACCTGGCGCATCGCGCCTCCCGCCTTCACGCCGGTGCCCGGCGTGGCCGGCTTGATCCACACCTTTGCGCCGCCGTACTTGGCGTCCTGCTCGTGGGGGATGGTCTTGTTGTGCACCGGGATCTTGTAGAGGTTCTTCTTGGCCTCCTCGACACCCTTGGTGATGGCTGCGGTCACCTCGCTGGCCTTGCCGAGGCCGTATCCGACGACCCCGTTCTCATCGCCGACGACGACGATGGCCGAGAAGGTGAAGGTGCGTCCACCCTTGGTAACCTTGGTTACGCGGTTGATGGCCACCAGGCGGTCTTTCAAGTCAAGACCTGTGGGATTCACTTTTCTGATTGTTCCAGACATGTTTGCTTAGAATTTAAGTCCCGCTTCCCTGGCAGCGTCCGCCAGGGCCTTCACGCGACCATGATACAAGTAGCCGTTTCGGTCGAAGACGATGGCCTCATGGCCCGCGGCGATCGCCTTCTGGGCGATGCGCTTGCCAACCTCGGAGGCCACCTGGGTCTTGGTTCCCTTCGCTTCAAAGTCCTTTTCCAAAGAGGACGCGAATGTAAGCGTTTTTCCTTGTGTGTCGTCAATGAGCTGAACCGAAATTTGCTTGTTGCTCCGGAAGACCGACAACCGAGGACGACTGGTGGTTCCGGTGATGCGCTTGCGGATGCGCTGCTTGATTTTTTGTCTCCTGAGAGTTTTTGAGAAAGCCATGGTGGTCTTTTTTGAGGTTCATCCAGATTATTTGGAGGAAGTCTTGCCCGCTTTCCGGCGAAGCTCCTCACCCACGAACTTGATACCCTTGCCCTTGTAAGGCTCTGGCTTGCGGAGCGAGCGGATCTTTGCGGCCACCATGCCGATGAGCTGCTTGTCGTGGCTCCTCAGGGTGATGATCGGGTTAGAGCGGCGCTCGGAGACGGCCTCCACCTTGATCTCCCTGGGAAGCTCGAAGTGGATCTCGTGCGAGTAGCCCAAGGAGAGCTCCAGGAGCTGCTTGTTCGAGGCGCTCACGGCCGCGCGGTAGCCCACGCCCACGAGCTCCTGCTTGATCTCGAAGCCCTGCGACACCCCCACGACCATGTTGTTGACCAGGGAGCGGTAAAGCCCGTGCAGGGCCTTGTGCCGCTTGCTGTCCGAGGGGCGCGACAAATGCGCCACGTTGCCATTGAGCTCGACTCCGATCTCCGGGTTCACGGCCTGCTTGAGCTCGCCCAGCTTGCCCTTGACCGTCACCACGTTCGACTTGTCAACGCTGAGGCTGACACCCGCGGGCAGTACGATGGGCATTTTTCCAATTCTTGACATGTCTTTTCAGTTTTAGCGGTTGCGCTGAAGGTTAATGAACGTAGCAAAGCACCTCGCCGCCCACGTTCAGCTCGCGGGCCTGCTTGTCGGTCACGACGCCCCTCGAGGTGGAGAGGATGGCAACGCCCAGGCCATTGATGACGCGGGGGATGTTGTCATGTCCTACGTACTTCCTCAAGCCCGGTTTGCTCACACGAACAAGTTTCTTTATTGCGGACACCTTGGATTGGGGATGGTACTTGAGCGCGATCTTGATCATGCCCTGCTTGTCGTCCTCCAGGAAGCGGTAGCTGAGGATGTAGCCCTGCTCATGGAGAATCTTCGTGATCGACTTCTTCAGGTTTGACGCTGGAATCTCGACGACTTTGTGCTTGGCCATGATGGCGTTGCGAACTCGGGTCAGATAATCTGCGATTGGATCAGTAAGCATTTGTTTGTCTTGTCTTTACGTTTTACCAACTTGCCTTTTTAACCCCAGGGATGAGACCCTTGGAGGCCATCTCGCGGAACGTGATACGGCTGATTCCGAATTGCCGCATGTATCCCTTGGGCCGACCGGTGAGCTTGCAACGGTTGTGGAGCCGGACTTTCGAAGAGTTGCGGGGCAGTTTCTGCAAACCGACGTAATCGCCCGCCTCCTTGAGCTGCTTGCGCTTTTCCGCGTACTTGTCAACCAACTTCTGGCGCTTGACCTCGCGGGCTTTCATTGACTCTTTTGCCATGGTTCAGTTCTTGTTTTTGTTTTTGAAAGGCAGTCCGAACTCCTTGAGCAGCGCGAAGGCCTCCTCGTCGTTGTCAGTGGTGGTCACGAAGGTGATGTTCATGCCCTTGACCTTGCCCACCTGCTCGATGTTCATCTCCGGGAAGATGATCTGCTCGGTGATTCCCAGGTTGTAGTTGCCCTTGCCGTCGAGCTTCTCGGGTATCCCGTGGAAGTCGCGGATGCGGGGAAGCGCCACGGAGACCAGGCGCTGCAGGAACTCGTACATGCGCTCCTTCCGGAGGGTGACCATCACGCCGATGGGCATCTTCTTGCGCAGCTTGAAGTTCGAGATGTCCTTGCGGGATATCGTCTTGACGGCCTTCTGGCCCGCGATCAGGGTCAGCTCCTTCTCGGCGACCTCCACGAGCTTCTTGTCCGAGACGGCCTCGCCGACACCCTGGTTGATGACGATCTTCTCGATTCGGGGCACCTGCATGACGCTCGTGTAATTGAACTGCTTCATGAGGGCGGGAACGATTTCCTCGGTGTACTTCTTCTTGTAGTGGGGTACGTAACTCATCACTTGATCTCCTCTCCTGATTTTTTGGCGTAGCGAACCAGCTTCCCTTTGTCATTCCTCCTGCGGCCGATGCGCGTGGGCTGTCCGGTCGAAGGGTCAACCAACATCAAATTGGAGATGTGGACGGGGGCTTCCTGCTCGATGATTCCGCCTTGTGGGCTTTTCGCGTTGGGTTTGGTATGCTTGTGCATGAGGTTCACGCCTTCGACTATGGCGCGGTACTTCTTGCGGTCAACCGACAAGACCTTGCCAGTCTGGCCCGCATACTCGCCCTTGTTCACGAAGACCAGGTCGCCGCTGCGGATGTGGAATTTTTTGTGCATTGCGTCTGCGTGTTTTTGGGATTACAAAACTTCGGGGGCCAGGGAGACGATCTTCATGTTGTGGTCCCTGAGCTCGCGGGCGACTGGGCCGAAGATGCGGGTCCCGCGCATCTCGCCATCGTTCTTCAACAACACCGCGGCGTTGTCGTCGAAGCGGATGTACGAACCGTCCGCCCGGCGGACCTCCTTCCGGGTGCGGACCACGATGGCCTTCGACACCGTGCCCTTCTTCATGTCGCTGGAGGGGATGGCGCTCTTGACCGTCACCACGATGGTGTCGCCCAGGCTCGCGTAACGCTTGCCCGTGCCGCCCAGCACCCGGATGCAAAGCACCTCCTTGGCCCCGCTGTTGTCGGCCACAGTCAGTCTGGATTCTTGCTGTATCATTGTTACTTAGCCTTTTCGATGATTTCGACGAGTCTCCAACATTTCCGTTTGCTCAACGGGCGGGTTTCCATGATGCGGACCGTATCGCCGATCGAGCACTCGTCTTTCTCGTCGTGGGCGATGAACTTGCTTGTCATCTTGACAAACTTTCCGTACTTGGGGTGCTTCACCTTGCGCTCAACGGCGACGGTGATCGACTTCTGCATCTTGTCGCTCACCACCACCCCTACGCGCTCCTTGCGCATGTTGCGCTCAAGTGGATTTTTCTCTTCTTCCATCTGGAGGAATTATTTGTTGTTGATTTCTCTTTGGCGGAGCTCGGTCAGCAAGCGGGCGATGTGCTTGCGCATCTCCCTGAGCTTGTTAGGGTTTTCCATGGGCGAGACCGCGTGGTTGATCTTCATGCGGGACAGCTCCGCCTTGCTCTCGACCACGCCAGCGTTCAGCTCGCCGATGGTCATCTGCTGGATTTGTGAGTAGGGTACCATTGTTCGGACTGGTTTTAAGCGTAATCTCTCCTGACCACGAACCTGGTCAGGACAGGAAGTTTCTGGGCGGCCAGGCGAAGGGCCTCTTGTGCCACCTCGATGGGCACACCTTCCACCTCGAAGAGGACGGTCCCTGGCTTGACGATGGCCACGAAGTGGTCAGGCGCGCCCTTGCCCTTGCCCATCCGCACCTCGGCCGGCTTGCGGGTCACGGGCTTGTCCGGGAATATCCGGATCCAGGTCTGGCCTTCACGTTTCATGTGCCGAGTCATGGCCTGGCGGGCGGCCTCGATCTGCCGGCCGGTGAGCATGTGCGAGTCGAGCGACTTGATGGCGAAGGAGCCGAAGGCAATCTGGTGACCTTTCTGGGCGATGCCCTTCATCCGGCCCTTCTGCGTCTTCCTGTACTTGGTTCTCTTAGGTTGTAGCATGGTTCGCTATGGAGTTTCAAAGGGTTACTTCTTCCTTTTCTTGCCCGTGGGGCCACCACCGGCGCTCGGGCGAGGCTTGGTAGGCTTGGCGACTGGGGCCGGGGACAAGTCCCGCTTGCCATACACCTCACCCTTGCAGATCCAGACCTTGATGCCGATCAGCCCTACCTTCGTCAAGGCCTCCGCCAGGTGGTAGTCGATGTCGGCCCGGAAGGTGTGCAAGGGGATGCGTCCCTCCTTGAAGGTCTCGGAACGGGCCATCTCGGCGCCATTCAGGCGGCCGGAAACCTGCACCTTGATGCCTTGGGCGCCCGTGCGCATGGTCGATACGATGGCCGACTTGCAGGCGCGGCGGTAGGCGATGCGACCCTCGAGCTGCTTGGCGATGTTCGTGGCCACGATGGTCGCGTCCAGCTCGGGCTTGCGGATCTCGTTGATGTTGATCTGGACCTCCTTGCCCGTGAGCTTCTTGAGCTCTTCCTTGAGCTGGTCCACCGCCTTGCCCCCGGGGCCGATGATGACGCCAGGACGGGACGAGTTGACGGTGACCGTCACCAGCTTCAGCGTCCGCTCGATGATGATGTTCGAGATGCTGGCTCCCGACAGGCGGGTGTTCAGGTACTTGCGGATCTTGTCGTCCTCAACAAGCTTGTCCGCGTATTTCTTGCCACCGTACCAGTTGGAGTCCCAACCCTTGATGATGCCAAGCCTGTTGCTGATCGGATTGCACTTCTGTCCCATTTATTCTTGGTCGATTAGTTTTTCGGTTGGTACTTCGTAAATCCGGGCGCTTACCTCCAGCGTCACGTGGTTGGAGCGCTTGCGGATGCGGTGCGCCCGGCCCTGCGGGGCGGGGCGAAGACGCTTCAGGGTCTTGCCGGCGTCCACGAAAACCTCCTTGACGTAGAGGTCCGCGTCCTCGATCTTAAGGCCCGAGTCCGCGTTCTTGACTTCCCAGTTGGCGATGGCCGAGTACAGGAGCTTCTCCATTTTCCCAGAGGCCTCCTTGGGGCTGAACTTGAGGATGTCCAAGGCCCTGTTCACGTCCAAGCCGCGGATCTGGTCCGCCACCAGGCGCATCTTCCGAGGCGAGCTGGGGCAGTCGTTGAGCTTGGCGAACGACTTTTCGCGCTTTTCTTCTTTCAGGCGTTCTGCCATTAAACGTTTGCGTGCACCCATGACGAGTTTATTTATCGTGCGTTACTTCTTTTTCTTGCCACCGTGCCCGCGGAAGGTGCGGGTGGGAGCGAACTCACCCAACTTGTGGCCCACCATGTTCTCGGTGATGTAAACCGGGATGAACTTGTTGCCGTTGTGCACGGCCACGGTATGGCCCACAAAGTCCGGAGAAATCATGGACGCCCTGGCCCATGTCTTGATCACGGTCTTCTTGCCAGCTTCGTTCATGCCAAGGACCTTCTTCTCCAGCTTGAAGTTGATGTAGGGTCCTTTTTTGAGGGATCGACTCATTTTGAATTTGGATTAGGGGTTATTTCTTCCTCCGCTCGACGATGTACTTGCTCGACGGCTTCTTCTTGTGGCGGGTCTTGTAACCCTTGGCCAACAAGCCTTTGCGCGAGCGCGGATGTCCACCCGAGGCGCGTCCCTCGCCGCCGCCCATGGGGTGGTCAACGGGGTTCATCGCCACGGCGCGCACGCGGGGCCTGCGGCCCAGCCACCTGCGGCGGCCGGCCTTGCCATGCACCTCGAGCGCGTGGTCCGAGTTGGACACCGACCCGACGGTGGCCTTGCAGGTCACCAGGACCTTGCGGGACTCGCCGGATGGGAGTTTCAAAATCGCGAAATTGCCCTCGCGGGAGGTCAACTGGGCGTAAGACCCCGCGCTCCTGGCCATTTTCGCACCCTGTCCAGGGTTGAGTTCGACGTTGTGGACGATCGTGCCCAAGGGAATGTCCGAAAGGAACAAGGTGTTGCCGACCTCAGGGGCGACACCTTTCCCGGAGGCGATCTCCTGGCCTACCTGAAGGCCGTTGGGGGCGATGATGTAACGCTTCTCGCCATCCGCGTATGCGACCAGCGCGATGCGGGCCGTGCGGTTCGGATCGTACTCGATCGTCTGCACCGTGGCCACGACGTTGTCCTTGTCGCGCTTGAAGTCGATGACGCGGTAACGGCGCTTGTGGCCTCCGCCGATGTTGCGGACCGTCATCTTGCCCGTGTTGTTGCGGCCGCCCGATTTCTTCAGCGGCTCGAGCAACGACTTGGTCGGCTTGCTGGTGGTCAGCTCCGAAAAGGTGCTGGCTACCTTCTGCCGTTGTCCGGGCGTGGTGGGTTTGATTTTCCTTACTGGCATTGTTTATCGGTTGGAATTTGGACCAGGCGCCCCTTCAGGACGCAAAAGGCCAAATCAAATGTTGCTGAAAAAATCGATTTCGTCACCTTCGACCAGCTTGACGATGGCCTTCTTGCGCAGCACGGTCTTTCCGCTGACCACGCCTTTCTTGGTGTAGCGCGACTTGTGCTTGCCCGCGACGCGGATGGTGTTCACGGAAAGCACGGACACGTTGTACGACTTCTCAACCGCCTCGGCGATCTGTGCCTTGTTCGCGTCGGGGTGGACGTAGAAGCCGTAGCGGTTCTGCTTGGGACCGATCTTGGTCATCTTTTCCGTGATCAGGGGCTTGAGGAGGATTTCCATTTTGCTCTTCTTTTTGGCTGTCTGCCGCTTTGTTTCCAGGTTCAGGACTTGAACAGCTCCTCGAGCTTGCCCAACGACTGCTCGGTGAGCACGACCGTCTTCGCGTTCATAATCCGGTAAGTGTTTAGTTCTGAAACACTTACAACGTCAAAACCCTTCAAATTGCGGGACGACAAATATAGGACTTTATTTGGTTCTGGTAAGATGACCAAGGTCTTTTTGTTGGCCAGGGACAGCTTCTCGCGCAAGGAGACCATGCTCTTGGTCTTGGGCGCCTCGAACTGGAAGTCCTGGACCACCTTCAGCTCATCGTTCTTGACCTTGTAGCTCAGGGCCGACTTCCGGGCCAGCCGCTTGAGCTTCTGGTTCAGCTTGAAGCGGTAGCTGTGCGGACGGGGGCCGAACACGCGTCCGCCGCCGCGGAACAGCGGCGACTTGATGCTGCCCGCGCGCGCGCCGCCTGTGCCCTTCTGCTTCTTGATTTTCTTGGTGCTGCCCTTGATCTCGCCCCGCTCCTTGGCCTTGTGCGTCCCTTGACGGTTGTTGGCCAAGTACTGCTTCACGTCCAAGTAGATGGCGTGGTCGTTGGGCTCGATGCCGAAGACCGACTCGTCCAGTTGGACGGTGCGCCCCGTTTCTTTTCCGTTGATGTCGAATACTGCTACTTCCATCACTTGTTGATGATTACGAATGAACCTTTGGCACCGGGTACGGCACCTTTTACTACCAGGAGGTTGGTCTCGGGAATCACTTTCAGGACTTCCAAGTTCTGGACCGTAACCCGGTCTCCACCTGTGCGGCCCGCCATGCGCGTGCCCTTGAACACGCGGGAGGGGAATGAGGATGCCCCGACCGAGCCAGGGGCGCGCTCCCGGTTGTGCTGGCCGTGCGTCTGGCCACCCACGCCGCCGAAGCCGTGCCGCTTGACGACGCCTTGGAAGCCCTTGCCCTTGCTCGTGCCCGTGACGTCAACCCACGTGGTCTCCGTGAAGACGTCCTCCACGCGGTAAACCTTGCCCAGCTCGGCGCCCTCAAGGCCGTCGAACTCCACGATCTTCCGCTTGGGCGTGGTGTTCGCCTTCTTGAAGTGGCCCAGCAGCGGCTTGGTCGTGTTCTTCTCCTTCTTGTCGGCGAAGGCCAACTGGACAGCCTCGTATCCGTCTTTCTCGACCGTCCGCATCTGCGTCACAACGCAGGGGCCGACCTCAAGAACCGTGCAGGCCACGTTCTTGCCGTTCTCCATGAAGACGGACGTCATTCCGATTTTTCTTCCAATCAATCCAGACATGTTGATTTTGTTTTCAATGTTTAAGTCCAACAGCGGGTTAACAGAACCTTATTGGACGACTCATCACACTTTGATTTCGACCTCGACCCCGCTGGGCAGTTCCAGCTTCATCAGGGCGTCGATGGTCTTGGCGTTGGAGCTGTAGATGTCGATCAATCGTTTGAACGACGCCAGCTCGAACTGCTCCCGCGACTTCTTGTTGACGAAGGTCGAGCGCAAGACCGTGTAGATCTTCTTGTTGGTGGGGAGCGGTATGGGACCGCTCACCACCGCGCCTGTGGCCTTGACTGTCTTGACGATCTTGCTGGCGGAGTTGTCCACCAGGTTGTAGTCGTAGGATTTGAGTTTGATTCTGATTTTTTGGCTCATCTCAAATTGACGTTAAACTGTTTCTTATCCTTTGGCTTTCTCGATGACCGCCTTGGCGATGTTCCCCGGCACTTCGGCGAAGTGCGAGAACTCCATGGTGGAGCTGGCCCGGCCCGAGGAAATCGTGCGCAGGTCCGTCACATAGCCGAACTGCTCGGAAAGGGGCACCTTCGCGCGGACCACCTTGGCCCCGTACTTGTCTTCCATGCCCTCGATCTGGCCCCGGCGCTTGTTCAGGTCCGAGATCACGTCGCCCATGTAGTCCTCGGGCGTGATGACCTCCAGCTTCATGATGGGCTCCAGGATGATGGGCGAGCACTTGGGCAGGACCGCGCGGAAGGCGTGCTTGGCGCACAGCTCGAACGAGAGCTGGTCGGAGTCCACCGCGTGGTACGAGCCGTCGATCAGGGTGACCTTCAGGCTGTCCATCTCGTAGCCGGCCAGCACGCCGTTCTTCATGGCCTCCTTGAAGCCCTTCTCGACAGAAGGGATGAACTCCTTGGGGATGTTGCCGCCTTTGACAGCGCTCTCGAAGAGCAGGCCTTCGGTGCCCTCGGGGGCGGGCTCGACCGTCACGATGATGTCGGCGAACTTGCCGCGTCCTCCCGTCTGCTTCTTGAAGACCTCGCGGTGGTTGGTCACCTTGCCGGCGATGGCCTCCTTGTAGGTCACCTGGGGGGCGCCCTGGTTGCATTCCACCTTGAACTCGCGCTTGAGGCGGTCCAGGAGGATCTCCAGGTGCAGCTCGCCCATGCCGCTGATGACGGTCTGGCCGGTCTGGTCGTCGGTGCGGACCGTGAAGGTGGGATCCTCTTCGGCCAGCTTGGCCAGGGCCATGCCGAGCTTGTCGAGGTCCTTCTGGCTCTTGGGCTCGACGGCCACGCCGATGACGGGGGTGGGGAAGTCCATCGACTCGAGGATGATGGGCTTGTCCTCGTTGCAGAGGGTGTCGCCGGTGCGGATGTCCTTGAAGCCGACGGCGGCGCAGATGTCGCCCGCGGCGATCAGGTCGCGGGGGTTCTGCTTGTTGGCGTGCATCTGGAACAGGCGGGAGATGCGCTCGCGCTTGCCCGTGCGCATGTTCAGCACGTAGGCGCCCGAGTTGAGGATGCCCGAGTAAACCCGGATGAAGGCCAGGCGGCCGACGAAGGGGTCGGTGGCGATCTTGAAGGCCAGGCTGGCCAGGGGCTCCTTCTCGCTGGGCAGGCGGGTCTCCACCTCCTCGGTGTCGGGGTTGATGCCCTCGATGGCGCCGACGTCCATCGGGCTGGGCAGGAAGGCCGCCACGTAGTCGAGCATGAGCTGGATGCCCTTGTTCTTGAAGGCCGTGCCGCAGAACATCGGGACGACCGTCATGCTGATGGTCGCCTTGCGCAGCGCCGCGATGATTTCCTCCTCCGTGATGGAGGCGGGATCCTCGAAGAACTTCTCCATCAGGCTGTCGTCCGACTCGGCCACGCTCTCGATGAGCTTCTCGCGCCACTCGGCGACGGTCTCGAGCATGTCGGCGGGGACGTCCATGACGTCGTAGGCGGCGCCCATGGTCTCGTCGTGCCACAGGATGGCCTTGTTCTTGATCAGGTCAACCACACCTTTGAAGTTCTCCTCGTAGCCAATCGGAACTTGGATCGGCACGGCGTTGGCCTTGAGCTTGTCCTTGACCTGGGCCACCACGGTGAAGAAGTCGGCTCCGGCGCGGTCCATCTTGTTCACGAATCCCATGCGGGGGACGTGGTACTTGGTGGCCTGCTTCCAGACGGTCTCGGACTGGGGCTCCACGCCGCCGACGGCGCAGAACACCGCGACGGCTCCATCGAGGACCCGCAGCGAGCGCTCCACCTCGACGGTGAAGTCAACGTGGCCGGGGGTGTCGATGATGTTGATCTTGTACTGGTTGCCCAGGTAGTTCCAGAAGGTGGTCGTGGCGGCGGAGGTGATGGTGATGCCCCTCTCCTGCTCCTGGACCATCCAGTCCATGGTGGCGGCTCCGTCGTGGACCTCGCCAATCTTGTGCGTGAGGCCGGTGTAAAAGAGGACGCGCTCCGTGGTGGTCGTCTTGCCCGCGTCGATGTGGGCCATGATACCGATGTTGCGCGTGAACTTGAGGTCTGTTGACATGACGATGATCTCCCGTTGTTATTGGTTGCCAATTAGAATCTGAAGTGGGCGAATGCCTTGTTCGCCTCCGCCATGCGGTGGGTGTCCTCCTTCTTCTTGAAGGCTCCCCCCTCCTCGTTGAAGGCGGCCAGGATCTCGGCGGCCAGCTTCTCGCTCATGGACTTGCCGTTGCGCTTGCGGGCGAAAAGGATCAGGTTCTTGATGCTGATGGAGTTGCGGCGTTCGGGGCGGATCTCGCGGGGAACCTGGAAGGTGGCCCCTCCCACCCGGCGGCTCTTGACCTCCACGGCGGGCATGACGTTCTGCAGGGCCTTCTTCCAGATTTCCAAGGCGGGCTTGTCAATCTTGCCTTGGGAGCGCTGCTCGACCAGGTCCATCGCGTCGTAGAACACCTTGAAGGCGACGCTCTTCTTGCCGTCGTACATCATGTCGTTGACGAACCGCGTGACCTGGGGATCCTGGTAGCGGGGATCGGGCAGAAGGATTCTTTTCTTTGGTTTCGACTTTCTCATGGTTCGGCCTTATTTCTTCTTGGCGGGTGTTTTTGTGGCAGCGGCGGCGGCGCCTCCTTTGGCTTTGGGTCGTTTGGCGCCATACTTCGACCTACTTTGCATGCGCTTGTCAACACCGCCCGCGTCCAAAGTGCCGCGGACGAGGTGGTAACGGACGCCGGGCAAGTCTTTTACCCTTCCGCCGCGCACGAGCACGATGGAGTGCTCTTGCAAGTTGTGGCCTTCTCCGGGGATGTAGGCGTTGACCTCCTTACCGTTGGTCAGGCGTACCCGGGCCACTTTGCGCATGGCTGAGTTGGGCTTTTTGGGAGTAGTGGTGTAAACCCTTACACATACTCCCCTTCTTTGGGGGCAAGCATCCAATGCAGGCGACTTGCTCTTGTCCTGCATTTGTTTCCTCCCTTTTCTTACGAGTTGCTGAATAGTAGGCATAAACGCTTTGATATTACTTGTTTCTCGGGCAAAACGGCGGGCAAAGGTAGAACTATTTCGCTCATTCCAACATCTTTTTTTCGCAAAGACAGACAAAATGCCCTTCACAAGCGGAATAACCACTTGAAAAAGAGCGAATTAAACCCAGATGAAACCACTCGACCTTGTCCAGGCCCGTTGAAACACCGGCTGCCCCCTCGAAAAAAAGACATCGACCCTTCGCGGGACGCCGTCATTTAAGCGGCTGCAAAAATAGTCTTTTTTATCTAAATCCCACATTTTCAAATCCTTTTTGCGAAAAAAAGGAGGCCCGCTCGCGCGGGCCTCCCTGAAGGGCGCCTTTCGGCCTGGTCGGATGGCTCAGAAGGTGGGGCGTCCGGCCGACCAGGGGCGCGGGATCCGCGAGCCGTACTTGGCGTTGATTTCGTCGATGAAGAGGCTGGCCAGCAAGGCGTAGCCCATGGAAGTCGGATGCACGCCGTCGAGCGAGAAGGCGCTGCCCGTGATGTAGGCCGCCGTGTAGGAAACGCCCGAATGGCTGAAGCCCGTGGTGAAAAGTTGCGTCATGAAGGCGTTCATGTCCACGTAGGCCAGGTCGTTGGCCTGGGCCAGGGCCGCCAGCTTCGCGTTGAAGTTGTCGGTGGCCGTCTTGATGCGCTGGGCCTCGTCGGGCGTCAGCACGTAGCGGTCGGGGATGCCGTAGGGCACGGAGTTGGCCGCGTCGAAGCTGCCCATGCCGGCGGTGGCCACCAGGCTGGTGGGCAGCGTCAGGGTGATCTTGTCACCGGCCGTCGCGGGGCGCACGTTGTAGGGGGCCGGCAGGGGCTTGCCGTCGTCGGAGAGCAGGCCCTCGACCTGGATCATGAAGGCGTTGGCGCCCACATGGAACTTGTCGTCGTAGTCGTGCACGATGCCCATCTGGGCCAGGCCGGCCTCGGTCAGGTCATAGGCGTAGTCGAGCGCTGCTGCCTTTGCCGTGTCGAGCGGCAGGGCGTTGTAGGGCACGGTCGTGAAGTAGGGGATCGTGGTCACGTCGGGGATGTTGGCGATGGCCCCGCGCACCTTGTCGGTGGCCGAGGAGCTCATCAGCGCGGCGACGGTGGCCTCCAGCGAGGCGTCGAAGATGGCCTGCGGGGTGATGCTGTCCAGGGCGTCGTCGGCCCCGGAGGTGGCGTAGCCCAGCACGTCGTTGTTGCCGATCCAGAGCGTGAAGAAGGTGTGGTCGCCCGGGAGCTCGCTCAGGATGCTGGAGTTGTTGGGGTCGGTGGCCCAGCGGCTGTAGTAGGGGTTGCCCAGGGTGGCGTGCCCGTAGCCGGCGAAGGGCAGGTGGAACGAGCGCGCGCCGGGCACGCCCAGGTTGTTGAACGGGCCGCTGATCCGGGCCATGTTCGCCCCGATGGACTGCATGTCGGCCACGTCGTGCTGCGTGATGTAGGTGGTCGTCGCGCCGTTGACCGTGCGGATGGAGTCCAGGTAGCGCCGCTGGCCGAAGCCCACGTCGTTGGCCATCAGCGGCTGCTTGAAGGCGCCGCCGCCCACCAGGGCGAACTGCTCGGCGATGATGGCCGGGTAGGAATGCCCCTGGGCGCTCAGATAGACCTCGCCGTTGGTGTAGCCCGCGGTCAGGGAGTTGCCCACGGAGATGTACTTGCCCAGCTCGAGCGGCCCGGCGAAGGGGGCCTCTTCGACCTCCTCGCAGCCGACGGCCAGGAAGGAGGCGGCCGCCAGCGCGTAAACGAAATGCTTTTTCATTGAACTGCGATTTTTTAAGGGTTTGTTGTGAATCGGGAGAGGACAGGATAACGGAAAAGGCCCAGGCCAGGCCCATGGCGGGACGGGACAGGCCGGAAAGCCGTGCGAAATGTAGCGATTTTCATCGAAAAATGGCAAGACGCGGCACTCGTGCCCATCAAAAGCGGCCCCGGGTGCGCACCCTGGCCCCCAACTGGTTCAATATCGAGTAGATGCCGAAGTAGGTGCGGTTGACGTAGATGGCGTGCCGCGAGCCCCGCGCGGCGTTGGCCTTGCGCAGTTCCTTGTTCCGCGAGTGGCGGTCGCCCGCCTCGTAGAGGCGCTGGAAGTACGACGGGTCGCTGAAGTCGAACTCGTCCACGAAGAACGGCTCGCCCACCAGGCCGATCATCTCCGTGAGCAGGCCCATGAACAGCTCCCGCTCCTGGGCCGTGTCGGTCTCCAGCAGGAGCCCCAGGTCCGCGTACATGGCCTCCAGCTCGCCCTGGGGCAGGCCGGCCAGCGGCTGCTTCATCAGCCGGAAGTAGTGCTCGTAGAAGTCCGCCGGTATCTGCTTGACCGCCCCGAAGTCGATGACCGCCAGCCGCCCGTCGTCCTGCACGATGAAGTTGCCCGGGTGCGGGTCCGCGTGCAACTGGCGCAGCACGTGTACCTGGTACTCGTAGAAGTCCCACAGCGTCTGGCCCACCTTGTCGCGACTGGCCTGGTCGGGGCCCGACTCGATGAACTCCTTGAGCAGCCTGCCTTCCAGCCAGCTCATCGTCAGGATGCGGCCAGAGGAGAGCTCCGGGAAGTAGCGCGCGAAGGCGATGTTCGGCAGGTGCGCGCAGGCCCCCGAGATCTCGACCGACCGGCGCAGCTCCAGCTCGTAGTCCGTCTCCTGGAGCAGCATCACCTCCACCTCCTCCATGTAGTGGTCCAGCTCCTTGCCCGTCATGTTCAGCAGTTGCAGCGCGAAGGGGCGCACCATCCGCAGGTCGGCCTTCACGCTGTCGGCCACCCCGGGATACTGCACCTTGACGGCCAGCTTCTGCCCGTCCTTCACCGCCTGGTGGACCTGGCCCATCGAGGCCGCGTTCACGGCCTTCTGCCCGAACTCGTCGAACACCTCGTGCGGGGCCTTGCCCAACTGCTGCCGGAACGTCTTGACCACCAGCGGGTACGACAAGGGCGGGGCGTTGAACTGCGCCATCGCGAACTTCTCGGCGTAGGCCGAGGGCAGGACGTTCTTCTCCATGCTGATCATCTGGGCCACCTTCAGCGCGCTGCCCTTGAGCTCGCTCAGCGAGTCGTAGATCTGCTGGGCGTTGGCCTCGTGCAGCTCTTCCTTGCCCAGGTCTCGGTTGAAGACCTTCTTGGTGTAGTGCCTGATGTAGTTGCCTCCCACCTTGGCCCCGGTGCTGATGAACTTTCCGGCGCGCTTGACCTTGCTCGTGGGGATTTTCGACTGCTCTTCCATGGGCTTGCTTGTGTTTTTGGTTCGGAAAAATGCGAAGGCCAAGCCCGCCGATCAGCGGCCCCCGCGGCTCTGCCAGAGGAATTTGCCCAGGTCGAAGGCCGTGTCGAGCGGCGTGCGGCCCAGCAGGTCGAAGGCCAGGTGGACGGCCTTCTCGACGGCGGCGTCGGTGCGCTCGCGGCTGGGGCTCTCGTCCTTGCACCAGAAGCGCAGCACGAAGACCAGCTTCAGCCACAGCGTCTTGGCCAGTTGGTCGGTCAGGATGGGGCGCCGCAGCACCTCGCCCGTCTGCTCGCCCTCGTCCAAAAGGCTCGCCACATACTGGTCGAACTTCCCGCGAAGGGCCTCGAGGCCCGCGGGCAGGAGCGAAGGCCGCGCCCAGTCGCGGGCCAGCGACAGCTTCGCGAAGGGGCGGTGCTCCTCCAGGGCCTCCAGCCAGGTGAAGTAGAAGGCCAGCATCTTCTCGCGCACCGAGTAGTCCAGGTAAACCGGGTCCTCCTCCAGCTTGCCGAGCGTCTGCTTGAACAGCCAGACCCAGGTGGCCTGGTGCATCTGCTCGAAGTCGTCGAAATGCTCGCGCAGGCCGTGCGGCTCCTGGCCAAGGCTCTTGGCGAAGGCCGACCAGTCGGTGGGGAAGGCCCCCAGGCGGCCCGAGACCTCGGCGAAACGCCGCAGGATCGGTTCCCGTTCCGGGTAGATCACGTCGGTAGGGTTGCTCATGTTCTCGCGTCCCGGATTTGGCCGCGGACGCCCCGCGAACTTACGCTTTTTTTCGCCTGCCCCACCCTCGCGGCGCCGAGCCTCACACCCAGTCGAACATCTTCTTGAAGAAGCTCCGGTCCGGCCGGAGCTCGCCCGGATGCACCTCCTCGGGCGGCGGGAGCGGCCCGGCCGACGGGCTGATGCGCGCGAAGACCTCCGTCTGCCCCTGCGAGCTGTGCGTCTCGATGTGCAGGCTCACCCGCTTGAGGAAGTTCAGCAGCCGCTGGTTCGAGGCCAGCACCAGAGCGTAGAAGTGCTCGATGCCGTCCGCCACCGCCAGCTCGCGGGCCAGCTCCATCAGTTGCGAGCCGATGCCCATGTTCTGGTAGTCGTCCCGGACCACCACGGCCATCTCGGCCACGTTGTAGCGCGACTTCTCGCGGGCGAAGCGCGCCACGCCCACCAGCGCGCCCTGGTGCGAGGCCACCACCGCGACGTGCTGGTGCGGAACCAGCTCGCACAGCGACCGGGCGTGCTCCTGGACCCGCTCGGGCGAGACACGGCTCGTGTCCACCTGGAAGCGCTTCATCCGCGTCTCGCGCGATAGGTGCTCGTAGAAATCGACCAGCGCCGCGCTGTCCGAGGGCGACAGCAGCCGGAAGCCGATGGCCATGCCGCCGAATGTTTTCTCAAAGGGTAGTGTCATTTTCTTTTTTTGGGGGGATGGCCCTGGTGTCAGAATTTCTCGAACACACCCAGGCCGAAGAGGGCGTAGTCGTACTTGCACGGATCCGAGGGGTCGAAGCCGCGCAAGACGGCGTCAAGCTCCTCCACGGCCCGCCAGTCGTCCTGCCGGCGCGACAAGATGCCCAAAGCCCGTGCCACCCTGCCCACATGCACGTCCAGCGGGATCGAAAGCTCCGCCATCGGCACCCGGCTCCACAGCCCGAAGTCCACCCCGCGGTCGTCGCGGCGGACCATCCAGCGCAAGAACATGTTCAGCCGCTTGGCCGCCGAGCCCGCCCGCACGTCGGCCACGTGCTTGCGCGAGCGCGGCGGATGGTCAACCTCCAGGAACACCTCCCTGAAATGCGCCAAGGCCCCGAACGAGCCCCGCCCCAGCGCGAAACCCCGGCTGAAGACCTCCTCGAGGCCCCCGTGCCGCTGGTAGATCCACCGCAGCGAGCGCAGGAAGAAGACGCAGTCCTGGCCGTTGAAGGTCCGGTGCTTGAAGTCGGCGAAGCTGGCCAGCTCGGCGTCGCTGGCCTCGCGGACGAACTGCCCCGGGCGCATGTCCATCCGCCGGGCCAGCTCCAGCGCGTTGGCCACCACTGTCTTGCGCTGGCCCCACGCGATGGCCGCCGCCAAGAAGGCCGCCACCTCGATGTCCTCGCGGCCGCCGAACAGGTGCGGCACCTGTATCGGGTCGCTGGGCACGTAGAAGTCGTGGCGGTTGAAGGCGTCTAGCTTCTCGTCCAGGAGCTCCTTGACCTGCTCCAGGTCCAGCATCGGGCTGTCGGTCGTCGTCATGGGGCGCCGCTGGGTTTGGGTTCGGACTTCAAAGGCCAGAAGGCCAAGGGCTTGCCTGGCCGCGCGGCTTCAGGCTCTCTCGCGGTCTTCCCATCCTGCCCCCTGGGCTTGGGCTCCGGCCAGGGCAGGACGCCTCCTCAGTGCTTGACCATCACCTTGTGGCTGGCCACGAGCGCGTTGGCCTCCACCCGCAGGAAGTAGAGCCCCTCGGCCAGGCCGGCGGTGGGCACCTCCCACGAGAGCTCGCCCGCCGGGCGCCCGCCCAGGTGGCTGGCCCAGACCATCTGGCCCGTGGCGTCAAACAAGGCCAGGCCGACCTCGGAGCCCCGGTCGAGCCAGAGGTGGCAGCCCAGCCGCTCGTCGGCCGGCAGCGCGTCGAAGCGCAGGCTGGCCTGGGCCGGGCTGGAAACGCCCGTGGCCACGTCCACCTCCAAGGTGAAGGGCTGGCTCACGTTGCCCGAGATGCCGTCCGTGACGGTCAGGGTCAGGGACACGGGGCCGGAGACCGTCGCGGGGGGCGTGCCGAACAGGCGGGCCTGGCCACTGCCGTAGTCCTCGAGCTGCAGCCAGGTGGGCAGGGCGGTGCCGAAGGGGAAGATGAAGTCGAGCGGGTCGGACTCGGGGTCCTGGGCCTGCACCTGGTAGGTGTAGGGCTGCCCCTGCTCGGCCTGGGTCACCGGCTCGGAGACGAAGTAGGGCTGCTGGTTGGGCGCGCCCCAGATCTGCTGGGCGTACTCCGGGTGGTCGATGAAGGGGTTGCGGTTGCCCTGGATGTCGTGGACGGCGTCGTTGCGCTCGAGCTCCTTCTCCGAGACCGGGTCGGCCAGGTGCCACTCCATGAGCATGCTGGCCGCCCCCTCGCGGAGGGTGGAGCGATCGACCATCTCGTTGGAGCCCCAGCCGCTGTCCTCGGTGTAGTAGCGGGTGGACATGTAGAAGTAGGTGCGGGCGAAGTCGCCCTTGTAGGCGTCGATGGGCTCGAAGACCGTGCCGGTGAAGCCCGGGTGCGTGTTCTGGCCCAGCTTGCTGCCGTTCTGCGAGGTCCACGAGGGGTTCGAGACCTCGCCGAAGGGGTAGTTGCTGCGCTTGGAGTTCACGTAGCCGTCGGTGGGGTAAAGGTGGAACAGGTCCGAGTAGGCCGGATACTGGTCGTTGAACCAGCTCTTGGGCCAGGAGTGCTCGCGGTTGTAGCAGTCGCCCTCGCCGGTGTAGTTGCCGCACTGGTCGGAGCTGAAGGTGTACTGGTACGGCGGAGTGCCTCCGGGCACGTCGGAGTACATGTCCCAGACCTTCCCGTTGTCCTTCTTGTCGGTCTGCTGGAAATGCGTCCAGAGCGAGGTGTAGGACTGCTGGCTGTGGCCGTCGATGATGTTGTGCAGGGCCTGGCGCAACGGCTGGCCCGTCAGCCCTTGGGCCGAAGCGTAGTAGCCCGAAGGGATCTGCGCGAGAAGCGCCCCCGAGCACAGGAAGGAAACCAAGAAAGCGAGATGCCTTTTCATGGGAGGGTTGGTTTTAGGTTCGTGCCTTGACGTCCGCGCAAGTTACGCGACTTCGGGCAATTTCGGAAAGCGAACCAGGTCCAAACGCGGCATTCGCTTGGCGCGCGCGGCAAAGCGGCGGATGGGGTCACGGCCGCGCCGCCGCCGGGCCTCCTTGCGCCAGGGCCTTCTCGACGCTGCGCCAGAGGGCGCGGGCGGTCTTGTCCCAGGAAAAGTCCTGCGCCCGGCGGAGCCCCCTGGCGACCAGCCGGGCCGCCAGGGCCTTGTCGTGCCAGAGCGCGGCCATGCCGCGGGCGATGGCCCCGATGTCGTCGGGCGGGACCAGCAGGGCCGCGCCTCCGGCCACCTCGGGCAAAGAGGTGCGGTCGGAGCTGAGCACCGGCACGCCCGCCTGCATGGCCTCCAGCAGCGGGATGCCGAAGCCCTCGAAGAAGGGCACGAACACCAGCGCCTCGGCCCCGCCCAGGGCCAGCCGGAGCCTGTCGGGCTCCAGCCGCCCGGTGAACAGCACGTCCGCCCGGTGGCGCATCCGCCCCAGCAGCCGCCCGATGCCGCCCGTCTTGAACATCTCGCGGCCCACCACCACCAGCTTGGCCGGCGTGGGCGACTCGCTCTTGAAGCGCTCGAAAGCCTCCAGCATCCCCTCGACGTTCTTGCGCGGGTGCAGGCTCCCCACGAACACGAAGTAGCCCTGCCCCTGGGCGAACTCCGCCCGGGCCTGCTCCCGCTCGGCCGGGCCGAGCGGCGCGAAGCTGGCGCTGGCCCCGTTCAGGACCACGTCCACCCGCCCGGCCTCCAGCCCGAAGGTCCGCACCAGGTCCTGCCGCGAGTAGTCCGACACCGTGGCCACCCGGGCCGCCGCCGCCGCGAACCGCGGGAAGAAGAAGCGGTAGTACGAGCGCACCAGCCACGGCAGGTCCTGCGGGCGGTGCATGAAGTTCAGGTCGTGGATGACCGCCAGGCTCGGCACCCGCGTCCGCAGCGAGAGGAAGCCGTCGGGCGAAAGGAACAGGTCCGGCTTCTCGCGGTCCAGGAAGCGGGCCACCGACAGCTCGAACCAGGCCACGAACAAGACCGGATGCCGGGCCTGCGGGCCCAGCACCACCGCCCGGACGTTGGGCCCGAAGACGAATTGCTGCGAAAACGGCCTGTCGAACAGGAAGACGAACTCCACCTCGGGATGCCAGCGGGCCAGCCGCGAGAGCGTCTCGTAGGCGAACCAGCCGATGCCCTCCAGCCGGTTTTCGAGCAGCAGGCGGGTGTTGACGGCTATCTTCAACGCTCGTGCTGCCACTCGTTCGACAGGGGATACTCCATGTAGGCGGCCACCATCTGGGCCACGGAGGTGCCCAGCAGGCGGCCCACCAGGAAGAGCGAGGCGTCGATGCCCGCGCTGACCCCGGCCGCCGTGAGCACCTTGCCGTTCAGGCGGAAGCGCGAGTGGACGTCCACGCGGCAGGTCGGCTCCAGGGCCCGGAGCTTCTGGTAGTAGTTGTGGAAAGTGCAGACCTCCATGTCGCGGAGCAGGCCGGCGTCGGCCAGCAGGCCCGCGCCGGTGCAGATCGAGAAGAGGATCTCCACGCCCTGGCTCCGGTCGGCCAGCCAGCGGCGCAGCGCGGCATGGCCCATGAGCGCGTCCACCTCGCCTCCGGGCACCACCAGGATGTCCATCGGCGGGCAGGACTCCAGGTCGTGGTCGGGCAGCAGGGCCAGGAAGCCTTGGCTGCGCACGGGCCCGAGGTCCAGGCCCACGGTCCAGGCCTCGAAGTGCTCCTTCAGGAAGCCGAAGACCTCGGCCGGGGCGGCCAGGTCCATGGCCTCGACCCCCTCGTAAACCAGAATGGCGACCTTGCGCCGCCGGTGGGTCATCTTGCTCATCGGAAAACGTTTTTGCTGGGCAACTTGGCCACGTAGGCCTTGAGGTACAAAGGCTCGAAGTAGGCCAGGTCGGCCAGTTGGCCAGCCTCGAGCGCGCGCTGGGCCAGGGGGCCCAGGTGGCTGGCCGAAGGCAGGACCTCGGGGCGGAAGCTGGCGTTGGGGTGGCGGATGGCCTGCTCGCACTTGGGGGCGCCCGAGCCGAGCACCACCAGCGGCCCCTGCCCGAGCTGGGGCATCCAGGGCTCCTGCTCCACGAACTCGGGCCCCGCCGCGCGCAGGGCCCTGCCCTGGCCGTCGTAGATGCCCGCGAAGAGCTCCGTGCGGCCGGCATCGACCGTCGGGTAGAACAGCGCGCCGGGCGGATTGCCGGCCGCCTGGCCCGCGTGGTGGGCCAGGCTGGCCAGGGTGTCCACGGCCAGCAGCGGGACGCCGGCCCCGAAGGCGATGCCCTTGGCCAGCGAGACGCCGATGCGCAGGCCCGTGTAGGAGCCCGGCCCGGCGCTGGCAGCCACGGCGTCGAGCTCCCTCGGCGAGATGCCCGCCTGGGCCAGCAGCCTCTCGACGAAGACCGAGAGCAGGCTGGCGTGGGCCCGGGGAGTGTCCTCCTCGATCAGGCCCGCGACGCGGCCCTGGTGCCACAGGGCCACCGAGCAGTTCTGGGATGAGCTTTCGATGCAGAGGATCATGTTGTCAGCGGGTGAAGTTGCGGGCGGCGGGATTGGCGGCCCAAAAAAACAAAAAAAACGGCTGCTCCGCTTTCCTTTGTGGAAACTTGGGGGCCGGTGACGGACGGAGGGCGCCAATTCCAAGGGCTCGCCGGTGCCCATCTGCCCGATCCGCGCCCCCGGCGCGCCATTCCAGAAGGCAGCCCCGGGGGGGGGGGACGCGAAAGACCAGGCGGAAGCCTAGGGCAAGGCCGGCAGGCTCACTTCTTGCCGCTGGGCTGCTGCACCTCGAACATGTAGCGGATGATCTCGGTCTCGTCCACCAGCAGGTTGAAGTACGAGAAGCGGTTGCCCGCCAGCAGGGTCGTGTTGCGCTCCGAGAAGATCTCGCGGGCGTTGAGCTCCACGTTGAGCCCGCGGACCACGATGTCGCGGTTGGTGAACTTCGAGACCACCTTGTCGTGCTTCTTGTAGAACATCTTCCCCCGGAGGATGATGTAGATGTTCTCCGAGCCGTCCTGGTTGACCAGCATGACCACGCCCTCCTTGCCGATGGTCTGGCTCTTGAAGAGCTTGGCCAGCTTGACCAGGGTGTTCTCGGGCAGGCGGAAGAACAGGGGGATGCGCTTGAGCAGCTTGACCCGCTCGAGCAGCAGGTCGGACATGGAGTTCTCGAGGATCTCGATCATCTCCTGCTTGACCGGCGAGAGCTTCTTGAGGTGGTTGACGCAGGTCACGGGGTGCTCGTCGTAGATGATCTTGGCGGCGGTGCTGTACACCAGCTCGTCGGCGTGGTGCAGGCAGAGGAAGATCTCGTCGGGGATCTCGCTCCGGCGGATCTTGGAGAGCACGTCGGCGGCCTCCTCCTTGGTCCAGATCGGGACGTCTCGGTAGGTGTCCTCCTCCTTGGCCTTGATTTCCTGGGACTTCTTGCCCTTGAAGAGCTTGGCCAGCAGCTCGATGGCCTTGTTCTTGGACCACATGTCCACCCGGGAGTAGTCCTCGAGGATGATGTCCTTGAGGCGCTCGGCCAGCCGCATCCGCTCGAAGTTGAAGTAGGCCTTGAGCTTCTTGGCGCGCTGGTTGACCGAGACCTTGTCGATGATGGGGATGATGAGCTGCTTGACGTCCTGGGCGATGAAGTTGTCGATGATCTCCAGGGCGAAGATGATGTTCTCGCCGATGATGTTGGTCTTGATGAGCTCGATGGTGGCGGGCTGATAGACGAAGCTGAGCAGGGTGAAGAGCAGCTCGAACTCGTTCTCGCGCTCGAGGTCGATGGCCTGGACGAGCTTGAGGGTGTTCTTCTCGGCCTCGATGTCGCTGATGGTGACGTAGGCCCAGAGGATGTTGCCGACGACCTCCTGTATCTTCTTCTTGACCACGGGGGCCTGCTCCTCGGTGACCTGGAAATGGCAGAAGTACAGGCCCTGGATGACGGCGCGCTGGACCTCCTTGTCGGGGTAGTTGACCAGGGCCAGGAGCATCTCCTTGGCGGCCAGGGTGCCGATGCGGGCGCCTATCTCGATGACCTTCTTGATGACGATGGCGTCCTGCGCGGGCCTGACCAGGCCGTTGAGCTCGGGCAGCACCTCCTCGCCGAGCTCGACCAGGGTGCTCCCGGTGATGTGGTGGAACTCGGGGGTCTCGATCAGGTGGACCAGGTGCCGGGTCAGGGCCGGGGTGCGGGCCTTGCCGGCCAGGCGGATGGCCGCCTGCCGGATGGTCTTGTCGGGGTCCTCGAGCAGGCGGAAGATGACGCGCTCGTCGTCGGGCAGCTCCTTGTAGAAGAGGTACTTGACCACGGTGATGCGGTCGCGGATGGAGTTGGAATCGACCATGGCCAGGATCTGCTCGGGCTGGTGGGCCTCGATGTCGGCGTAGTCGAAGCTGCACAGGGCGAGCTGGGCCAGCTCGAGGGTCTCCTCGTCGGCCTGGTCGGGCCTGGCGAGGATCTCCTGGATGGGCGCCTTGACGTCGAGGGTCCAGGAGGGGTTGATGTTGCTCAGGATGGCCTTGCGGATGGTGGAGTCGTTCAGGCGCAGCAGGTGGGCGGCGTGGGGCTCGATGTTGCGGGGGTTGGTCTCGGAGAGGATGGTGACGGCCAGCCGGAGCGACTCGATGTCGCGCTCGGTCTTGAGCTCGTTGCTGAGCACGTCGCTGCCGTAGATGTCCCGGTGTACCTGCTTGGCCTTCTTGCGGTTGCGCTCCTCGAGGATGTCGCGGAGCTTGAGCTTGTAGCGCTTGTAGAGCTTGAAGGCGATGAAGCTCCAGGCCAGGAGGATGGGCAGGAAGATGAAGGGGAAGTAGTAGAGGTCGAAGCCCTGGTCGGGGGTCTTGAAGATCTCGGTGAAGAGCCAGAGCACCCCTCCGGCGATGCTGATGGAGAGCTGCATGATGACGCCCACGCGGGTCTGCACCGAGAGCTTCTCGTCGTCGGGCAGGAGCTGGTAGAGGATGTTGAAGGCGGGGTCGTCCAGGGCCCGGCGGATGATGCGCTCGAGGGACTTGCCCAGCACCATGAAGGCGAAGAAGCCGACGCTGGCCACCGACGAGACCAGCTCGGAGGCCAGGGCCCCCACCAGCAGCAGGCTCAGGGTGACGGGCAGGATGGTCAGGCCCAGCTTCACCCCGCGGTTGCTCAGGATGCGGCCCGAGAAGTACGAGAGGATCAGCTCGCCGATCTTCAGGGCCGCGAAGACGATGGACAGGAAGTAGGAGAGCTTGGCCGGGTCGCTGATCTGCGACTTGGTGGTGGCCAGGAAGCCGAAGTCCATGATGTAGATGACCGTCATGGAGAAGCAGGCCGACAAGAAGATCAGCGCGTAGTAGCGGTCGTGCGAGAGCTTGAGGAAGCCCTTCTTCTCGCTGTCCTTGGGCTTCTGGAGGGAGGTCATCTGGGTGGTCTCGGTCGAGAAGTTCTTGTAGATGAGCAGCAGCATCACCACGCTGACCAGCACGCTGACGGCCCCGAAGTAGAGCAGGTCGTAGGCGTGGCCCAGGTGGCGCAGCAGCACGGGGATGACCAGGTAGCCGATGATGGAGGCGATGACCCCGCCCATGTTCACCAGGCCGAACAGGCGCTTGACCTGCCGGAGGTTGAAGAAGCGCAGGGCCAGGCCGCCCGACTCGATGCCCACCAGCGAGATGAAGGGCCAGCCCCAGATGAACACGAAGAAGCTCAGGCGCTGCTCGTCGAAGAAGTTCAGGCCCAGCCGGCCGGCCAGCGGGATGACCAGCATGAACGAGAGGGCCGTCAGGAAGAGCACCAGGCTGTTGACCCGCTTCTGCATGTAGGAGTAGATCGAGGTCATCAGGTAGCCCGAGATGCCCGCCACCAGGTAGGCCACGGGGACCATCTTGCTGTCGTAGTGGTCGATGAAGACCGCGTTGGCCGTCACGAAATAGAACGCGATGAACAGGCCCAGGAAGAAGGAGTGGAAGAACAACAGCGTGAACTTCAAGCCTTCCTCAGGTTTGAGATTAAAGGTTTTCAGCAAAAACGGTTTCATCTCGAGCGTTGCCATTGGGCGCGTCTGCTTATGTTGTTGAGGTGCCGCGCTTCCGCGCAAGCCTTCAAATTAACGAAAAAAAAGCTCTCCATTTTCCAGCGGGGCCAATTTTGCGCGTTGGTGCGGTTCATTTCAGGTTCTTGAGCTTCCGGCTGCGCACCACGTAGATGCGCGTCAGGATGGCCAGGCTGATCAGCAGGGCCGTCATGGCGATCATCTCCAGGCTCATCCAGCCCTTCTCGATCACGATTTCCCAGACCTCCGCCACGGCGTCGCGCACCTTGATCAGCCCCATGATGAGGCTCACGCAGACCACCACCGCCATCAGGATGTTCGAGGACCAGCCGTTGATGCCCTCCTTGCCCATGATGGATATGTCGTTGATCACGAAGATCAGGAAGATGCTGATGAACGGGAGTATCAGCCCGTTGAGCGCCTGCGCGAAGATGATCGCAGGGACGGGCTGGACCCCCGCGAAGCCGAAGGCCAGCCCGAAGGAAAGCACCCCTCCCCAGATGAGCTTGTAGTTGCGCGACCGGGTGTCCCAGCGGTCGCGGTTGCGGTTCTCGAACAGGCTCTTGGCCGTCAGGGCCGAGGCCAGCGGCGCCGTGATGGCCGACGAGAAGCCCGCCGCGAACATCCCGAAGCCCAGCACCGCCACCCCGGCGATGCCCAGCCTGTCGTTCAGGGTCAGCGTCAGCGATTCGTACAGGTGCTCCGAGAGCACCGCCTCGGTCACCTGCTCCTGGCCGGACACCTTCCGGACCACCTCGGCGTCCACCAGCGTGCCCACCACCAGCACCGCCATCGAGATGATCCCGCCCAGCACGATGGCGATGCTCAGGCCGAAGCGCATCTCCTTGATGGTCTGCTTCTTCTCTAGCACCCCAGAGCCCAGGAAGATGTCGTAGGGGACCACCGTGGTGCCGATCAGCGCCAGGATCAGCAGGCCCGCGCCCGGGTCGCCCGTCAGGGGCGAAAACTCGGGTATCCGGGGCACCACCATGCCCTCCAGCAGCCTGGGCCAGTCCAGGTCCACGCTGAAGATGGCGAAGAAGAAGGCAATCCCCATCAGCATCACGAGCAGGCCCATGAACTTCGAGATCGCCGCCAGCGAGCGGAGGCTCAGGGCCAGGAAGGCCAGCAGGCCCGTGGCGCTCACCAGCAGCCATGACGGCACCGAAGGGAAGAGCATCTTCAGGCCCTCCACCGAGCCCAGGACGTTGCCCGCCTCGTAGGCCGCCGAGCCCAGGATGATGGCCCCGATCACCAGCACCAGCACCACCACGCCCGAGGGCTTGCCCTCGAACTGCTTGGCGATGGCCTGGCCCAGGTCGCGGCCCGAGTAGATCGTGATGCGCGCGCTGGCCTCCTGCAGCAGCAGGCACGCGAAGGTCGAGAAGGCTATCGCCCACAGCAGGTCGAAACCATAGGCGGCGCCTGCCTTCGTGGCCGTGGTGATGGTGCCCGGCCCGATGAAGGCGGCCGACACCACGGACCAGAAGACGATGTTCAGTAGCCGGGATTGGAAAACGCGCAGTTTGTCTTTGAATGCCATGCCGAAGGGTGCTTTGTTCGGGTGTTCTTGAGGCCAGCCGCGCGCAGGGCCGCCCGCGCTCGCTTTCGAGGCCACAAGATCCCTTCTAATTTCGACCTTGCCAAACCCGGAAATGTTTTTCCGCATTCCCTTGTCGCCGTTTTGGCGCTTAAATATAGGCAAATAATCGCAGCCCGGAGCGGGGCCCCTCCTACCCTGAAACTACGCGCGAGGCCCCGGCGGCCTCGACCGGAAAGTCTTTCGGCATGGCCCCGGAGGGCCTCCAGCCTTGCCCTGGCCAGGATGGGGAGCCCGCCAGCGCTCCCCGCCTTTTGGGGGCGGCCACCGGAGCCGGGAGCCCGGCATTCGCCTTGGCCACCCGGCAAGCCGCGCGGGGGCTTTCCCCTGATGGAAAGAATTGGGCATTCGCTTGTTTTCCAACGCGATGGACACCACGCCCGGGCGCGGGCCCGTCGGCCGACGACTTTCCCGGTCTCCGCCGCGCCCGGCCCGGCACCGCGGGGCCTGCCCTGTCGCCTGCCCGTCGCTGGGCAAAATCGCGCGGCACCCAGGCAATGGCTGGCACGGGCGCGCGCGGACCGCCAGGCCAATCGCCCATGCCGAAAAACTTTTGCCAGGGCCTCCCCTGCGGCCCCGGCGGCGCCAGGCCCGCGCAATGGCGCCCGAGCCTTTTTCCGGTCGATGCTTTAGAACATCTTTGGCATATGGCACGAATTGATTTAATTCGCGACCGTTTGAATTCAAACTTAATCGGACGGAGCCTGGAGATGGAAATGGACCTGAGCAAAGTCGGACGCGTCATCGGCCGGACGGCCCGCGTGCTGGGCAACGCCTTAGACCGGGGGTTCGCCGAGAAGGGCTACCCCACCACCAAGGAGCAGCTCCTGGTGCTCTTCGCCCTGACCCACTCCGACGGCATGAACCAGCAGGAGCTCGCCCACAAGATCTTCCTGAACAAGGCCAGCATCACCAACCTGCTCGACAAGCTCGAGCGGGACGCCCTGGTGCGGCGCGAGGGAGACCCCAGGGACCGGCGCAACAAGCGCGTGGTGCTCACCCCCGCCGGCCGCGACCGCCAGGCCGAGCTGGCCCTGGTCATCGAGCAGACCCTCAGCGGCGCCACCCGCGGCATCCCGCCCGACGAGCTGGCCCTGGCCCTGCGCGTGCTCGACAAGATCGCCGCCAACACCAGCCCCGACTTCGAAGGCACGGGATGCCTCTGAGGCCCGCCCGCCCCCCCCCGCGACAGAACGACCCGAACGACAAAAGGACCCATAAGACCGACAACGAAAATGAAACGCAAGATCGCCATCCTGACCTCCATGTTCGCCATCATGGCCCTGGGCTTCCTGGGCATGCGCATGCTCGCCGCGCAGGCCGAGGCCCCGGCCGCGCCCAACCGGCAGCAGGAGGCCCGCTTCGTGCGGACCCAGAGCGTCCGCTACGCCGACATCCGGGCCGGGATAACCGCCTCCGGGCGCCTCAACTCGCAGCGCGACCTGGACCTCATGGCCGAGGTCCAGGGCAAGATCCTGGCCGGCAGCGTGCCCCTGAAGAAGGGACAGAGCTTCCGCGAGGGACAACTGCTCCTGCGCATCCTCAACGACGAGGCCGTCCTGGCCCTCAAGGGCCTCAAGAGCCGCTTCCTCAACTCGATCGCCAACCTGCTGCCCGACTTCAAGATCGACCATCCGGCCAGCTACCCGGCCTGGCTCGCGTTCTTCAACGCCATCGACCTCGACAAGCCCATGCCCGACATGCCCCAGCCCCGCTCCGACCAGGAGAAGATCTACCTGGCCAGCCGCAACATCCTGGCCGATTTCTACGCCATCAAGAGCGAGGAGCTCCGGCAGCTCAAGTACTTCCTCCACGCCCCCTTCAACGGCACCTACGCCGATGTGGTCATGGAGGTGGGCTCCGTGGCCAACCCGGGCGCCCGCCTGGCCCGCATCATCAGCACCGACCGCCTCGAGCTGGAGGTGCCCGTGGACGCCACCAACGCCACCTGGATACGCCTGGGCGACGCCGTCACCGTCACGGACAAGGCCGGCTCGCACCAGTGGGGCGGCACCGTGTCCCGCAAGTCGGACTTCATCGACCCCAACACCCAGTCGGTGGCCGTGTTCGTGGGCGTCAACCAGGACCCCGGGCACCCGCTCTACAACGGCCAGTTCCTCACGGCCACCTTCCCCGGCGGAAGCTGGGAGCAGGCCATGGAGATGCCCCGCAACGCCGTCTTCAACCAGAACCAGGTCTTCATCGTGCAGGACGGAAGGCTCGCCAAGCGCGAGATACGCGTCCTGAAGTACAACGACGAGACCCTCATCTTCGACGGGCTGCCCCAGGGAGCCGAGCTGGTGGTGGAGCCCCTGGCCAACGCCCGCGAGAACGACCCCGTCCAGACCCTCGAGCCCGAGGCCTAAGCCCGCCCGCCCCCACCTCCCCACACAACACCGGTTCCCAGCATGGAAAATCTGATCAAAGCCTTCGTCAAGTATCCCTTCTACGCCAACATCATCGTGGTGGTGCTCATGGTCTTCGGGTCGATCAGCTACCTGAACATGAAGAAGTCCTTCTTCCCCGAGACCGAGGCCAAGATCATCAGCATCCAGGTGGCCTACCCCGGGGCATCGCCCAAGGAGATGGAGGAGGGCGTGACCACCCGCATCGAGGAGTCCGTGCGGGGCATCGTCGGCATCAAGGAAATCACTTCCACCTCGTCCGAGAACTTCGCCTCCGTGACCATCGAGTCCACCGGGCAGTACGACCTCGACGAGATGCTCACCGAGGTCAAGAACGCCGTGGACGGCATCTCGGGCTTCCCCGTGGACGCCGAGCCGCCGGTCATCTTCAAGCAGCGCCCCTTCTCGCCGGCCATGCAGATGGCCCTCTACGGCGAGGCCGACCTGCTGACGCTCAAGGCCATGGCCGAGGACATCGAGGACGAGTTCCTGCGCTCGGGCGTCATGTCGCAGATAGCCCTCTCGGGCTACCCGGCCCTGGAGCTCTCGGTCGAGGTCAGCGAGGAGGACCTGCGCCGCTACGGCCTGACCATCGACCAGGTCTCCGCGGCCATCGCCCTGAACAACAGCGACGTTTCCGGAGGGCAGATCAAGTCCGACGAGCAGGAGGTCCTCATCCGCTCGCGGGCGCGCAGCGTGGATCCCAACAAGATAGCGGAAATCGTCTTGCGGGCCAACCCCGACGGCAGCTTCCTGCGCGTGCGCGACGTGGCCCAGGTGCGGCTGGCCTTCGCCGACGTGGCCTCCGAGTCGCTGATCAACGGCAAGCAGGCCGTCTATTTCCGCATCGACCGCCTGACCGAGGAGGACCTGGAGGCCATATCCGACTACTGCAACCAGTACGCGGCCAACTTCAACGCCCAGCACCAGGACGTCAGCCTGGTAGTAACCTTCGACCGGCTGGAGCTGCTCAACTCGCGGTTCGACCTGCTGATAACCAACGGCATCCAAGGGCTGGTGCTCGTGGTCCTGGCCTTGTCGCTGTTCCTGAGCATCCGGCTCTCGTTCTGGGTGGCCTGGGGCATCCCCTCGGCCTTCCTGGCCATGTTCATCGTGGCCGCGCTCTCGGGCGTCACCATCAACATGATCTCGCTCTTCGGGATGATCCTGGTGGTCGGCATCCTGGTGGACGACGGCATCGTGATCGGGGAGAACGTCTTCACGCACTTCAAGATGGGCAAGAGCCCGGCGCGGGCCGCCGTGGACGGCACCATGGAGGTTCTGCCGTCGGTGATCACGTCCGTGACCACGACCATCGTGGCCTTCCTGCCTCTCTTCCTGATTGAGGGCTCACTCGAGTTCATGTACGAGATGGCCTTCGTGGTGGTCTTCAGCCTGGCCTTCTCGCTGCTGGAGGCCTTCTTCGTGCTGCCGGCGCACCTGGCCAACTCGAATGTGCTCAAGGAGAGCGAGAAGGGCCAGACCAAGACGCTGCGCGACCGCCTGGACGACGCCATCGACTACCTGCGCGACAAGCTCTACGGGCGGCTGCTGCTCGTGATCATCCGGCACAAGTGGGTCATGGCGACCCTACCCGTGGCCCTGATCCTGCTGACGGTGGGCCTGGTGCGCGGCGGCTTCATCCAGGCGACCTTCTTCCCCTTCGTCCAGTTCGACACCTTCAGCATCAACCTGGCCTTCACGCCCGGGGCGGGCGAGGCCCGCACCAAGGAGTTCCTGGTCCGCTTCGAGAAGGCCGTCTGGGAGGCCAACGACGAGCTCATGGCCGAGCACGGCGACACGGTCCCCTACGTGAAGTACACCTTCGCGACCATGGGCTCCGCCTTCAGCGGGCAGGAGGCAGGCGGGCACGCCGGCAGCATCGAGGTCATCCTCCGCAACATGGAGGGAGCCGCCATCGCCGCCACGGACGTCTCTACCCGCGTGCGAGAGAAGATCGGCCCGGTGCCCGAGGCCGACAAGTTCACCGTCGGCGGCGGAAACCGCTGGGGAAGCCCCGTCTCGTACAGCCTGCTGGGCAAGGACGGCCACGAGCTGGAGCTGGCCAAGGCCTTCTTCAAGGAGGAGCTGGCCAAGCTCGCCGAGCTCGACAACATCAACGACAACAACGCCGAGGGCAAGCTCGAGGTGCAGCTCGAGCTGAAGCCCCAGGCCTACTTCCTGGGCCTCAACCACGCCGCCATCAGCAACCAGGTGCGCCAGGGCTTCTTCGGAGGCCAGGCGCAGCGCCTCCAGATGGGCCGCGACGAGCTCCGCGTCTGGGTCCGCTACCCTGAGATGGACCGCCTCAACCTCGGGCAGCTCGAGCAGATGAAGATCAAGACCGCACTGGGCGAGTACCCCCTCTCGGAGCTGGCCGACTACCAGATCGCCCGCGGCTACGTCAACATCAAGCGCTTCAACGGCCAGAAGGAGGTGCGCGTGGAGGCCGACCTGAAGAACCCCGCCGACCCCGTCCCGCCCATCCTGGCGCGCATCGACCAGGAAATCATCCCCCAGCTCAACGCCCGTTTCCCCGGGGTCCTGGTCGAGGCGCAGGGGCAGGCCAAGCGCAACGCCGAGAACACCGCCGAGATGAAGAAGTACTTCGGCCTGGCCCTGGCCGTCATCGCCCTGATCCTGATGATCCACTTCAAGTCGGGCCTTCAGGCCGTGCTGGTGCTCTTCATGATCCCCCTGGGCTGGCTGGGCGCCCTGTGGGGGCACGGCATCGAGGGATTCCCCGTCTCCACCCTCAGCGCCTGGGGCATGATAGCCCTCTCGGGGGTCGTCATCAACGACGCCGTGGTCTTCCTCTCGAAGTACAACTCGCTGCTCGAGGAGGGCAAGCGCGTGCAGGAGGCCGCGCACGAGGCCGGGACATCCCGCCTGCGGGCCATCCTGCTGACCACCATCACCACCACCCTGGGGCTCTACCCGCTGATCCTCGAGAAGAGCGTGCAGGCGCAGTTCCTGATCCCCATGGCCATTTCCCTGGCCTACGGGGTGCTCGTGGGAACCGTCTTCATCCTGCTCTTCTTCCCGGCCCTCATCCTGGTGGCCAACGACCTGAAGATGTACGCCATCTGGTTCTGGACCGGAAAACGGCTCGACCGAGAGCATGTCGAGGTGGCCGTGGAGAACCAGCAGCGCAACATCGACTAAAGGCCCCGCCAACGCACCCTGAACCCCATACCCAACGCCCTACCCGCATGAGATTTTGGAAATTCGCCCCCCTGCTCGCCGCCTTGGCCCTGGCAGCGCCCGCGCGGGCCCAGGAAAAGCCCATCAGCCTGGCCGACGCCGTCCAGATCGGCCTGGAAAACAACCACCAGATCCAAATCGTGACGCGCGAGCGGCAGGTGGCCCAGAACAACAACACCCTGGCCAACGCCGGCGCCCTGCCCACCCTGACGGCCAGCGTCAACTTCAACAACCGCTACGACGACCGCCCCAACCAGGCCTTCCCCGACCAGCGGTTCCGGGCCACCACCAACAGCGTCTCGCCCAACCTCAACCTCAACTGGGTGCTCTTCAACGGGTTCGCCGTCAGCGCCAGCCGCGAGAGCCTCAGCCTCCAGGAGGAGGCCGCGCAGGTGGCCTACGCCGCCACCATCGAGCAGACCCTCCAGCAGGTCATCCTGGCCTACCACGACGCCTCGCTCCAGAAGGAGCGCCTCGAGGTCACCGCCGAGGTCATGGCCCTCAGCCGAGACCGCTACCAGTACGTCCTCAGCCGCAAGGAGCTCGGCAGCGCCGTCACCTTCGAGGTCTTGCAGGAGCAGAACGCCTTCTTGAGCGACTCCTCGAACTACCTGCTCCAGAAGATCAACTTCGAGAACTCGCTGCGCGCCCTCAACCTGGCCATGGGCGAGCAGCCCGACGCGCCCTACCTGCCCTCCGAGCGGCTCAGCCCCATGACCCAGGCCTACGACCTCCAGCAGATGGTCGCCAAGGCCGAGGCCGAGAACAAGAACCTCCAGAGCCTCCGCCTCAGCCGGAGCCTCAACGAGACCGCCATCGACCAGGCCCGCACGGCCCTCTACCCCCGCGTCACCCTCAACCTGGGCACCGACTTCCAAGGCTCGCGCTTCGCCCTGACCGTCGAGGAGCAGAAGCGCAGCATCACCACCACCGGCTACGACTTCTACGGCAACCTCGGCGTGGCCTACACCATCTTCGACGGCCAGAACCGCCACCGGCAGATCGAGAACGCGCAGCTCCAGCACGAGATCGCCCAGGTCCGCGTCGAGCAGGCGCAGTTGCAACTGGCCAGCCAGGTCGTCTCGGCCAACGCCATCTACGAGGCCCGCAAGCAGGTAGAGCGGGTGGCCGAGCAGAACCTCGAGGCCGCGCGGCTCAACCTCCAGATCGCCGAGGACAAGTACAAGTCCGGAGCCATCAACTCCTTCGACTACCGCGCCATACAGATGCTCTACCTGCAGTCGGCCCTGGCCGCCGCCCAGGCCAAGTTCGACCTGGTGGACAGCCACACCCAACTGGTGGTCCTGACCGGCGGGCTGGTGTCCGAAGGGCAGTGAGGCCCCGCTGTCAGGGGCGTTTCCAGAGCAGTTGCTCGAAGATGTGGGAGATGATGTCGGTCTCCTCGAGCAGGAGGTTGAAGTAGTTGTACCGGTTTCCGTGCAGGACGATGGTCTGCTTGTCGGCGATGATGCTGTCGGTCTCGGGGGCGAAGTTGAGGCCTCGGACCAGGATGTCGTTCTTGTTGAAGAGGATCTCGGAGTCGTCGTCCTGGTGCTGCACCTTGAGCCCTCCGCGGACGACCACGAAGATGTCGTCGCGGTAGGTCTCGGAGTTGAGGTCGATGACCTGTCCTTTCTTGAGCTGCCAGACGTTCATGATCTTGGCCATTTTGACCAGGACGTTCTCGGGCACGGAGAAGAAGAGGGTCAGGCGCTTGAGCATCTTGACCTTTTCGACCAGGAGCTTCTTGTCGGTGTTGCCGGAAGAGAGCATCTCCATCATCTCCTGCTTCTCGGGCGAGAGCTTCTTGAGGTAGTCGAAGCAGCGTGCGGGGTTCTCGTCGTAGATGATCTTGGCGGCGGTGGAGTAGATGAGCTCGTCGGCGTGGTAGAGGCAGGCGAAGATCTCGTCGGGCATCTCGGACCGGCGGATCTGGAGCAGGAGCTTGTCCACCTCCTCGCGGACCCAGACCCTGATGTTGCTTTCGACCTGCTCCTCGGCCACGGCCTTGCTTCCGGGCTCGACGCCTTCCTTCTTGCGGCGGTGTATCTTGCCGAGCAGCTCGATGGCCTTGGTCTTGGACCAGAGGTCGATGCTGTCGAAGTCCTTGACGATGATGTCGCGGAGCCTGTCGGTGAATCGGAGCTTCTCCTGGGGGAAAAAGTGCTGGAGCTTCTTGACCTTCTGGCTCAGGGAGATGTCGTCGAAGAGGGGGACGAGCATCTCCTTGAGGTCTTGCCGGATGAAGTTCTCGATGATCTCGAGGGCGAAGATGGTGTTCTCGCCGATGATGTTCTTCTTGATGAGGTCGATGGTGGCGGGCTGGTAGAGGAAGCTCAGGAGCATGAAGAGGCGCTCGAAGCTGGCCTCTCGCTCGAGGTCGAGCGACTGGATGAGCTTGAGGGTGTTGCGCTCGCTGACCACGTCGTTGATGGAGGCGAACAGCCAGACGATGGTGCGGATGGTATCGACGATCTTGTCCTTGACGCGCTGGCTCTGGTTCTCGCGGGCCTGGAACTCGCTGAAGTAGAGGGCCCGGATGATGGCGGCCTGGACCTCGCGGTCCTGGTAGTCGATGTTCTTGAGCAGGAGGTCCTGCGCGGCCTCGGAGCCGACGCGGGCGCAGACCTCGACGACCTTGAGCAGGACCTCCAGCCGGGCCTGCTCAGGGTCGAAGAACATGGCCAGTTGCGGCAGGACGCGGTCGCCCAGGAAGACCAGCGCGTTGGCCACGACGTGGTGGTTCTTCGGCGAGTTGAGCATGTCCACCAGGCGGGCCTTGAGCTGGGCCGAGTCGCGCTGGCTGGCCAGGGCGATGGCCGAGTGCCGGACGCGGTTGTCGGGGCTTTCCAGGAGCTGGGCTATCCAGAGGTCGTCGCCCAGCAGCTTGGCGCGGAACATCTGCTTGATGGCCCGGATCTGCTTGTCGGGCTCGCCCGAGAGGCAGAGGGCCTCGAGCTCCCGGGCCTTGAGGGGCGGCTCGGCGTCGGCGGCGATGCTGACGGCGGCCTTCTCGGCCAGGCTGCGGATGGTCTGCTGCGGCGACTCGAGCAGGGACCTGATCGGGCCGAGCAGCTCGGGCGGGTAGGTGCTGTCCACGTTGCGCAGGATGGCCTTCTGGACCGTGGCGCTGGGAATGGCCAGCAGGCGCTCGGCCACCGGGCGCAGCACCAGCGGGTTGGTCTCCGAGAGGATGGTGGCGCTCATCTTGACCTCGTCGATGTTGTCGTTGTCGAGCTGGCTGAAGAGCAGCTCGCTGCCGTACATCAGCTCGAGCTCGTGGCGGCTGGGCTCCTGCTTCTTCTGGCTGAGGATCTCGCGGAGCTTGACCTTGTAGCTCTCGTAGAGCCGGCGCGAGAAGAAGGCCCAGAGCAGCAGGATGGGCAGGAAGAAGAAGTTGTAGAACCGGAGCTGGAAGCCGTGCTCTCCCGTGAGCAGCCACGAGAGCAGGAGCAGCAGCAGGCCCGCGAGGCCGGTGGACATCTGCGTTACCACGCCCACGAGCGACTGCGCCTCCAGCTTCTGGTGGTCGGGCAGGGGCTGGTAGAGGATGTTGATGGAGGGCGTGTCGAGCCCGTGGCGCAGGACGCGGTCGAAGATCTTGTTGGTGGCCATGAACACCAGGAAGAAGACGCTCTCCACGCCGAAGACCAGCACCACGGCCGTGGCCAGGCCGATGAAGGCCAGCGAGGTGAACGGCAGCATCGACAGGCCCAGCCGGACGCCGTAGCGGCTGAGCAGCCGGCTCGAGAAGTACGAGATCAGCAGCTCGCCGAACTTGAAGGTGCCCCCGACAAGGGCCAGGAAGACCGCCACCTGGTCGGCCGACATGCCCCGCGACCGCACCGCCGCGAGGTAGCCGAAGTCGGTGAAGTAGTTCAGCACGCTCGACATCATGGCCACGACCATCACCCAGCGCAGGTACTTGTCCTGGAACAGGTCGGCGAAGCCGAGCGAGTGCTTGGGCGCGTCCTGCTCTTCCTTGAGCTTGGCCTTGGACTTTATGTAAACGCTCTCCTGGTCCTTCTTCGAGGGGTCGTAGCGGCGGTAGATGACCATCAGCAGCCCGGTGCTCACCAGGGTGCCGCTGGCCGCGATGATGAAGAAGTCGAGCGGCTGGCCCAGGTGGTTGACCAGCACCGGTATCAGGAAGTAGCTCATCACAGCGGCCAGGACCCCGCCCATGCCTATCGAGCCGAACAGCCGCTTGGCCTGCCGCAGGTTGAGCTGGTCCAGCACCAGGCCGCCGGAGACGATGCCCACCAGCGTGGTCAGGGGCCAGGCCCCCACGAAGGCCAGGAAGCTCACCGTCTTGCCGGGCAGGATGCCCTGGCCCAGGAAGCGGATGGTCAGCGTGGCCAGCGAGGTGAACAGCAGCGCCCCGACGAACAGCCGCTTGCTGTTGGCGTTCTTCTGCAACTGCGAGTAGCCCGTGCTCACGGCCCAGCCCACCACGCCCGAGACGATGTAGGCCAGCGGCAGCGTCTCGCTCCCGTAGTCCTTCACGAAGACGGCGTTGGCCGGCACGAAGTACATCGCGATGAAAATGCCCAAGAAGAAGGAGTGCCAGAACAGCAGGTAGAACTTGGGCGCTTCCTCCTCCTTGATGTTGAAAAAGCTCAACAGATAAGGACGTAACTTTTCTAACAAATTGGACCACATGGGCTTGGGGTGCTGGTTCGAGGGCTTGGGGTGGCGTCGTTCAGGAGGCTCTAAAAATAGCGCAAACCCGCGAACTTCCAAAAAAAGACTCCTCAAAAGAAGCTCGAGGAACCCTGCCGGCCCAAGGCTGCCCAGACTTGCTCAAGAACATGCCCCGGCTTGCCCTTAAACATGGCTTAACATTTGCTCCTATATTATCTTATTGTTAAATTTGCATTAAGCAAACAAGAAGGACAAACCAAACGAAAGGGCACACCATGAAACGAATCCTCACTCTCCTGGCACTGGTGCTCGCCGCGGGCACCCTCATCGCGCAGACCGACGCGCACGAGTTCCTCTACCAGTCCGGCCTCAGCACCGACTTCGAAGGCGAATACACCAGCTTCTACGAAAACGGAAACAGGCAAGTCGAAGCACAGATCAGCAACGGAACCCTCAACGGGCAGTACCTCTGGTATTACCAGAACGGAAACCAGCGCGAGGTCCGAGCCTACAAGAACGGCCTCTTCGACGGCACCTGGCTCACTTTCAACGATGCCGGACAGCAGACAGGGCTTGCCAGCTACCGCGAAGGCAAGAAGCACGGAATCTGGCTCATCTGGGACGACCAAGGCAACAAACGTTACGAGATGCACTACGAAAACGGAGAAAAAAGCGGCACATGGATCATGTGGGACGCCAACGGGCAGATCGTCATGGAGCAGATCTTCTAGCCCTTGCCCTGTTTCCCCGCCAGAAGGCCAGAAACCCAGCACAAGAAAGCCGCCCTCCCAAAAGGAGAGGCGGCCTTTTTTTGGGCGCCCCCGCCAGGCGCCCTGGCCGCGGCAAGACTGGAGGTACCTTCAGAAAAAATCCCATTTATGAATATGGAATAAACAAAAAATCCTCCCTGCGACGGAGGCGATGAATCTGAAACAAAACGCAAGGCCATGTATTCCAAGCACAAAAAACAGGACGATAAGCATGCCCATCGGGCGGAAAGCAAACCGATGGAATCGAAAAAATATAGATTTGTATATCTTTCGCCCGAAAACCATCACCCCGAAAACCCAATGCCATGACCACAACACAACGCACGACGGCCATCCTGGCCGTGGCCGCGCTTTTGGCGGCCTCGCCAAGGCTACAGGCCCAAGACCTTGAAGACATCTGGGACATGAGCCTCGAAGAGCTGATGGGCCTGGAGGTCAACGTCTCCTCCACGCGCAGCGAGAACGTCTTCAACACCCCCTCCACCGTTACCGTCATCGACCAGGGAACAATCCAGCGCTACAACTTCCAGTCGGTGGCCGAGGCCCTGGCCTCCCTGGCCGGCATCGAGGTCCGCCAGACCATCATCGACCGCAACGTCGTGACGGCCCGCGGCATCCTCCAGAACTTCTACGACAACAAGATCCTGTTCATGATCAACGGCGTGCCCACCTGGCAGCCCATCTACGGCGACGGCGACATCGCCCGGGTCGATATCCGCGACGTCGAGCGCGTCGAGGTGCTCAAGGGGCCGGCCTCCGTGCTCTACGGCAGCAACGCCTACTCCGGCGTGGTCAACATCGTCCTGCGCGACTTCGAGGCCAACACGGTGGTCGCCCACGGCGAGGCCGGCCTGCCCAACCTCGGCGGAAGCGGCTTCAACGCCACCCTCAACCCGGGCAACTGGCACCTGTTCCTCTCGGCCCACAGCCTTTCCGACCACAACCGCCCCTACGCCTTCGAGGGAGCCCGCGGCTCGCTCTACAACGCCGACTCCGTCTTCCAGTACCGCGAGAAGCACGAGTCCAACAACGTCAACCTCCTGCTCCGCAACGGCCCCAACGAGCTGATGGTGAACCACTACCACTACAACCACAGCTTCCCCGGCGCCAACCCCTCCTACGCCAGCGGAGGCGGCAACTGGGTCGAGAACACCGGCCTGCTGGCCAACTACCGCTTCGACAAGGCCTGGGAGAAGCTCCGCCTGGTGGCCAACGCCAACTACGACGACTTCCGCCGCCGCTTCGCCATCTCGCCCGACCGCATGAACACCATCCAGCTCGGCGGGTACCGGCTGGCCGCCGAGGCCAAGGCCAACTACCCCCTGGCCGGCTGGCTCTCCGCCGAGCTCGGCGCCCTGGCCGAGCGCCGCGTCAGCCAAGGGCAGGACGCCCTCCAGGGCATGCGCGACACCGTGGTGGCCTCCCTGCTCACCAACGACGTGCCCATCACCGAGGCCGCCTTCTTCGCCCAGCTCCAGGCCAAGGCCGGAGGGCTCACCGTCCTGGGCGGCACCCGCCTGACCCAGAACTCCCTCTTCGGCAGCAACATCTCCTCCCGCGTCTCGGCCGTTTACGCCTTCAACCCCAGCAACAGCCTCAAGCTCATCTTCGGGCAGGCCTTCCGCGTGCCCACCCTCTTCGAGCTCTACATCAACCACCCCACCGTCAGCGGCAACCAGGAGCTCACCCCCGAGCTCAGCACCTCCTACGAGCTGGCCTACCTCTTCGGCAAGGGCGACTTCTTCTTCCAGGCCCTGGGCTTCTACAGCCGCTACGAGAACCTCATCCAGCGCATCGCCATCGCCCCAGGCCAGCCCAACCAGTACCAGAACGTCTCCGCCTTCGAAGGCTACGGCGCCGAGCTCGAGCTACGCTACCAGAACCAGGACCTGGCCAACTTCTTCCTCAACTACAGCCACGTCCGCGGCCTCGACGAGCAGACCGACAACAACTACCGCTTCGTGCCCGACCACTACTTCAACTTCGGCGTCAGCAAGCCCCTGGGCGACTGGGCCCTGGCCGCCTCCGGCACCTACCACACCAGCGTCGAGGGCCACCTGGCCACCATCGACCCCCAGCTCATGCTCAACGCCAACATCACCTGGCGCCAGAAGCTCGACCGGTTCGAGCTGCTCCACGGCCTGCGCGTCCAGAACCTCACCGGAAGCCAGATGCTCACGGCCGAGTACATCCGCCAGACCCCCAACATCAACGCCATCCCCACCACGGGCTTCGGCACGAAAGTCCTCTACACCCTGGTCCTGAAGATCTGATAACCAGTCGCTTTCGATCGGTGAAACATCCCAAGCCCCCGTGCCCGACAAGATCAGGCTGCTATTCCCAATCCCGAAGCGATCGCATTGGAATAGCCCCGGATGAAATTCGGAAATCTACCAACCCGCTCGAACCAGAACCCTACGGAGTTCTGGTTCGAGCGGTCAATAACGTTTATGAAACAGGTTGATTTCCAGTGCCTTGTCCGCAACCGTCCACCCAATTCGTGCCACCAATCCACAAAAAATTTCCGTGAACCATATTTTTCTATTCGTCCGATTGGGTGATATAGGGTTCTTTACCTGAAAATACTATCGGAACTTTGATTATTCGCTCCAGCGGTATTTTATTGGCAAGCAATTCTTTATAATATTTATTCCGCTCTATTTGATTCAAAGCACTTTCTATTTCTTTGTCTATTCGTTGGATAAATTTTTCTCTGTCTTCGGTTTCTTTTTGCTTTTCAATGCTTTTTATTTCAATTACTATTCCGTTCTTTGTTTTGTCATGGGGTATCAATGTAATATCATATCTACCACTTCCACTTTCTCTGTTTGACTTGATTATATAATCATGGCTCAAAACGGCTAATAGACCAAGTGTGTAAACATGATAAAACTGTTCTTCTGGTATTGCTATGTTTTTTTGTTTGTCTTTTGTCGGTGCAATGTCAAAATAACTTAAAGTATCTCCGATTATTTGTTTAAACCCTTTTTCAAATTCTTTTATTTTATTGTTTATCAGATGTTTTGATGTGATCAGCAATAGGTCTTGATTGAAATTGTAAGTCTGCTTAATCCAGTCTAAAATTATATCAGTAAATACATATTTGAGTTCATCATTGGGGATTTTTAATTCATATTGATTGATGTCTGTTTTTTTTACATAAGTTAAAAAACCATTATGGAAAAGCAAGGTCCATAACAATTCTGTATTGTATTCAAAATCTGAAAAAACAAAATTTTCCTTTATAGTTTTATAAATTGTTCCTCCGGCGATTAGTTCCTGGATTTTTTCTTTGATGTTTGGTTCTGCTATTCGTTCTTTTATTAAACTGTCATCACTCGTATTTACCCAGTATGCTTTAAATCCGTCTTTGGGGTTCGCAATAAAGTTTACAATTGACCAAGGGTTGTATATACTTTCTGTTTCTCCGAATTTATATCCGTCATACCACTTTTCAATATCCTTTTTATGGGTTGACAATTGAAAGTAGTTGAGCATTTCATCTGTCTCGGTTTGGGTGAAGCCGAATTTATCGGAAAAATAGTTAGAGGTTATTCCATAAACGGTAAAATTATTCCAATCAGAAAAAATACTTTCTCTTGCCACGCGCATTACTCCGGTAATTAATCCTTTTCTTAGGTTTGCTTCATTTCCTTTGAAGGCTCTTCCAAGAAAAGTTTGCATAAAATTTATTACATTTTCATAGTAAGATGTTTCTCCTTTGGGGCTTTTTAATGGTTTTTGAGTATTTTTGAAGGCACTAATTATTGGTGTATCATATTCATCTACAAGTATGATTACTTTTTGCTGGAAATGTTTTTGCAGATATTCACTCAAATCGACCAATGATGATTTTAACTCCGTTAGAGTAGCTGTTTTTGAGATAATATTTTGAAATGTTTCTTTGTCATCATTTTGTAATTTGTCAGATGTTAATAAAAACCGATATTGTTTGTACAATTTTGATATTGTATATTTAAAATTGTCTATGCAATCATTCCAGTTTGCGTCTTTAATATCTTTTAATGTGATATTTATCACCGGATATTTGTTCTGGTGTTCTTTGCAAAACTGATTTTGTTTTGATATATCAAATCCTGAAAATAATTTTGCGCTTTCGGGTTTCTGAATATCAAAAAAATGTTCTATCATCGAAAGGTTCAGCGTTTTCCCAAAACGTTTTGGGCGTGGCATTAGTGAAATATATGCTCCATGCGTAAAAAATTCGTAAATCAATGCTGTTTTATCAACAAAATAGCAATTGTTTTCTATTGTATTTTGAAAGTCTGATATTCCAGTTTCTAATATTTTCTTATTTTCCATTGCTAAATATGTTCGTTTGTTTTTACAAATTTACGACTTTTCTGCTTAATGTGTTGATTTTTTGCCGTTATCTCAAGTTGCGCACAACGTCATTGCTTCCACCATCTACAATTCTTACCCAAAAGCACCACTGTGCATGTTCACCAGCCGGCTTTGGCCTTGGATTTCAGCGATTTTGAAAGGTAGCTTGTTCATCGGGGGGGGGTAAATTGATGGTAGCCGAAGATACAGACTATGCTTTCGAAAAGCAAGCGCCTGTGCGGATTTTTTTGAACTCGCGGGCGCGTTGTGCTTGGGTGGCCGCGAAGGGTTGGTTGTCAAGAAGATAGACTGTGCGTTGGGTCGCCCGAGTGGGATTTCGCGGGGCTGCAATGGCGCGGATTGTCGCCCTTTGGCGCGCATCCTATTCCGGCCCCGCGGGCGGGCCCAGCCGCCAGCCCACGCCCAGGCCCACCCAGGGCATGAACTTCGGCAGCCAGCCCACCGGGTCGGGGAGGCTCAGCACGTAGCCCGTGAAGCGCCCGAACACGCGCCTGCCCGACAACTGGTAGCCCACGCCCGCGTTCCACTCGAGCTGGCTGTCCGTCCCCAGCGTCCGCTCCGAGCCATAGCGCCGGAAGGCCAGCTCCAGGTAGTGCGTCAGCCCGGCCGTCAGCAGCAGCCGGTGCCGGCCCTGGCCCGCGAGGTAGTTCGCGTACAGCAACTGCGAGCTGCCCAGGTCCAGGTAGCGCCCCTCCTGCGTGACGCCCCCGGCCTCCCGGGTGATCACGCCCGAGCTGGCATAGGCCAGCCCCAGCCCGAGGCCCGCCGAGAGCCGCGGCCCCAAGGCCCGCTCGTAGCTGGCCGAGCCGAATACGAAAGGACGCCCACCGAGCTCCAGCAGAAAAGCGCCCTGCCCGGCCTGCTCCGGGAAGCCCGGAACCTGCGCCGAGGCCCCGGCGCCCAACGAAGAAAACAGAATCCAGGCCGCCAGAAGGCGCCCGGCCATGCCCAAGGAAAACGCTTTGTCGCGCATGGGTCGTGAAGATGAAGTTTCTGCCAATGCCACGGCCCTCCGCGAAAGGCCATCGGCCCCAAGGCCCCCGAACTAGGAAGCCCCGAGGCCGATGCCCTGCCCGGGGAAGGTGGCGCCCGGAAGCCCGCGGACGCGGCTCAGGGTTTCCAGTTGTAGCCCAGCACCACTTGGTGCGAGCCGTTGTTGTAGGTCATGATGTCGCTGAACGAATACTCGTAGCAGTAGCCCACGTAGATGCTCTCGAGCAGGAAGTTGACCCCGGAGACCAGTCCCTCATCGACCCGGTACGAGAACAGCAGTTGGATCTCCTCCTGCTCGAAGGTGCGCAGCGTGTGCATCAGCGAGGCCCGGAGGTTGAGGTGGATGACGTTCTCCAGCCCGTCGGTGGCCAGGCGCGCGCCATAGAGGAAGCCCGGCTCGATCTTGAAGTAGGCCCTGTCGAAAAGCTCGTATCCGGCGTTGATGGCCACCACGCGGGCCATGCGGTCGTCGCCGTAGCTGGTCTCGTCGAAGGTTACGCTGGGCCGCATGAGCTGGTTGCCCGAGAGGCCCAGGTAGAAGTCGTTGTCGCGCTCGGCGTGTGTCGAGTACAGATAGACCCCGAAATCGGCGTCGAAAATCGTGCGCCGGAAGTTTTCCCCGCCCAGGACGGGGTCGCCGCCGGTGGCGAAGAAGAGCGACGCCTGGTCGATGTTGAACTGCGAGAAGGTCGCCGAGGCGCCGATGCCCAGTTGCACGTTCTCGAACAGCGGGGTGTGGAAGGCGTAGGCCGCCTGCGCGCCAGCGTTGCGCATGGCGCCCTTGTTGTCGGAAAACAGCGTGGCGCCGATGCCGTGGCCGGACATGTTGTAGATGTTGCGGCGGAGGGTGGCCTTCGAAAGGCGGTAGTGCCCGCTCACCGCGTAGGTGGCCGGCGCGTCGGTGAAGCCCCGCCACTGCTGCCGAAGCGAGAAGCGGAAGGGCACGTAGTCAGCCGAGCCGGCGACCGCCGGGTTCAGGTAGAGGCCGTTGAGGTGGTACTGGTTCAGCAACGGGGCTTCTTGCGCCCGCGCGCCCGCGAATGCGAACACCAAGGCGGCCAGGGTCAGGAACTTCTTGCTCATGTTTGTCGGTGTTTACGGATTTGCCCGCTTTTCAGTCGCGTGAGGCTCAGCGCAGCAGGGTGATGCTGCCGGTAAGCGGCGCCTCGCGCTCGTTGCGGTAGATGGTGTAGTAGTAGATGGCATGGCTGGGCATGTCGCGGCCCAGCATGTCCTGCCCGTTCCAGCCTTGGATGCGGCCCTCCTCCTCATAGACGAGCACCCCGGTGTGGTCGAAGACCTTGAACACGGCGTTCGGGTACTTCTGGATGTTGCGGATCGTCCAGATGTCGTTGATGCCGTCCCCGTTGGGCGAGAAGGCGTTCGGGATGTCCGCGATGTTGGTGTTCTCGGTGTCCACCTTGTAAACCCCGGTCAGGTAGCAGAAGTTCGCGTCCGTCACGATGACCGAGTAGTCCCCGGCCTCGATGTCGAACAGGTCCTCATCGGCAGAGCCGTCGGACCACTGGAACAGGTAAGGCAGGGTGCCCCCGCGGACCGTCAGGTCGATGCTGCCATCCGACTGGCCGTAGAACGCGACGTCTTCCACCCGGTGCGAGAGCGCCAGGGCCTCCGGCTCCGTGATGATGACCTGCGCGAAAGTCTCGCAGTTGGACTCGTCCACCACCCGGACGTTGTAGGCGCCCTTCTGCATGTTCACCAGGTCCTCGGCCCCCGAGCCGTTCGACCAGCGGAAGCGGTAGGGCTGCGTGCCGCCCTGCACCATCAGGTTGGCCTGGCCATCCACCGCGCCGTAGCAACTGATGTCGCGCTTGACGATCTCGGCGTCCAACTGGATCGGCTCGTCGATCGTCACGCTGGCCTCCTTCACGCAGGAGTTCTGGTCCCTCACCTCAAGGTTGTAGGTGCCGGGGCCGAGGTTGAACAGGTCCTGGGTCTGCTGGCCGTTGTCCCACAGGAAGGCGTAGGGAGGCGCCCCGCCCTGCACCACGATGTCCGTCTTGCCATCCTGCATCCCGAAGCAGGTGATGTCGAAGTGGTCGGCCTGGATGGTGATGGGCATGGGCTCCATGACGCTGACCGTCTGGCTGGCCAGGCACTCGTTGGCGTCCTTCACCGTCAGGGTGTAGCTGGCCGCCCCCAGCCCCGTGAACAGGCCGCTGCCCTGGTAGCTCGTCCCGTCGATGGTGAAGCGCAGCGGCGCGACCCCGCCCGCGGCCGAGGCCGTGAAAGAGCCGTTGGCGTTGCCCGCGCACACGCTCACGTTCGTGATGTTCTGCACGCCGATGGTTATCGGCAGCGGCTCGTTGATGTAGGCGAACTGCTGCTTCTGGCAGTTGTTCGCGTCGCGGGCGATGACGATGTAGTTGTCGGGCGGCAGGTTGGTCCACTGGCCCGTGGAGTAGAAGTCCACCCCGTTGATGGAGTACTGGATGGGCTGCTGGCCCCCGCTGGCCGCGATGTTGATCGTGCCGTTGTTGTTGCCGTGGCAGTCGATGGTCGTGTAGGTGAAGTCATCGACCACGATGGGCGCGTCCTGCTCCAGCGCCACGTCCACCCGCAACGTGCAGAAGTGCGCGTCGCGGATATCGACGAAATAGGCGCCCGGATACAGGTTGCTGAAAGAGCCGTTGCTCTGGTAGGCGCCGCCGTTGAAGGCGTACTGGAGCGGCGGGGTGCCGCCGCTGCCGATCACCGTTACCGAGCCGTCGTTGTTGTTGCAGTCGGTGCTGCTGTTCAGGATGACGTCCAGCACCTCGATGGCGCTGGGCTCCGAGATGCTCACCTCCAGCGAGTCGCGGCACTGGTTGATGTCGCGGACATAGACGCGGTAGCTGCCCGCGCCCAGGCTGGGGAAGCTGCCCTCGACCTGCTCGCCCGGGACGCCTTGCAGCGAGAACAGCCGCACGCCCGTGCCTCCGGTGCCTTGCACCGTGAGGGAGCCCGTCGTGGCTCCGTTGCAGAGCACGTCCGTCTGGGCCGTCAGGCTGACGTCCAGGATCGGAGGCTCGCTGATCGCGATGGGCACCTCCAGCACGCAGGTGTTCTGGTCCGTTACCGAGACCACGCGGGTGCCCGCGGCCACGTTCGCGAAAACGCCCGTCGATTGCGGCGATCCGCCGTCCAGGCCGTAGCTCAGCATGCCCGTGCCGCCCGTGGCGAAGACGGTTATGGCCCCGTCCTGCCCACCGAAGCACGAGACGTTCGACGACTGCTGGTAGCTCACCACGATGGCCGGGGGCTCCGTCAGGGTGAAAAAGCGGCTCTTGAAGCATTCGTTCTGGTCCGTTACCCGGGCCTCGTAGCTGCCCCCGGCCAGACCCGTGAAGTTGCCGTCCGACCGAGGAGTGCCCTCGTTGAGCGAGTAGGCCAGGGTGCCCGTCCCGCCGCTGGCCACCAGCGTGATGGTGCCGTTGTCGTTGCCCGCGCACTGCGTTACGTTGGTCGAGCCCTCGAAGCCGATGACGATGTCGGCGGGCTGGGTCAGCACGAACTCCTGCGTGACCACGCAGGCCCGCGCGTCGCGGACGTGTACCTCGTAGGTGCCCGCGTTCAGGCCCGTGAAGTTGCCATCCACGCGGTAGTTGCTCCCATCGACCGAGTAGTTGAGCGCCCCGGTGCCGCCGGAGGCCGTTACGGTGATGGTGCCGTTCGAGGCGCCGAAGCATTGCAGGTTGGTCGAGCTTTGCGAGGTGAAGACGATCTCGGCCGGCTGGGTGATCGTGAAGTCGCTGGTCAGGAAGCAGTTGTTGGCGTCCTTGATGGTGATGGTGTAGTCGTCCGCCGTCAGGTTGTTGAAGATGCCCGAGCCCGAGAAGCTGGTCCCGTCGATGGAGTAGCTCAGGGGGCTGGTACCGCCCGTGGCGGCGATGATGATGGAGCCGCTGTTGTCGCCAAAGCAGGTGGAGACGTGGTTGAAGGTCTGCGACGCGATGGTGACGGCCGTGGGCTCGAAGATGCTGACGGCCTTCTCTTTCAGGCAGTTGTTCTGGTCGAGCACCACCAGCGTGTAGCTGCCCCCCGAAAGCCCGTTGAAGGCGCCGCTGGCCTGGGTGTTGAGGCCCGCGTCGAGGCTGTAGCGCAGCGCGCCCGTGCCGCCCGTGGCCGTGGCCGAGATGGAGCCGTTGTCGTCGCCGTTGCAGGGGAAGACGTCCTGGTGGGTCTCGAAGACCTGGATGGGCATGGGCGCGCCCAGCACCACGGTCTGGCTCGTCTGGCAGTTGTTGGCGTCGCGGACGGTGGCCGTGTAGCTGCCCGCCAGCAGGTCCTCGAACTCGCCCGAGCCTTGGAAGCCCGAGCCGATGGAGTACTCGTAGGAAGAGCTGTTGCCGCCCGAGCCGGCCAGGCTGATGCTGCCGTTGGCGTTGTCGGAGCAGACCGTCACGTCCACCTTGTCAACGGCCAGGAGCAGCTCCCCGGGCTCATCCACCGTTACCGGCAGGTTCTTCTGGCAGCCGTTGTTGTCGCGCAGGTAGAGGGTGTAGCCGCCCGCCTCCAGGTTGGTCTTGGTGGCGAACCCGTCGTAGGTTATCCCGTCGAGCGAGTAGCCCAGCGGCGGGGCGTAGGCGTTGGCCGAGACGGAGATGATGCCGTTGTCGCCGCCGAAGCAGGTAACGTCCGTCACAGAGACCGAGTTGACCACGATGGGCGAGAGGTCCCCGGCCGAGGAGGCCGCCGGCAGGATCTGGCCTGTGGCGTCGGCCCCACCCAGCGTGACCAGGAACCCCAGTCCGTTGGAGGCGGTCCAGGCGTCGTTGGCCAGCTCGAAGGTCCCGCCGCACCCGCCGCCGTAGTTGAAGGAGAAGGCCAGGGCCACGTACTCCTGGCCGGCCAGCCACTGCACGCTCTCCCCGGAAGTCCCCCGGAAAGTCCGGTAGGTGTATCCTCCCGAAACCGCCATGCCATACTGCGACAGGCCGTAGTTGGCCTGGGTTACCGTGGGCGTCGGGATGACGTTGATGGGCCAGCGGAAGGTGAAGCGCAGCTCCGCCAGCTCGGCCGGGCCCATGTCCGTCTGGGGGACCAGGTAAACTTCCAGGTTGGTGTTGGAGGTGGTCCGTATGCCCACGTCCACGGTCTGGGCCATGAGCAGGCCCACCTGGCCCAGCAGGGCCAGCAGCACAAGCATCGCCTTGGCGGAAAAGGGCAAGCCTTTGGGGGTCGAATTTCGATTTTCCATAGAACGCTGTCGTTTATTGTGGTCTTGACCGAAAGTTTTTCTGGCAAAAAGCCCTGCCTTGGGCCGTCGCGACGGATCGCCGCCAGGCGTGCCCGCCGCGGTGCCCGCCCTGGGAAAAAGCGACTGCAAATAACCTGCCTTTTTCCACCTGTCCAGGCATTTAGTTGTCGAAGGCCCCGAGATGGGCCTCCAGGTGCTCCAGGATGGCCTGGGTTCCGCCCGTGTTCTTTTCGACGAAGCGGCGGGCGTTCTCGGCAAGGGTCTGCCGCAGGCCCGGCTCCGCGAGCAGCCGCTCCAGCTTCGCGGACAGCTCCTCGGGGCTGTCGGCGGTCTGCCCGCCCTCAGCCAGCAGCAGCCCCTTGGCCTCGGCGAACTTCTCGTGCCGAGGCCCGAACAGCACCGGAACCCCATGCGCCGCCGGCTCCAGCACGTTGTGGACCGCCTTGCCGAAGCCTCCGCCCACGTAGGCCACCCGCGCGTAGCCGTAGGCCCAGGCCAACTGCCCCATCGTGTCCAGAAGCAGCACCCGCGCCTCGGCCAGCTCCTCGTGCCCCGCCCGGGTGTAGCGCGCCACGCCCTGGCCCGCGAAAAGCTCCATCAGCGCCTCCAGGCGGCCCTCGCCCAGCTCGTGCGGGGCAACGACCAGCTTCCGCCCTTGCCCGTGCCGGTGGAAATGCCGGGCCAGCATCGCCTCGTCCTCCGGCCACGTGCTGCCCGCCACCACGATCGGCTGGCCCGTGTCGAAGGCCGACAGCTTCCCGGACGACGACGACGGCGCCTGGGCCGAGCCCGCCACCTGCCACACCCGGTCGAACCGCGTGTCGGGGGCGTAGGAGCAGCGGTCCACGTAGGCCGACTTTAGCCGCGCCAGCGAGGCCCGGTCCTGCACGAACACCCGGTCCAGGCCGCGCAGCAGCTCAAGCCCCCGCCGGCCCCAGGGCCTGAAAACCCAGTGCCCCTCGCGGAAAAGCCCCGCCACCAGCACCGTCGGCACGCCCTGCCGGGCCAGCTCCGCCAGGTGGTTGGGCCAAAGCTCGTACTTGACGAACACCGCCAGCGAGGGGCTGGCCCACCGCAGGAAATAGCGCGCGTTGGCCGCCGTGTCCAGCGGAAGGTAGCCCACCCAGTCGGCCTGCGCGTAGTCCTTGCGCACCCGGTAGCCCGAAGGCGAGTAGAAGGTCAGCAGGATGCGGACCCCCGGATGGCGGGCGCGGATGGCCTCCAGCAGCGGCCGCCCCTGCTCGAACTCGCCCAGCGAGGCGCAGTGGAACCAGACCCGTGGCCCCGCGGGGGGAGACTGCCCCAGCAGCCGCGCGCGCCAGCCCCGGCGCCCTTCCACCCAGGCCGCGGCCTTCTCGTCGAACCGCGAGGCCAGCCGCAGGCCCGCGCCATAGAGCCCTATGCCCAAATCGTACAGCATGTCGCTTCGTTTTCTCGCGAAAATACCCTTTTTTGCTAAAAGCCCGCCCCAACCGGGCTTTCGGCGCAAGCCCCGCCTCAGCGCTTGAGCGTCCGGACCATCTCCAGCAGCGAGGGGACCCGGTCTGCCGCCACCGGCACCCACGAGCCGTCCGTCAGCAGAAGCGTGCCCCCGTCGGAGCGCTGGTAGCTCTGCACGTGCGCCAGGTTGACGATGTACGACTTGTGTACCCGGACGAAAGAGGGCAGGTCCGCCAGCAGCAGCTCGAAGCTCTTCAGGTTGCGGCTCACCAGCACCTTCGCGCCGCCTTGCAGCAGCACCTGCGCGTAAGAGCCCTCGGCCTTGATGGACAGGATGCGCTCGCTCTGCACGAACTCGAAGCCGCTGGCCACCGGGAGCGCTATCGTCGGGCTGCCGGGGGCCGACAGGTTCGCCCGAAGGGCCTCCACCTGCGGGCGCCCCGCGCCCCGCAGGCGGGCCTTGCGCACCGCCTCGGCCAGCTCGTCGGGGTCGATCGGCTTGAGCAGGTAGTCCGTGGCCGAGAGCTTGAAGGCCCGCACGGCGTACTGGTCGTAGGCCGTCGTGAAGACGATGGCGAAGTCCAGGCCGCCGCTGCCGAAGAAGTCCAGGATTTCCAGGCCGCTGTGCCCGGGCATCTCGATGTCCAGGAACACCAGCTCCGGCTTGTGCCGGTGGATGGCCTTCACGCCCTCCACCAGGTTGGCCGCCTGCTCCAGCAGGGCGACTTCGGGGCAGTATTCCTCCAGCAGCAGCGAGAGCGCCTGCCGCGCGTGGGGTTCGTCATCGATCAGTATCGCTTTCATTTTCATCATCCTTTTGATTTTCCTTTGGGGTCATGGTGTATTCGATCTGGACCGTGGTGCCCAAGGCCTGGCCCTGGGGGCCCGTCTTGTCGATCACGCGCAGCTCGAAGTCGCTCCCGTACAAGGCCCGGAGCAGCTCCAGCCGGCTGAGGCTCGCCTGGGTGGCGAACGACCGGTGGCCGCCGCGCTTGTGCCCCTTGATCTCGGCGCTCCGGTGCCTGCCCACGCCGTTGTCGTCCACGCAGACCCCGACGCGCTGGCCTTCGTGGCGGAAGCGCACCAGCAGCCGCTTTTCGCCCTCGAGGTGCATCAGCCCGTGCTTGAGGGCGTTCTCCACGAAAGGCTGCACCAGCAGCGAAGGCAGGCGGGCGGACTCGGGGTCGTCCACCTGGCGGGTGTCGATGGTGTAGCGCAACTGGCCGCCGAAGCGGACGTTCTCGATGTCGAGGTAGAGCCGCAGCAGTTGCGCCTCCTCGGACAGGCTGACGGTCTCCTGGTCCGAGAGCTCCAAGATCTTGCGCACGTGCGTCGAGAACAGGCTCAGGAAGCGCAGGGCGCCCTTCTTGTCGCTGGAAAGGATCAGCGACTGCAAGGTGTTCAGGACGTTGAAGAAGAAGTGCGGGTTCATCTGCGACTTCAGGGCCGTGAGCTTGGCCAGCAGCAGCCTCTTCTCGAGGCCCACGCGCTCGAGCTCGCGGCGCCCCTTGCGCCGCATGGCCCTGGCCCACAGGCGAAGCCCGGCCAGGACGGCCCCCGCCACCACCAGCGCGACCAGCGCCACGAACCAGCCCCGCCGCCAGAACGGCGGCTCGACCTCCAGCAGCAGGACGCGCTCCTGCGAGTACGTCTTGCCCACCCAGGCCTGGAGGCGCACCTGGTAGCGCCCTGGCGGAAGCAGGCTGATGTCCAGCTCGCGCGCGTCCTCGGGCAGGGCCACCCAGCCCATGCCGCCGATCCGGTAGCGCGTCTGGGTATGCGTCCCCGGAACGAAGCTCAGCACGTCGAACACGACCCGGAAAGGCCCGTGCCCATGCCGCAGGCGGATGGGCTCGCTGGCCGGATGCAGCCCTTCGTCGGACAGCACCCCGCGCACGAGCACCTCCGGCACCGGCAGGCGCGGCGGGGCGCTGCCCGGGAAGAACAGCAGGCCGTCCGAGAAGCACAGGTAGAGGCTGTCGCCTTGCGCCCAGAGGTCCCGCAGCTCCGAGCCCGGGTCTAGCGACAAGATGCGCTGGAGGTCGCGCGTGGGGTTGTGGTAGCGCAGCACCGCGTCGCGGGTAACGATGTAGAGCGAGCTCCCCAACTGCTTTACCCACTGGGTGTTGGAAAGCAGGCCGCTGCTCATGTCCATCGTCTGGCTGGACGTGCCGTCCTCGCTGACGCGCAGGATCTGCTCGCCCGTCCATGCCAGCACCTGGTCGGGGAAGCGGTACAGGCCCCGGGCCTGGATGGCCTGGCCGTCGAACAGGACCTCCCGCGCCGCCCCCGAATCCACCGGCATGGCCACCAGGCCCATGTTGCTGGCCAGGAAGAGGCTTTGGCCCGAAGCCGACAGCGCCACGGCCCGGCCCCGGTAGTGGGCCAGGTAAACCCGCATCTGGAACTCCTGGCCGGCCTCCAGCCCCAAGGTGCCCATGATGCCCGAGGCCGCGAAGGCGAGCTCGCCCGGGCGAAGCCAGGCCACGTCCTTGACCGCCAACAGACGATTCCAGACGACCCGTCCCGTAGGCTCTAGCAGGTGCATGCGCGACGAGACCAGCGCCAGGAGGCCCTCCTCCGGCAAGGCCCGGAGCAAGTGTACCCCGTGCCGGCTGCCCCCGTCGAACAGCGGCCGGAACTCGCCCGAGAGCGAATCGGCCGCCATCAGCCGGTCGTCGCAGGTGCCCACCAGAAGCCTGCCACCCCACATGGCCAGCCGCGTCGGGCAGAAATCCAAGGCCCGGAAGCGCAGGTTGAAGTCGGGCACGAACAGGACGCCCTCGCCCTGGGTCGCGAACCAGTGCTTGCCATCGCGGTCCACGGCCACCTTCGAGATGTTCGAGCCCTCGAAATAGAGCACCGAGCGCCTCCCCGTGGCCGGGTCGAAGCTGAAGGCCCCCGAAGTGGTGCAAAACCAAAGCCTGTCGCCTGCCCAAGAAAGGTTCTGCACGAAATGGCCCTCCGCCAAACCCTGCCAGAAGGCCAAGTGCCCATCGTCCCCAAAGTAAAGCAGCCTGGGGTCCGCCTTCGAGAGCACGTAGCAGCCGGCCGGAGCCGGGGCCAGCATCACGCCTTCCGCGTTGAAGTCGGGGGGCATGTCCCAGTCGCGCCGCTGGTCCGGGCCGCCCCCGAGCTTGAGCATCTCTGTCCCGAAAAGCGCGTAAACGCCCTTGCTGCTCGAGGCCATGCTGAAGCCCTTGCCCGGCCTTGTCGCGACGGTCTCCAGCGTGTCCAGGCTCCAGGCGTCCAGGCTGTAGATGCTGTCGCCGTCCAAGAAGTACAGCCGGTTGCCATCCAGCCCGAACTGCGGGAAGCCCGAAAGGTTCTTGGCCAGCAGCGGGCGCAGGCTGTCCCCGCCGAGGTAGCGCGGGTCGCCCGCGAAGGTCTGGTACCAGATCCGGCCCAGGACGTCCTGGCCCAGCAGCGAGCCTTCCGGCTCGCTGCCCACGGGGTTGCCCGGCGACCAGAACCGCGCCCCGTCGTAGCGGCAGATGCCCTGGCCGGTGGCCAGCCAGATGAAGCCGTCGCGGTCTTGGAGCACATCGTACACCACGTTCGACGGCAGGCCGGAGGACTTGTCCACCCGAAGCACGTAGGGATCCTGGCCCAGGGCCGCGGCCGAGCAGCAGAGCAAGGCCGCGCAAGCCGCGAAAAGCCGCGACCACGCCACCCGACACGCCTCCAGAATCCTTGCCCCTTTCGCTCCCATCCCCTGCTTGTCCTTGTTTTTCGCTCCGCGCTAAGATAAGACCTGGCGCCGGCTTTCGATCTCCAAGCCCGCAAGATTTGCGCCCCGCATCCGCGCTCGGGCCAGTTGGGATTTCGAACGCCAGCCACACCCCGGCCCCCGAAGCGTGTCGATGCGGACAAAACCGCTGGTCATGGGAGAATCTTTTTTGGGCGCGGTCTAAAAAGGTCATTTCTAAAATTCCCTTTCAAAAATTATCATTGATTATCAATTGGTTAGAAATAGAAAAATGCAAATAATGGTTTT
>JAIFMG010000169.1 GCA_020048645.1 Bacteroidota bacterium | reverse complement strand
TTCTACTGGAATCAATTTTGATTTCAAAAAATTTTCGTGCCCTTCGTGCCTTTCGTGGACAAATCCCCTAATGGTTTTTATACTGGACTCAAGAATGATTTCAGACAAGGCCGCTGGCCATTTTTTTTTGGGCGCTTTGGCATTTTGCGCGAAAGCATTAAATTGAGGCGGAAAAACGAACCAACACCGAGCGACATGGCCAACAAGAACAGGGCTATCCTGAAAAACTACTTCCTCAAAGGAGCCATCCCCAAGGAAAGCCATTTCCATGACTTCATCGACTCCACGATCAACCAGAACGACGACGGGCTGGTCAAAAAGGAGAGCGAGGCCCTGAAGATCCGCGCCGACGGGCCCAACGAGGAAGTGCTGGGTTTCTTCAAGAACATCGACACGCTCAAGCCCATCTGGAGCCTCGGCCTCAAGGCCAAGGACGGCAACGAGGGCCTGAACATCATGGAAGAAGAAGGCAAGAGCCGGCTCTTCATTGAAAAGGGCGGCAATGTGGGCGTCGGCACCACGGCCCCGCGCACGCGGCTCGACGTGGACGGCTTCGTGGGCATGAAGGGACGCATCGGCTACTTCGCGCACGGCGAGGTGCCCGCCGACGGCCAGTGGCACAACATCCTCTCGGGCCTGAACGACTACAACGCCTTTGAAGTGGTGGCCGTAGTGGGCCGCAAGGGCGCGCACGCCATCACCCACGCCATCGCCGTGAGCGCCTTCGGCCGGAGCAGCGGCGGCATCACCAAGACCCAAGGCCACTACGGGCGCTGGAAGAACCGCATCGACTTCCAATGGGCCGGCACGCACTTCGACTACCAGTTGCAGGTCCGCACCCTCCGCGACCTCGGCCAGGGCGTCTTCATCGACTACAACGTTACCAAACTCTTCTGAGCGACATGGAACAGCCCAAGCCCCAAGCACCCGCGCGGCTGCGTTTCGAGCTCACGCTCGACGAGGCCAACCTCATCGTCGAGGCCCTGAGCCAGATGCCTTTCGCCAAGGTGTTCCGCCTGATCGAGAAGCTGCACCTCCAGGCCAACGCCCAACTGCCCAAGCCTCCCATCGACGACGAGCCTTTCCCCTACCCGATTCCTGACTCCAACTCCTGATGGCCGAAATGTCCCAGCCCTTGAGCATCCTGCCCAAAAAGCCCAGCCACGACGTGCTCGATTTCGCCTACCTCAAGCGGAAGGGAATCGAGCAGGTGCAAAAGCTCACGGGGAAGATCTGGACCGACTTCAACGCCCACGACCCCGGCGTCACCATCCTCGAAAACCTCTGCTACGCCATCACCGAGCTGGGCTACCGCTCGCGCTACTCCGTCCGCGACATCCTCAGCCCAAAAGACCGCCCCATCGGCCCCGGAAGCGAGAGCACGCTCTTCGAAGCGCATGAAATCCTGCCCGCCAACCCGCTGACCATCAACGACTACCGCAAGCTCATCCTCGACATTGGCGGGGTCAAGAACGTCCTGATACGGCCTTCGCGCCGCTATCCCGAGTTCTCGGGCATCTACGAGATAGAAGTGGTCTTGCTGCCCGAGTACGACGACGCGCTCAACCGCAGCATCATCCAGCAGGAAATCTCGCTGGAGCTCAACATGAACCGGAACCTTTGCGAGGATTTCGAACCGGTGCGCTTTGTCGAGTACGACGACATCTCCTTCAGGCTTTCGCTCGAAATCTCCGGGAAACGCGACACCTACGACCTGCTCAACGACATTTACGCCGAGCTGATCCACTACATCTCGCCCACGGCCAAGTTCTACGGCCTGCAAGAGCTGCTCGACAAGGGGATGCCCGTGGACGAAATCTTCAACGGCCCGCTGCTCAAGAACGGCTTCCTGGTGGACCAGGAGCTCGAACGCATGGAAATCCGCGAGGAGCTCTATACCTCCGACATCCTGCATTTCCTGATGGACATCGAGGGCGTCGAGACGGTCAAGAAGGTGGAGATGGTCGATTCGCAGGGCAACGCCCACAACTGGATCTGCCCCGTGCAGAGCGGCAAGGCGCCCCGGCTCGATTTCGAGAACACGCAGGTGCGGCTCTTCAGCCTAGGCAAGGAGGTGCAGTTCAAGGGCAAGCACCAGCTTTCGCTCGAACGCATCATCCAGAAGGAAGGGCGGGTCTCGAAGCACAAGCGCCTGGAGTTCGTCCGCGAGAGCGGGACCTACCGCCGGCTGCGGGCCTACTACTCCATCCAGAACGACTTCCCCGAGGCCTACGGCATCGGGGCCGCCGGACTGCCGCCGCATGTGCCCAACAGCCGCAAGGCGCAGGCCAAGCAGCTCAAGGCCTACCTGCTGCTCTTCGAACAGCTCATGGCCAACTACTTCGCCCAGATGGAGAACCTGCACCAGATCTTCTCGCTGCGGCCCATCGAGCAGACCTACTTCACCCAGGCCATTTTCGACCTGCCGGGGGCCGAGCAGCTCTACCGCCCGTTCACGGAGCATTGCCGGCAGATTGGCCTGCCGCCCAACGACGGCAAGGCCCTGCGCCAAGAGTGGGAACGCTACAAGCTGTCCGAGGCCAAGGCCTTCGAGCAGGCCCTGTCGCGGCTGGCCGAAAACCCCGCCGTGTTTCTGGACCGCCGCAACCGTGTGCTGGAGCACCTCATGGCCCGCTTCGCCCTCGACCCCAAGGACTTCGAGTTCTTCCAGATGCTGGAGGCCGATTCGCAGTCGCTGCAAATCCAGCACAAGACGGAGCTGCTGTCCAACATGGTGGACATCAGCAAGCTCCGGGGCAAGGCCTTCAACAACATCTTCGCCGACCTCAAGAGCGAGTCGAACATCGCCGGTTTCGAACTGCGCATCAACAAGCTGCTCGGCCTGGCGGCCACCTCCAAGACCTTCCCCAGGGACGAGCTGGCCGAACTGTTGCAAATCACTGAAACGCAAGGCGATGAGGCCCAAGCGGACAACGATTCGGCCGAAGGCCTGGAGTTACTCTTCGAGGCGGAATCGGCCCAAGACTGCGTGCGGAGCCTTTTCTTGCATGGCTCGAATCCCGAGAATTTCAGCATCGCCGAAGAAGAGGAGGAGCCGGGCGGCTTCGCGCTGCTCCTGCTCGACGACCAGGGCCAAGTCGTGGCGCGGCACGCCCGCCGCTTCGCCAGCCCGGAGGAGGCCCGCGAACAAGGCGACGCACTCAGCCAACGCCTGGACGAACTGGCCCGCCGTTCGGAGGCCATGCACCTGCTGGAGCGCATCCTCTACCGCCCCATCGACAAGATGCGCTACTTCGGCTTCAAGATCAAGGGCTTCGACGGGCAGCCCTTTTTCGCCAGCACCCGCTTCCTGACCCATGCCGAGCGGGCGGAGGCCCTGCGGAAGGTCGTGGCCCGCGGCCAGGACAAGCGCAACTACAAGATCCTGCCGGCAGGCGTGGGCCACAAGCGGCTCAGCCTGCTCGACGGCAAGGAGCCTCTGCTCGAAAGCATCGCGTTTTTCAGCTCCACCGAAGAGCTCAAGCAGGGCATCGACAACTGGGTCGAGCACTTCAAGGCCCTCGACCAGCGCCAGGCCCCGGCTTCGGACTACGTGGAGTTTTTCACCCGCCAGCAGGAGGCGCACCTGCTGGGCCAAGACCCCTACTCCTTTATCCTGACCATCCTCCTGCCCTCCTGGGTGCCGCGCTTCCAGAACAAGCGCTTCCTCTCGCACCTGCTCCACCTGGTCAAGCGCGAGCTGCCCGCCCACGTCTGGCCCGACTTCAAGCTGGCCGATCCGTTCGAGATGATCGAGCTGCTGGACCTTTGCGAGCAGTACCTGTCGCTCCAGCGCAAGCGCAAAACCACGGTGGAGGAACTGGAGGCCGTCTCCGACAAGCTCATGGGCCTGCTCATCGCCTAGCCATCCACACGAAAGCCAACACAAACCAAACTCCTGATCATCATGCCCAACGAATTTTCAAAGACAAAGATCATCGCCACCATCGGCCCGGCCTGCTCGCCGCCCGAGGTGCTGCGCGAGATGTTCCTCAGCGGAGTTGACGTCTGCCGGCTCAACTTCTCGCACGGCAGCCACGAAGACCACCTCAAATCCATCGAGCTGATCCGGAAGATCAACGCCGAGCTGGGCACCCACGTGGCCATTCTGGCCGACTTGCAAGGCCCGAAACTTCGGGTGGGCGTGGTCAAGGAGGGAACCGTGCTGCGCGAGGGAAGCGAGCTGGCCTTCCGCACGCAGGCGCCCTTCGAGGGCGACGCCGAGCAGGTTTACATGACCTACAAGCAGTTTCCCCGCGACGTGGAAGTCGGCGACTTCGTGCTGATTGACGACGGCAAGCTCAAGCTGCAAGTTACGTTCACCAACCGCATCGACACGGTGAAGGCCAGGGTCTTGCACGGCGGCAAGCTCAGCTCCAAGAAGGGCGTCAACCTGCCGAGCACCAAGATTTCCCTGCCCAGCCTGACCGAAAAAGACGAGCGCGACCTCTACTTCGCCCTCGACCACGACGTGGACTGGGTGGCGCTCTCCTTCGTGCGCAACGTTACGGACATCGTAGAGCTGAAGGCCAAGATCCGCAAGCACAAGAAAAACGCCTTCGTGGTGGCCAAGATCGAGAAGCCCGAGGCCATGGAGGAAATCGACAACATCATCGACATGACCGACGGCATCATGGTGGCCCGCGGCGACCTGGGCGTGGAGATGGATTTCGAGCAGTTGCCCATGATGCAGAAGGAGATAGCCCGCAAGTGCAACGCCGCCTCCAAGCCCGTCATCGTGGCCACGCAGATGATGGAGAGCATGATTGACAACTTCCGCCCCACCCGGGCCGAGGCCAACGACGTGGCCAACGCCGTGCTCGACGGGGCCGACACCGTGATGCTCAGCGGCGAGACCTCCGTGGGCAAGTATCCCGTGGAGGTCATCCGGAGCATGCAGAAGATCATCCGGCACACCGAGGCCGCCGGGCATGTCTATCTGCACGATTTCGCCCCCAAGGAGTTCAACCCCAAGTTCTTGGCCAACTCGGTCTGCTACAACGCCGTGCGCATGGCCAAGCAGTCGGGCGCCAAGGCCATCATCACCTTCACCGATTCGGGCTACACGGCCTTCAAGATCGCCAGCCACCGCCCGGAGGCCCAGATCTACGCCTTCACGCCCCGCGAGAAGCTGGTGGCCAAGATGTCCCTGCTCTGGGGTGTCCGGGCCTTCCACGTCGAGGAGCACACCGACATCGACGCGCTGATCGAGCATTCCATCGAGGTGCTCAAGAAGCGCGGCCTCATCCGCCCAGGCGACATCGTCATCCACGTGGGCAGTCTGCCCCTCAAGAGCAAAGACCGGACGAACATGATGAAAATCAGCATCATCTGATCCTTTTTTTGGGGTCGATGGGCAAGCCCGAACGGCTTTCCCATCCTCCCAAAAAAACAAAAAGGCATCGCCCCTGGCGGAAATAAGCTGGCAAAGCCAAGCCAGCCGCCGGGCTTTTCTTTCTTGGAACCGATGGCATTGGCTACTTTTGGAAAAACGGCACCGAACCTACAAAGCATCCGCCCCATGTCCGACAGCAACATTCCCTTCATTGGCAAAGGATGGAGTTTCCCGCCCCGATTCGACAAGGCCCTGCGCGGGGTCGAAATGGCCGAGGGCGAACGCGAGATCCAAGAGAGCCTCGAGGTCCTGCTTTCGACCCGGCCCGGCGAGCGCCTGATGAACCCCAGCTACGGCTGCGACCTGGGCGTGCTGCTCTTCGAGCGCCTGGACGCCTCGCTGGAGGCCTATGTCGAGGACCTGGTCCGCATGGCCGTTGCGCAGCACGAAAGCCGCATCGAGCTGCTGGCCGTCCGCTTTGGGCAGGAGCCCGACAGGGGCGTGGTCAACATCGAGCTCGACTACCGGCTGCGCTCGACCAACAACCGCGCCAACATGGTCTTCCCGTTCTACCTCAACGAGGGAAACCCCAGCTAAGCCAACGCGCCCATGACCAGCCTGAGCGAAGAACTGCTAAGCCTGCAAATGCCGGGCACCTCGGCCGACAAGCGCCTCAAAAGGGCCTTGGAGGGCGACTATTTCCGGGTGGACGAGAAAAGCCTGGACGACCACGTGGCCTTCGCCTCGCGGTTCGCGGCCCTGCTCAACTTCCACAACCTCGACGACAAGCCCGATGGCGACTGGGCGGCCTTCTTCGAGAACGACGTTACGGTGCTGCTCATGCGCATCGGCTCCATCGACCTCGGAGGGGTCGAGAGGCAGTACGAGCTGCTCAAGCAGCGCATCGGCAAGCCGCACACCGTCGAGGCCTGCTGGACGGAGTTCGCCGAGGCCATTGCCTTCCTGCACCGCATCTTCCACCTGGTCGAGGACTGGAACCAGCGCACGGCCACCGTGGGCGAGTTCAACCAGGAAATCCGCAAGCTCATCGAGTTCAGGTTCAGCCCCTTGCTGTCCAAGCTGGCGGCTTTTGAGGGCGACCTGGAGATGGAAGGCCTGGCCGAAGCGACCAGCTCGCTGGAGCGGTTCGAAAGCTCGCCGGCCTGGAGCGTCGATGTCATGGGCCAGGACCCTTACGAGTTTGAGGGCGACAGTCCGCTGGAACGGCTCCGCAACGCCCTGCCGCAGCTCGACGGGCTTTTCGCGGGCATGGTGGCCAGCCTCTCCCTAATCCTGAAAAGCTCCTCGACCTACCTGCGCGAGCAGCTCGAAAACAGCCAGCGCGTGGAGCCGCACGTGGCCCTGCTGGTGGCCTTCATCGGCGTCTATCAGGAGGCCCAGCGCGACATCAACCGCTTCACGCAGCGCCACCTCGACTACTACTTTCGCGAGGTGCTGCGCCTGACGCCCCAACGCGAGACGCCCGACGTGGCCCACCTGACCCTGCGCCTCCAGCAGCAGGTGGACGACCTGCGCCTGCCCAAAGGAACAGCCTTCGTCGGCGGGACCGACCGCGAAGGCAAGCCGCGGCTTTACCGCACCGTGCAGGAGTTCAGCCTCAACCGCACCCGGATCGACCAGGTGAAGATCTTCCTGAACGACAACCAGTTGCGATTCGAGCCCAGCCCCGAGCAGGCCGCCAACTGGGACATCTTCGACATGACACGCTACACCCTCAGCCGCGAAAACTTCGACCCCTTCCAGCGCCGCGTGGGCTTCGCCGTGGCCAGCCGCGTGCTGCACCTCGAAGAGGGCACGCGCCGGGTCAAGTTCTTCCTCGACTTCACCCAGTACGATTTCGAGCTGTTCAAGCGCGGCGTGGCCCGCGACTGGCTGCGCCGCGACGAGCCCAGCCACCACGAGCTCAACAGCCTCTTCAAGGACTTCTTCTACGTCTGCTACACCAGCGACCCCGAAAAGCACGCCGAGTGGGTCTTCGTGCCCCCCGAAAACGTGGAATGCTCGTTCCAGAGCGACGAGCAGGGCAACCTGCTCAGCAAGATGAGCCTGGGTTTCCTGCTCGAAAAGCACGACCCGCCCGTGGTCCCCATCCGCAACAACCGCTACAAGAACGCCGCCGCCGAGGAGCTGCCCGTCTTCAAGTTCCTGATCAACCCGACCCGGAGCTCGCTCTACAACCCTTTCAAGGCCCTGAAGATCGTTACCTTCGAGATAGAGGTGGACGTGCTGGGCGTCAGCGACCTGATCTACCAGAACGACTTCGGCCTGCTCGACGCCTCGGGGCCTTTCCAGCCCTTCGGCCCCAGCCCCAGCCTGGGCGCGAATTTCTTCGTCGGGCACAAGAGCATCTTCAACCATCCGCTCAACGAGCTGTACATCAACCTCGATTGGCACGAGCTGCCCCTTCTGCCGGGCGGATTTCCCGAGCATTATTCGCAATACGAGGGGATCGACAGCAACGAGATTTTCCGGGCCAAGCTGCAGATCCTGCACAACAAGGGCTGGCTACCCGAGGAGAACGCCCAGGAGCTTGAGCTCTTCGAGACCGTGGAGCTCGACGACCGCCGCGCCGCGCCCGTGAACAACTTCCGGGGCATGACGGGCATCGACGTCAAGCGGCTGGCCATCCCGGAGATCGTCCGCCTCAACCGCGACCGCAGCTTTGGCGACTCCAGCCTCTCGGGCTTCCTGCGGTTCGAGCTGAGCGGCCCGCCGGCGGCCTTCGGGCACAAGGTCTATCCGGACCTGGTGCGCAAGGCCGCCTTCCAGACCCGCAAGGGCAAGGAGCCGCCGCCGCTGCCCAACACGCCCTACACGCCCAGCCTCAAGAGCCTGACCATCGACTACTCGACCCGCCGCAGCATCAACCTGCTCGACAAGCGCGGCGGCGCCCGCGACCACTTCTTCCACCTGCACCCCTTCGGCGAGGAGGCCCAGATCACCGACCTGACCAGCGAACCGCTGCGCCTGCTGCCTTTCTACGAGGCCGGCACCGAGCTCTACATCGGCCTCGAAAACGTGCGCTTCCCGCAGACGCTCAACCTGCTGTTCCAGGTGGATGCCTTCGCGGCCGACAACGCCCAGGAGGAGCAGCGCCTGCAATGGAGCTACCTGCGCGGCAACAACTGGTTCAACCTGGCCGACAACCAGATCATCACCGACTCGTCCTTCGGCCTGATCCAGCCCGGCGTGCTCACCTTCAGCTTCAGCAAGCACATGGAGTTCGCCCTCACCGACGAGAAGGCCAGCCTCAACATCCTGCCCGAACAGCTCTTCTGGCTGCGCTGCAAAAGCAGCTACGGCGCCAAGTTCATCCGCAACTTCGTGGACATCCAGGCCCAGGCCGTGGAGGTGCGGCTCGACAACCAGCCCGGCAGCAGCCTCGAACACCTCGAGACCCAGCTTCCGCCCAACAGCATCCAGGCCCTGGCCGAGGACCGCGTGGAGGTGGCCGAGGTGCGCCAGCCCTACCCTTCCTTCGGCGGCATCCCCCCCGAAGGGCCGCGGCTGTTCTACGCCCGGGTCAGCGAGCGGCTCCGCCACAAGGACAGGGCCATCAGCGTCTGGGACTACGAAAGCCTGGTGCTCGAGCATTTCAAGGAGGTCCACATCGCCAAATGCCTGCCCAACACCGACGCCCGCCTGCGCCCCACGCCCGGAAAGGTGCTGCTGGTGGCCATTCCGACCCTGGCCAAGCTCGGCGCCCACGAGGCCAAGCTGCCCATGCTCTCGGGAACCACCCTGGCCCGCATCCAGCGTTTCCTCAGCCAGCGCGCCTCGCGCATGGTCAGCATCGACGTGCGCAACCCCAACTACGAGCAGGTCCAGGTCAAGTTCAAGGTCCGCTTCCTCAAGGGCCAGGACGAGCGATACTGCCTCAAGCTGCTCAACGACGAGCTGCGCCAGCTCCTCAGCCCCTGGCTGCACGACCGCAAGCACGCCCTCGACTTCACCCGCGAAGTAACGGCCGCTTCCATCCTCTACTTCCTCGAAAAGCGCGACTACGTGGACTACATCGCCAACTTCTCCATCTTCCACATCATCGACGGCAAGATCATCAACCCCGACGTGGCCTACGAGAACGACCTGGTGCTGCGCCCCAGCACCCCCATCAGCGTCTTCGTCTCGGCCGACGAGCACCTCATCTCCCTCATGGACGACCAGAACGTCGTGGCCGGCCGCATCGGCGACCTGGCCATCGGCATCGACTTCATCGTCGAAGACCTCAGCAAAAGCGAAGAGGAACTGGACGAAGGCCTGGAATCGCGAATGCTCGAATCGGACTTCCGCCTCGCGGCGGAAAACCCGGAAGGAAGGAGGAAGAAGCAGTTTCGATTAAGGATCAATGGATAAGGGACAATTCGTAATTCGTAATTCGCAATTCGTAATTCGCAATTCGTAATTAAAAATTCGTAATTAAAAATTCGGCACCGTTCCTCAACAGCGCGCGCAGCATACCTTCCTCGAGTTCAAAAAAATCACCAAGTCACTTGTTCTTTCAAACTAAAGTTTGTATTTTGGGAATCGACAATTCCGCCCCACCCCGATGACGGCTAATACTGAAATAGGAAAAGCCAAAAAAACACAAATCAAAATAACGTTCAATATTGAAAATGCAGACGGTAAAAAAGCAAGTATCGAGTTTAGTTCGTTTGATATTGAAGAAAGAGAACGTTTTTTCAAATATGATAGTACACACGCATGGTATTTCCTTATCCACGCAGGCAACAATAATACTTACACGTATCATAACCCCAAGAGCATTGGGTTGTGTGCGTTTGATAAGGGACTGATTACAACAATATAATTTCAAAACTAAATAATATGCAACAACAAAATTACATACAAGAGTTAATCAACCAACTGAAAACTATCAATCCGTATCTGATAATTCTGTTTGGTTCGTATGCCTCCGGCACGCCAAACGAAGACAGTGATATTGATATGCTGGTAGTTACCAATGATGATTTTATGCCAAAAACATACACCGAGCAATTGGAATACCGCTTATCCATAAAAAAACTGATACGCCAAACTGCCAAAAAAGTGCCGGTTGATTTGTTGGTTTATTCAAAACCTATGTTTGAAAAATTCAAAGCATTAGAAAGCAGTTTCTCAAAAGAAATATTACAAAACGGAAAAAAATTATATGAAAGCAATTACACAAAGTTGGCTTAATTAAGTAAGGATTCAAAATTAGCTTGTATTAAGTATGAAATTAATGTCCAAATGAATATGTGCTTGTTCCTCATCCCATAAATTATATTAC
>JAIFMG010000130.1 GCA_020048645.1 Bacteroidota bacterium | reverse complement strand
GTCCACGGAAGGCGGCAGGATAGGGCGGGCGAAGGCCCTGCGGGAGGCGGCCTTGGCCGGATTCGCGATGCTGTTCGAGGTCTTCATCGCGAAAGCGGTCAAGGCGATGCCCGTCCACCCGATCGGCCGGACGATCGGCTCCTTTTTGCGCTACCCACACACTCTTGTAAAGAACCAAAATAATTTCAGGCACTTACTTGATCACTCGAAATCGTAGAAGAAGCCGTTGTTGTTGTAAACCACCACGAAGGCGCCGTTCGGGGCGATGCTGAACTCCTTGATCACCTTGCCTTCCTGGTTCAGCCGCGTCAGGGCCGCGACGGCGTCCGCGGGCATGTTCTCTTGCCAGAAGCCGTTGTCGTCGTAGAAGATCAGGTAGCCGCTGTCGCCGTGGAACACGACCCCGTCGATGGTGTGCTGGGCCGCGTTCAGCTCCATGAGCTTCTTGGCGGCTCCTTCGGGGATGCCGTCGTACCAGAGGCCGTTGTCGTCATAGACGATGAGGTAGCCGCCCGATGGGGTGAAGCTCACGCTGTTGATGGTGCGGCCCTGGTCGTTGAACTCCTTGAGCTTCAGCTTGGCCGCCTCGGGGATGTTGTACTGCCAGAAGCCGTTCTTGTCGAACAGCACCAGGTAGCCCCCGCCGGGCGCGTAGCTGAACTGCCGGATGACGCGGTGCTGGAGGTTGAGTTCGCGCATCCGCTCGCGGGCGTCGGCGGGCGCTTCCTTGGCGATGAAGCCGTTGCGCCCATGCACGATCACGAACCCGGCCGAGTCCATGGCCAGCGAGTTGACCGGAATGCCCATCAGGTTCAACTCCCGGAGCTCGCTGACCATTCGTTCGTGCTGGGCCATGCCAGGGCTGGGCCATGCCAGGGCGCCCAGTAGGGCAATCTTGAGCAAGTCTTGTTTTTTCATGCTGGGGTCATTTTTTGTTGCGGGTGATGGGAGGGTCGATGGGCCTGCGCGGATTCCCTTGGGCCAGGCCCGTTCGCGAATCTACGCGTTCCGTCCCGCTGCCCGGGCCCTGCCCCTTCGCCCATAACTTGCCAGTGGGAAGATTTCGCATTTCGTTCACAAAAAAAACACCCCGAGGCCGCGGGGCGGCTCGGGGCGTCATGGCGTTGTGGCCGCCAGGCGCGGGCAATTCGTGCCAAGGCTCAGGCCTGGAGCAGCCGGAGCTGCTTGGCCAGCGTGGTCTTGAGCTCCTTGCGCTCGACGATGTAGTCGAGGAAGCCGTGCTCCATGACGAACTCGGAGGTCTGGAAGCCCTCGGGCAGGTCTCGGCCGATGGTCTCGCGCACCACGCGCGGCCCGGCGAAGCCGATCAGCGCGCCCGGCTCGGCGATGTTCAGGTCGCCCAGCATGGCGTAGGAGGCCGTGACGCCGCCCGTGGTCGGGTCGGTCAGCAGCGAGATGAACGGCAGCTTCGCGTCGGCCAGCAGGCTCAGCTTGGCCGAGGTCTTGGCCATTTGCATGAGCGAGAAGGCCGCCTCCATCATCCTTGCCCCGCCCGATTTCGAGATGATCAGCAGCGGGTGGCGCTTTTCGATGCAGTAGTCGATGGCCCGGCTGATCTTCTCGCCCACCACCGAGCCCATCGAGCCGCCGATGAAGGCGAAGTTCATGGCCGCCACCACCAGCGGAAGCCCCGAGACCTTGCCATGCGCCGTGATGATCGCGTCCTTCAGGCCCGTCTTCTTCTGCGAAGATTTCAGGCGGTCGGTGTATTTCTGCGTGTCCACGAACTTCAGCGGGTCGGCCGACTCCAGGTTCGCGTCCAGCTCCTTGTACTTGTTGTCATCGAACAGGATGCGCAAGTAGTCCTGCGCCGAGACGCGGTCGTGGTAGCCGCACTCCACGCAAACCGAGAGGTTGTGATGGTGGTCCGACATGGCCGTTACCTTCTTGCACTTGGGACACTTGAACCACAGGCCTTTCTTGACGTCCTTCTTGTCCTTGGTATCGGTGTTGATGCCTTTCTCGTTGCGCTTGAACCACAGCATATCGTCCTTTTTTTGGTTTGTGCCGCGAATATAGCCAATCCGCCCCAAACTTGCTCCGCCTGGCCGCGGACCGCGCCGCACTACCGAAAAAAACGAATTTCCTACCCCGCGGTTCGACTTGTCGAAAAACCTTGCCGCGCAAGGGCCAAAACCTGTTTAGCGTCATGTTTTGTGATGCCAATCGTCATGGGAGCATAGCTTTTTATTGCCTAATTTTGAGGAAATCAATCACTCAATCAAAACATCAAGCCATGAGCCACTACGCTGACCAAGCCAAAGCCGTTTTTGATTTCCTGGGAGTCCTTTCGCACGAAGATCCCAAAATCGCTGAAGGATTCAAGACCATCCACCACGCCGCCACCCAAGACAAGGCCCTGACTGGCAAGCAGAAAGAACTGATCACCCTGGGCATCGCGATCGCGCTTCGCTGCGAGGGCTGCATCGCCTGCCACGTCAAAGCCTGCCTGTCGATGGGCGTTACCCAGGCCGAGATCGTCGAGACCATCGGCGTGGCCATCATGATGGGCGGCGGACCGGCCGTCGTCTATGGCGAAAAGGCCTACCGCGCCATGGAAGAATTCAAGGGATAAGCCCACACAAGCCTTTTCCCGAACCGAAGGCCGCCCCCGCTTTGGGGGTGGCCTTCGCCTTTTCGTGCCATGCCCACGCCCCGGCTCAGCGCTCCAGGGCCTCCACCAGCGGCTCGGCCTGGCTCGAGTTCGGGTGCGGCACCCGCAGCAGGGCCGCCAGCGTGGGCGCCAGTTGCGTGACGTCAACGGCCCGGTGGACTTCGAGGCCCATCGGCACGCCCGCGCCGAACAGCACCAGCGGCACGTGCGTGTCGTCGCGGTAGCCGGTGTTGGTGGTGCTGCGGTCGCTCTGCTCGCGCCAGTTGGGCACCAGGTTCAGCATCAGGTCGCCCGAGCGCTCGGGGTGGAAGCTGTTGGCCATGCGCTGGGCCTCGGGGTCGGTGGCCGCGCCCTCGCGCAGTTGCTCCAGCGTCAGCACGCGGTTCACGCCCGTGAACTGCCGCAGCAGCTCCTGCGCGTAGGCCCGCGCTTCGGGCAGGGCGATGCTCTTGCGCTCCAGCATCCCCCGGTCCAGGAAATATTGCTGGTCGCGGTAGGCCTTCACCCACTCCTGCGAGCCGTAGCGGTTCGAGAGGTGTACCTTCAGCAGGCTCAGCGAGGTGCGGTAGGTGAACTCGCCCGCGGGCAGGCCCAGGCTTTCGAGATAGGCGGGCGGGTAGCTGTCGCCGCGGTCGGCCACCAGCGCCAGCACGAACTTGCCCTTGCCCACCAGGCTCTCCAGGTTGGAAATCAGCTTGTAGAGGTCCATGTCGAGCCGCACCACCAGGTCGGCCATTTCGACCGAGAGCGGCCCGAAGCGCTCGGCGATGTGCGCCGTGGCCCCGTAGCTCAGCCAGAGCAGGTCGGCGTGCTCGTCCTTGCCCAACGATTCGCCTTTGATGGCCTCGATGGCCATGTCGGTCAGGAAGGTGTTCGACGCGGGCACCTCGTGGAAGGCGCTGAAGCCGGGCGTGGCCTTGTTGATGTCGTCGAGCGAGTAGGGGAAGACATGGCCCGCGCCGGGGAAGTTGCGCTCGTAGGGGTTGTCGTCGCCCAGGCATTCGGTGTACTGGTGCAGCGGGAAGGCCGTGCTCCAGACCCGCGTCAAGTAGTCCTCCGGATAGTGCCGGTAGTTGAACTGGTTGACCCATTCGGGCAGTTGGTCGAGGTAGTGGTCGGAGCTGATCCAGCGGCCGTAGCTTTCGTCGAACCAGTAAGCGGCGTCGGCCATGTGCCCGCCCATGAGGGTGGCCGCCTCGGGCCGCATGGCGATGCTGACGACCTTCGAGCGGCCCATCGAGCTGAGCTTGAGCTGGTCGCCCAGCGTGTTGGCCAGCAGCTTGGCGGGCGAGAAGCGGCCCAGGTCGGAGGCCGAGCCCACAGTGCGGGCCTCGCGGTCGGCGGCGCAGCTCGCGAACTGCCCCGTCGCGGGGTCGAGCCACTGGCTGGCCACGATGCCATGCGTGCGCGGCTGCGTCCCCGTGGACAGCGTGGCGTGCCCGGTGCCCAACTGCGCCAGCTTGTAGCCGTGCGTCGCGTTGCGGTAGGCCGTCCCCTCGCCGACAAGCCGCCGGAAACCGCCCTCTCCGAACTTTTCCCAGAAGCGGTCGATGTAGTCGTAGCGGAAGCGCTCCAGCACCACGACCACCACCAGCCGGGGAGGCTCCGCCGCCTGCGCCCGGACGCCCCCCGAGGGCAACAAGCTGGAAACCAAGAGGAAGGAGAATGCCAGAATGGCCAAGCGAAATCTCATGCTTTTCGTTTTTCAGTGGTTTGGGAAGATGGCTCCGCGCGGCCCTCAGCCGATGCGCCCGATCATGGGGATCAGGCCGCTGAAGAAGAACTCGATGGCGATGACCATGACGATCAGGCCCATGAGCCGCATGAGAATCTTGTTGCCCGTCTGGCCCAGCACCCGGATGATGCGCGACGAGCCCAGCAGGATCAGGTAGGTCAGCACCAGCACGCCGAACATCGCGCCCAGCAGCACGGCCTGCTCCTGCCAGCTCTTGGCGGCCTCCATCAGCACGATGGCGTTGGTGATGGCCCCCGGGCCGCAGATCATGGGGATGCCCAGCGGCGTGATCGAGATGTCGGTGGAGTACTCCTTGATTTCGTCCTCGCTGATCTTGGTGCTCACCAGGCGGGCGTGGAGCATGTCGAAGCCCACCATGAAAAAGATGATGCCGCCCGCCATGCGGAAACTGTCAACGGAAATGCCGAAGAAGTCGAAGAGGAACTTGCCCGAGAAGGCGAACCCGACCAGGGTTCCGAAGGCCACAAGGCTGGCTTTCAGGGCGATGGCCCCACGTTGCGCCGGGCTGAGCTCGCCCGTCATGGTCATGAAGATGGGCATGACCCCCAGGGGGTTGATCAGGGTGAAAAAGGAGGTGAAGGCCAGCACGGCCAGGGCGGTGAGCGAGTCCATCGTTCGGATTTTTTGCGCGAATAAAGGCTTTTCGCGGCAAAGGCCCAACGCGGGGAGGAGGCGGGCGGATCAGCGGTAGCGGCCCAGGCCGTAGTTCTCGTTGATCTGGTGGTGCCGGGCGATGTACTCGCGGAATCCGGCGCTGTCGCCGTCGATGCGCAGCCCGGGGTTGAGCTGGTTGAAGCGCTCGGCCAGCCTGTCGCGGGTCTCCGGACTGCCCAGCAGGTCCATGAACATGAGCACGTTCTTGTAGTAGTGGTCGAAATTGGTGGCCCCGGCGTAGCGGTAGATGCCGGTCTGGAGCTGGTTGGCCTTGAACTGCTGCCCCGACATGTAGTAGGCCATCATGCGGGCGGCGGCGTCGAGGTTGAGCACCGGGTGGAAGCGGTCGTCGAACTGGATCAGGGTCTTCTTTTCGAGCTTGTGCTCCGCGATCAGGGCGCGCAAGGCCCGGCCATGCTCGTGGTTGACCAGGTCGCGGCAGTCTTGGTAGATGCGCAGCCCGAACTCGCTGGCGGTGCTGGGCTGCATGTGGCAGAGGCCGATGCCGCCGTCGTCCTTGGCGTTGGGCAGGAGGTCCACGCCTCCGGTCTCCTGCATGACCATGGCCAGCAGCAGGTTCGAGGGCAGGTGGTAGCGGCTCTCGAGGGCCAGGGTGATGTTCTCGAAGCGCAGGGCCCGGAGCATCATGCCCAGCAGGCGGTCGTCCTGGGTGCCGGCCGTGACGCCGAAGAGGCTGGCCGAGCCGATCATGCGGAGGTTCTCGAACGCGATGGGCGGATGCAGCTCCTGGTAGCCCAGGTCGGGGAAAGGCGGCCGCTTGAGGGCCTCCCGCTCAAGCTCCGTCATGGCCGGGACTTCCTCCGTCTCCTGGTCGTTGGCGATGATCCAGGCCAGGCCCCCGATCATGCCCAGCAGGACCAGGACCAGGAAGAAGACCTTGGGGTCGCCCATAAGCCTGAAGAACCTCCCGAGGATGAGCCTCTTGGCCCAGTCGGGTTTCTCCATGAAGTTCCCAAACATGGCCATTCTGGCGGCTCAGGGGTGGAGGTAGCTGTCGATCAGGGTGTAGAGCTTCTGCCGGTTGATGGGCTTGGTGATGTAGTTGTCGCAACCGGCCTCCAGGCTCTTGCGGTGCTCGTCGGCCATGGCGAAGGCAGTCTGGGCCACCACGGGCAGGTTCGAGCGCTTGGACTTGATGATCCGGGTGGCGTCGAGGCCGTTCATGATGGGCATCTGCAAGTCCATGAGCACCAGGTCGATGCTCGATTCGTCGTCGCAAATCTGGACGGCCTGCTGGCCATCGGTGGCCCTGAGCAGGGTCACGTTGGTCTTGCGCAGGAGCATCTCGAGCAACTTGTAGTTCGCGTCGTTATCCTCAGCCACCAATATCACTTTCCCTTGCCAGTCGTAACTCATCCGTCGTCAGAATTTATGGAACGCGTTCATGCGGATGGGCCATGGGCAGCTCAAAGAAAAAGGTCGATCCTTCCCCTGGTTTTGACTTGGCCCAGATGTTTCCGCCAAGCAAATTTACCAAACGTTTGCAAATGGCCAAACCGAGCCCCGTGCCTCCGGTGTTCGACTGGCCCGAGTCGAGGATTTTTCCGAAGCGGTCGAATATCAGCTCGATTTTGTCGATTGGGATGCCAATGCCTTGGTCTTCAACGAAAAAGACGATTTTGTCAGCCTCCTGGCGCCGGGCCCCCAGGGTGATGGTTCCCCAGTCGGTATATTTGATGGCGTTGGAGCTGAGGTTCCGAAAGATCTGCTTGAAGCGCTCGGGATCGGTGAAGATTTTCTCGGGAAGGCCGTCCAGGCTGAGGACCAGGCGGAGCTGCTCCTTGTCGCGCAGCTTGGCGTACTGCCGGGCCTGCTCGAGCGCCTCGCGGAAAAGCGGCTCGACCTCACATTCCTGCTTCGAGACGGTGGCCTGGCCCGACTGGATCTTGGAGAGCTCGAGGATGTCCTCGATGATGGTCAGGAGCTGCCGGGCGTTCTTGTCGATCAGGCGGGTGAAGTGCTTGACCTTGCCGCTGGGGATGCCCGGCAGGCCGAGCAGGTGCGTGAACCCGATGATGGCGTTCATGGGCGTCCGTATCTCGTGGCTCATGTTGGCCAGGAAGGCCGTCTTGAGCTGGTCGGCGGCCATGACCTTCTGGTGGGCCTCCTCCAGCTTGTCGAGCCGCGCCTTGCGCTCCGACTCGTCGCGGGTGATGCCCACCAGGCCCTCGGGCTGCCCGTTGTCGTCGCAGAGCTGGCTGGCGAGCGACTCGGCCCAGAAGCTGCTGCCGTCCTCGCGCTCCATGCGGCCTTCGAACCGGACGGCCTTCTGCCCCCGCCATTGCCGGGAGTCGGCCATGTCGCTGGCAATGGCGGCCCCGAGCAGCCGCTCCAGGGGCTGCCCGAGCAGCGCCTCGGGCGCCAGGCCCCGCAGTTGCAGGCACGAGGGGCTGAGGTAGCTCAGGCGCCGGGCCGAGTCGGTGGTCCAGGCCAGGTCCACCATGTTCTGGGTGAGCACCTGGAAGAGCCTTTCCTTGGAGCGCAGGCTGCGCAGGGTCTCCTTCTCGCGGCTGAGGTCCCGCACGAAGACCCAGTGCTCGCCCAGCCCGGCCTTGGCGTCTAGGCTGGGAGCGTGCGAGAGCTCCACCGGCAGCGGGTGGCCCTGGCCGCCCTCCAGCTCGCTTTCCAGCGGTGGGCGCGGATGGCCGGGCCTGCCGCGCAGCCAGTCCTCCACCCCGGGCCGCCGCGCCGGGGCGAAGAAGTCCGCGAGCAGCCGTCCCCGCGCCTGCGCCTCGCCCAGGTCGAGCATCTGGCAGAGCCTCTGGTTGCAGCCGATGACCCGCAGCCCGCCGTCGAGCATGGCATAGCCGTCGCGGTTGCTCTGGTAGAGGTGGGTGAAGCCCTGCCGCGAGAGCTGGAAGGCGGTGTTGGCCTCGATGATGCGCTGGAGGTCGTCCTCGAGCACCTGGTTGATGATGCGCAGCTCGTAGCCCTTCTGGTCGAGCAGCCGGGCCAGGTGCTCGCTTTCCTGGCGTAGGGCCACCTGCTCCACCGCGGCCTCGCGGCGTTCTTGCGCCAGGCGGAACACCTTGTCGAGCAGGCGCATCCTGCCGGCCAGCCGCCGGGCGGCCTCTTGGATTTCATCGGGGCTGAAGGCGCGGGCGCCATGCCCCAGCCTGCCATCGGGCAGGCGCTCGAAAGGCCCCAGTTCCACCCTTCCTGGAAAATGGCCGTTCCAGGCGTTGACGAAATGCCCGTTCTCGTCGGCAGGGCCGTCTTGGGGCGCGCGGGCCATCATGCGGCCCTGCGGCCCGAAGGCCGCGCAAGGCATCCGGTATTCCTGCTCGAACTCGGCCAGCACCAGCTCCAGCTCGCTGGCCAGTTCGGTCCAGTGCATCCGGCTCCGCTGGGGGGCCAGCTCGCGCTCCAGCCAGGCGCGGTGCTCGCGGATGCGCCGCATCTGTTCCTGGCTGGCTTCGGAAAGCCGCCGTATCGACGCTCGGGTGGTGTCGTCCATTCGGGAGGTTGGGGTGGCAGGTTTTTGGCTTCGGCCGCGAAACTAGAAAAATTCGGATAGCTTTTCTATCAGTTTTTTGGGATTCAATGGCTTGGCCAGGCAGTCGTCGAAGCCGAGCGCGGCGATGCGGGCCTTGTCCCTGGCGGCGCCCCTGGCGCAAAGCGCCAAAAGGCGGGTGCCGGGCAAGGATTTCTTGAGCTTGGCCAGGGCCTCCTCGCCGGCGAGCCAGGCCAGGCGGAGGTTGACCAGCAGCACGTCGGCCGAGTTGGCCAGGGCCAGTTGGGTCGCCTGTTCGATGTCGTGGTTGCGCAGCACCTTGGCTCTGGTTTGGCGCAGGGCCTCGCGCAGCAGGAAGAAATCGCTGGTGTCGTCGGCCACCAGCAGGACGGTGCGGCCGCTCCAGTCGGGTGGGCCGGGGGCGGGGGGCGATTGGGAGCCTTCGGGCTCGGCGGCCCGCCGTTGCCGGGGCAGCGAGAAGCTGACGCGCGTGCCCACCTCGGGCTGGGTCCAGATTTCGATGCGTCCGCCCAGCAGCTCCACCAGGCTCTTGGCGATGGAAAGCCCCAGGCCCGTGCCCCGGAAGAGCTTCTCCTCGGGCCGGCGGGCCTGGCCGAAGCGCTCGAAAACCCGCCCGACCTGGTCGGTGGGCATCCCGATGCCGGTGTCCTCCACGAAGAAGCGGTACTGCTCGCCCACGATTTCGTAGCCCAGGACGACTTGTCCTTTCAAGGTGAATTTCAGGGCGTTGCTCAGGAAGTGCCCCAGCACCTGCTTGAGCTTGATGCCGTCGGTCTCCAGGCAGTGGCCCTGCTCGGCCGCGGGCACCCGCAGCAGCAGCTCCAGGGATTCCTTCTTGAGCTTCTCCCGCTGCTCGAGGCCATCTTCGAGCAGCTCGTCGAAGATGGGCGCCAGCACGGCCAGCTCGTTGTGCATCTCCATCTGGCCGGCCTGTATCTTGGAGATGTCGATGATGTCGGTTATCAGGTTCAGCAGGGTCTGGCTTCCCTCCTGTATCATCTGGATGTACTCCAGGCGGAGCTCGTCGGGCAGGTCCTCCTCGGCCAGCAGCTCCGAGAATCCGACCACCGAGTTCATGGGCGTGCGGATCTCGTGGCTCATGTTGGCCAGGAAGGCCGATTTGAGCCGGTCCGATTCCTCGGCCTTCTCCTTGGCCAGGAGCAGGCTCTCCTCAATGGCCTTCTGTTCTGTAACATCCTGCACCAGGCCGATGACCCTCGACCGCGACTCGCGGTTGAGGCGGGTGCGCTGGGCCAGCGAGCGCAGGTGGATGACCTTGCCGTCGGTGGGCCGGCGCACGCGGAACTGCATCCGGGCCATCTTGTCGTCGGCGAAAAGCCGGCGCATGGCCTCCAGGGCCGGGGGCCAGTCCTCGGGCAGGATCCATCGGCGGGTCTGCTCCAGGTCCATGGTGGTGGCGCCCCGGCCGAAGCCCAGGATCAGCGAGGCTTCCTGCGAGAAGGTGATGGTCTGGAAGTCGGTGTCCATCTCCCAGTTGCCGATCTGGGCCATGGCCAGGGCTATCTTCATGCGGCTCTGGTTCTCGAGGATCTGCCGCTCGCGCTTCTTGCTCTTGATGGCCATGGCCACGTGGTCCGAGATGAAGACCATCATGTCGAGGTCGAGGTGGCTGTAGAGGTTCTTGTGGCGGTAGCTTTGCAGGACGATGACGCCGAAGCACTCGCCGGCCAGCACCAGGGGCACTCCCATCCAGGTCAGGGGCTTGGCGTCGAGCATCTTGATCTGGCTCCGGCGCTCCAGCTCCAGGATGTCGTCGATCTGGGCCAGCAGGGGCAGGCCCGAGCGGCGCACGTAGTCGGTCAGGCTGTTGGGCATGGCCTGGGGCGCGAAGTCCGAGTCGGCCTCCTTCTCGTCCACGTGGTAGGGGAAGGTGTAGGTCTGGTCGGAGGGGCGGTAGAGGGCCAGGTAGAAGTTGGTCGCGTCGACCAGTTGCGAGATCTCCTGGTGGATGTGCCGGATCAGGTCGCGCAGGTCGCCGTCCTTGCCGGCCTCTTCCGAGATGTTGAGCAGGGTCTGGAACATGGCCTGGGTCTCGTGCTGCTCGGTCTGGTCGCTCAGCCAGGCCATGGCCGCCTGCCCCGCGGGGTGGGGCCAGTAGGCCAGGCTCAGCTCGTAGTGCTTGTTGCGGCCCATCACCTTGAGGCTCAGCTTCTCGGTGGTTCGCCCGCCGTGGAAGCAGGCCTCGACCCTTTCGAGCCGGTCCTGCGGCAGGCCCTCGAGCCAGGGCGCCAGGGGGCTGGGCTCGCCAACGGCCACCCGCTGGCCGAACCAGCGCTCCATGGCCGTCTGGTGCTTGGCGTTGAAGCCCAGGTAGCGGAAGCCTGGGGCCAGCAGGAAGGCCTGGGTCTGCTTGGGCAGGTGGTCCCACTGCCGAGGCCAGCCGGTGTCGCGCTCTTCCAGTCGGCGCTTGAGCTCGGCCAGCTCTTTTGCCAGCTCCCGGACTCGTTTTCGCAAGTCTAGATTTTCGGACATGTCTTCGGGGAAATGGGAGGTGCTTGTCGGTTGGTGCCAGGGAATGCCCTCGCCGCCCCTGGCCGGGGCCGAGCGGTCGGGCTAATGTAAAGATAACTTAAATTCCGGCGAAAATGAAGCCAAGCGCCGGCCTTCCTGCCTCAAGCGCGAGATAATCGCGCCCAAGCCGCTCCCATCAGCCCTGGCCGAGCCAGCGCGCCTGCCACGCGAAAAGTGCCACCGCCAGGGCGTGGCTCACGTTCATCGACGAGGTGGCCCCGGTCATGGGCACGTGGAAATGCTCGGGGCAGCGCGCCAGGTGCGCGCCGGGGATGCCGTCCTCCTCGTTGCCCACCACCAGCGCGCAGGCCCGCGGCAGCAAGGCCTCGTGCAGGCTCCGCGACCGCGGCGAGGTCTCGATGGCCACCCACGCGTGGTCGGGCGGCACCAGCTCCAGGGCCTCCTCCCAGGAGCAGTACTGCCAGTCCACCTGGCCGTAGGCCTCGCGGGCCGTCTTGCGCACCTTCGAGGCCTTGAAGCGGTCGCGGGCGTCCACCACCAGCACCCGCCGGGCCCCGAAGTTGTCCGCCAGCCGCAGGATGCTCCCCAGGTTGGCCGGGGTGCGCAGCGAGTCGGCCACCACGATGGGCCCCTGCCGACGGGCGTCCGACAGGCTCTCCGCGAAAAGGCTCCGAGAAGGAAGGTGCTCCATGGCGTTGTTTCATCGGTCTGGAAATGGCCCGCCTGCCGCATTTTGGCGCGGCGCGGCTTGGCGTTCTCAAAATCTTGCTAAATTTATCCGTTGGTTTCAGTCCAAGACCAACCCTTTCCCGCGCCAGGCCCCGCGAGCAGGACGCGCACCGACCTCCCCACTGACCAAAACCCGAATCCCAATGATAGACAAAATCTTCGGAAAAGACAAGGACGACTTCCAGTACCGCTTCGGGCACAAGTTCAAGTTCAAGTCGCTGAAGGTGTACTGCTCGCCCGAGTGGATGTACGGCGCCACCAAGAAGTACCGCCGGGTGTTCGACAGGGCCGAGCTCGACTATGTCCGGGCCGAGTTCTCCTTCTACAACAAGCTCTTCGACGAGATGGAGTGGGAGACCGAGGTGTCCCTCAAGGCCTTCGCCCTCAAGGGCACAAAGCGCGAGGAGCTCTGCGACCAGCCCGAGAAGATGGTCGTCAAGCCCGACAAGAACGTGGTCACCTACCACAAGGGATGGGGCGCCGAGACACTGGGCACCTTCTGGAAGAAGGGAAAATACCTCTGGGAGGCCTACATCGACGGCATCATGGTCGGCTCGCAGGAGTTCTTCGTCGAGGAGGTCGGCCTGGTGACGCCCAAGAGCAACCCCTACTTCGAGCTGACCTCCATCAAGGTCTTCAACGGGCCCTTCGACGGGTGGAACATCAAGGACCGCAAGTACCTGCGCAAGTTCAACCGCGACACCACCCAGTTCGTCTGGGCCGAGGTCGCCTTCCAGAACAAGACCCCGTCCGACTGGCAGTGCGAGCTCTTCATCAACTTCTTCGACGACGCCGGGCAGCTCAAAGGGCAGGCCACCGCCTTCCGCAAGATCGCCAAGGGCAAGAAGGGCGCCGAGTTCATCTTCGAGGAAGGCTGGGGCAGCAAGGACGGCGGTTCCTGGAAGGACGACCGCTACACCGCCCAAGTCGTCTTCATGGACACCCTGGTCGGCGTCGTGGCCTTCGAGATGGGCAGCCACGAGGAAGAAGGCGTCGCGCCCCTGCGCACCACCGTCGAGGAAGCCCTCTTCGACCAGCCCAAGCCCACCGACCAGAGCCTCACCCTCGAGCAGGTCATGGCCGAGCTCGACGCCCTCACCGGCCTGGCCAGCGTCAAGCAGAGCATCCGCCAGCACATCCAGTACCTCGACTTCATCAAGCTCCGAAAGGAGAAAGGCTTCAACGATTCGGAGAAGATCAGCCTGCACAGCCAGTTCACCGGCAACCCCGGCACCGGCAAGACCACCGTGGTCAAGCTCCTGGGCAAGATCTACAAGCACATGGGCCTGCTCAGCAGCGGCCACGTCCACGAGGTGGACCGCGCCGACCTCATCGGCGAGTTCATCGGCCAGACAGCCCCCAAGGTCAAGAAGGCCATCGACGAGGCCCGCGGAGGCATCCTCTTCATCGACGAGGCCTACTCGCTCACCCGCAAGAACGAAGACTCGAAGGACTACGGAAACGAGGTCATCGAGGTGCTCGTCAAGGAGATGTCCGACGGCCAAGGCGACCTGGCCATCATGGTGGCCGGATACCCCAAGGAGATGGACTACTTCATGAAATCCAACCCCGGCCTGAAGTCCCGGTTCAACCACCTCTTCCACTTCGACGACTACCTGCCCGACGAGCTCCTGCAGATCGCCCTGGCCGCCGCCAGGCAGCGCACCGTAACCTTCGATGCCGACGCGCAGGCCGCCCTGGCCAAGATCCTCACCGAGGCCTTCCGCGCCCGCGACAAGAGCTTCGGCAACGCCCGCTACGCCATTTCCCTGGTCGATGAGGCCAAGATGAACCTCGGCCTCCGCCTGATGGCCCACCCCGACGTCAGCCGACTGGGCAACACCGAGCTCTCCACCATCCTGCCCGAGGACGTCGAGCGCATCGCCCAGCGCCAGACCAAGATGCAGCTCCGCCTGAGCATCGACGAGGCGCTGCTCAAGGAGGCCCTCGGCGAGCTCAACGCCCTGGTCGGCCTCCACAACATCAAGAACGACGTCAACGAGCTCGTCAAGCTCGTCCGCTACTACCGCGAGACCGGCAAGGACGTGCTCAACCGCTTTTCCCTGCACACCGTCTTCAAGGGAAACCCCGGAACCGGCAAGACCACCGTGGCCCGCATCCTCGGCAAGGTCTTCAAATCCCTGGGAATGCTCGAGCGCGGCCACGTCACCGAAGTCGGACGCGAGGACCTCGTGGCCGGATACACCGGCCAGACCGCCCTCAAGACCCGCGAGAAGATGGACGTCTCCCTGGGCGGAGTCCTGTTCATCGACGAGGCCTACTCCCTGGCCGACCAAGGCCAGGGCGGATTCGGCAAGGAAGCCATTGAGGTCATCCTCAAGCACATGGAAGACAACCGCGGCAAGATCGCCGTCATCGTGGCCGGATACCCCGACAACATGGAGTTCTTCCTCAAGGCCAACCCGGGCCTGCGCTCCCGCTTCGACCGCACCTTCGTCTTCAAGGACTACACCGTCGAGGAGCTCCTGCAGATCGCCCAGAACATGCTCGCCCAGGAGAAGCTCTACCCCGACGCCGAGGCCCTGCGGCACGTCAGCACCTACCTGGCCAAGATCCACGCCGCCCGCAGCAAGTTCTTCGGCAACGCCCGCGAAGTCCGCAAGATGGTCGAGAGCACCGTCAAGAACCAGCACCTGCGCATGGCCTCCACGCCCGCAGAGACCCGCACCAAGGAGATGATGGAGACCGTAGCCCTCGCGGACGTCCGCGACTTCGCCCCCGAAGGAGGGACCAGCAGCGTCGGCTTCAACTTCTGAGCGCCCCCGACCGCCACGGCTTCCACCCCTGGGCCCGATCCGAGCCCAAGGGTGGACGTTCCCCTTCGTAGCCCGCAGCGAAGGCAGGGCCAGACAAAGAATCTGGAATGCCAGCCCTGAACGCGGGCCTCTTCAAAGCCGAAGCCAACCCGAACGATGACCAGGCGTAGGAGCAAGGAAGGGCCGGCAAAAAACATCGAGAAGGACGCATGGAACTACCCCGGAAATTGAAAAAACAAGACACGACTCTCGAATCCGAAGGAGCGGAATTTCTGGTGCTCGGCCTTTTGCTTATCGAAGGAATTTCGGCCTACAAAGCCTACATCAACTTCCCGGGCTACGACCTGACAGCCGTCGATCCGGAAACGAGGAAAGTCGCCCGCATTCAAGTAAAAAGCCGATGGGCAACCGATTACGACACAAGTTTTCCCCTGAAGAACCTGGACTGCGACTTCGTCGTCCACGTCGCGCTGAACAGGGGCTACCGCTTTCGCAAAAAAGACAGCGCCGAAGAATATGGCACCAGGCCACCCGTTTTTTATGTCTTCCCCATTGAAGTCGCCGCGAAGGCAAGAGAGGAAAAAGGCTGGAACAAAGTCCGAATCCGGAAGATCGAAAACTTGGAGACCTACATCGACAACTGGGCCCAGATCAAGGACTACCTGGCCAAGGGCGGCCCTTGAAACCAAGTTGCTTTCAGACGCGATAGATGGGTTGTGTGCGGCTTGGTTTTCGGATTGAACCCCTACGGGGTTCTGGTTCGCGGCGGTTCACCGCTCCCCCGATTTCATCCGGGGCTATAGACATTCAATCCCTTCGGGATTGGCAAAGCAGCCCGCTTTCGTCGGAAACTGATGTCTCGGATATTGCACCCTCGAACGCAAATGGCAAAAACACATAGAAAATAAAAAAACAATGTGGCTATCTGTTTTCACTACTGCGCCTGTGTGTTTATCGGCGCCAAAACGATAAAGGGAAAAATTTTGGACACTTGCTTGTCACCTTTGAACTCGACTTGGCATTAGGCGGTTTCGAGGTGGAAAAATCAGATTTTGACACCCACGAGCAGCATGTCGTCGGTCTGGGGCATGTCGCCTTGCCATTGGGCCATTCGTTGTTCGAGGGCGGCGGCTTGCGCGGCCATGGGCAGCGCGCCGGTTTCCTCGAGCAGCTCCACCAGGGCCGTCTGCATGAATTTGCGGTTTTCCTTTCCGCCGAACTGGTCCTTGATGCCGTCGGTGAAAAGGTAGAAACGGTCTCCGGGCATGGCCTTGATGGCGCTGCTCTTGAACTGCGCGCGGGGCGCCATGTCGGGGTTGCCCAGGGGGAAGCGGTGCCCCTTGACGAGCTTGGAGATTGGGCCTCCCTCGGTTTGCCGGACCTGCAGCAGGCCGATCTTGGCCCCGCAGAACTCGGCGATCTGGCTGCGCGAGTCGAGCACGAACACGCCCAGGTCCAAGCCGTCGCGCAGCTCTTCCTTGGTGTTGGGGCCACCGAAAAGCTCTTGGATGCGGTGGTTGAGCTTCTCCAGGATGAAATTGGTCTTGAAGATGCCATCGGTGATGACCACCTCGTTGAGCAGCATCGAGCCGACGACCGTGAGGAAGCCCGCCGGGACGCCGTGCCCCGTGCAGTCGCCCACGGCCAGGACCTGTATGCCGTGGACGTTGGCGTACCAGTGGAAATCGCCCGAGACGATGTCCTTGGGCCGCTGGAAGATGAGCAGTTCGGCGAAGTCGCGGGCGATGGTCTCGGGCTCAGGCAGGAGGGCCTTCTGGATGCTTTGGGCGTATTCGACGCTGCTGTGCAGCAGCTCCAAGGCTTCGGACAGGCGCTTGCCCGTGCGCCCCAGCTCCTCGGCCCTGTGCCCGATTTCGATCTTCTGGCAGAGCAGTTGCTCGTTTTTGAGCCGCTTGTCGCGGTAGCCGAAGAAGAGCACGACGGCCATGGCCAGCACGGCCGCGCCCAGGACGATGAGCCAGAAGTTGAAAGTGGTCAGACGGTCCACGTCCTGGCTGCTTTGCAGCGACTCTCGCTCGAGGTTTTCGATTCGGTACTGCTGTTGTTGCAGTTCGTGGCGGATCTGCAGGTTGGTGATGCCGCGCTGCTTGCTTTGGTCAAGGATCGAGTCGCGGAGCTGGGTGGCCAGCTCGAACTGCGCCAAGGCTTCGGCCGGGAGTCCTTTTTCCTTGTAGATTCGGTACAGCCAGTCGTGTCCTTCGGCGGCCAAGGCCCGGCCGCCGCTGGCTTTCGCGGCCAGGATGCCCTCTTCGAGGAAGCGAATGGCATCGTCGGGCCGGCGCAGCCCGGCCAGGGCCATGCCTCGGTTGACGGCCGCGTAGGCGTGGTGTTGCGAGGACTTGTCGCCCTGGGTGGACTCGTAGGCCCGTTCGAAGTTCTCCAGGGCCAGGCTGTGCCGCCCTTCCGCGAAGTGCAGCTTGCCGATGTCAACCAGGCAGATGTTCATGCCCTTGTCGTTGCCCATCTGGCTGTTGATCTCGTAGGAGCGGGCCAGGTGGGCAAGGGCCATGTCCGTCTGGCCCAGGTACCTGTAGGCCAGGCCGATGTTGTTGAGGTTGATGGCGATGCCGACGCTGTCTCCCCCTTTCTGGTCGATTTGGAGGCCCGACTGGAAGTACTCCAGGGCCTTTTCGTATTGGCCGATCTCCAGATAGACGTTGCCGATGCTGTTGGTGGCCTTGCCGTAGAGGTCGTCGTTCTGGCACTGCAGCGCCAGCTCCACGGCCTGGAGGTGCAACTCCAGCGACTTCTCGTAGTCGTCGATGCGGCGGAAGTCAACGGCCAGGTTGTTGATGAAATCCGCCCGAAGGCATTTGTCGAGCAGGTCGCTCTCGCGCACGGCCTGGAGGTGGTAGGTGATGGCCGACATGAAATCGCCTTGGTAGCGGTAGATCGAGCCCCGCAAGTCCTGGCAGCGGGCATGGCTGACCTGGAGGCGCTCGGCCCGGGCCAGGCTGTCGGCCAAGTCCAGGAAAAACAGGGCGGAGTCGACGCGATCCGACTCCCGCGAATAGGCCGAGGCAAGCTCGAACAAGACCTTGGAGCGATGCAAGGGTGTGTCATCCTGTTCCAGCTCCGCTCGCAACTGGCTGATGTCTTGCGCCTGGGCCGCGTGGGAGGCCATTGCGAAAAACATTGCGAAAAGAGCCAATTTCCGCCAAATGTTTTTTGTTGGCAGGGCAATTAGAACAAGTGCTGGGACTCTTTTCTCCAAATCGACTTGGCTTTTGGGGTTGATCGATGCTGGGACGGCTTCATGGAGCGGCCGCTCAGTCCGTTTTCTTGGCCTGATGCTTCTTGCGGGTTCGCTGTTGTCCCTTGGGCTTGACTTCGCCAGTTGGAGCCCTCGGGCCTGGGTCCGATGCTTTTTCCTCCGGTCTGCCTCGGCGCGTGGCACGTGTGGGCTTTTCGGCCTGCGGCCGGGTGGGGTCGTTGGCGGCCGGGGCCGGGGGGTTCGGCCCGCTGTCGGCCGCCGCGTTGTCGGCGGCCTTCTTCCGCGGCCTTCCCCTCCGCCCTTTTGCCTTGGGCTTTTCGGCCTGCGGCCGGGTGGGGTCGTTGGCGGCCGGGGCCGGGGTTTTCGGCTCGCTGGCGGCCGCCGCGTCGGAGGCGGCCTTCTTCCGCGGCCTTCCCCTCCGCCCTTTGGCCTTGGGCTTTTCGGCCTGTGGCCGGGTGGGGTCGTTGGCGGCCGGGGCCGGGCTTGTTGGTTCGGGGTTGGGCTGGGCCGCGGGCGCGGTCTTTTTCTTGGGCCGTCCTCGGCGCGCGGTTCCTTTGGATTGGTCTTCCCGCGGCAAGGATGCCGTGTTCTGCTGGAGCTCGCCTGTTTCCGCCTGTTGTGCGGAAGCGCCGTTGCCCTTTCTGCCTCTGGCCATTTGCGAGGACTTTTTGCGGCGGCGCCCGACGGAGTCGGCGCGGGGTGAGGGAGGCACGAGCGGGGCCATCGTCTCGACGATAGGCTCCTCGTGCAATCGGCTGACGTGCTCTTGGATGATCAGGGTGAGGGTTCCCGCCAAGTCCTTGGGCGCCTTCTTGCCGACAGGCTCGTCGATGTCGGCGGGCGCGAAGACCTTGGCATGGGCCTGGAGGATGGCCGCGAAACGGTCGAGGTCGAACTTTTGTTTTTCGAGGAAGCTCTTGGCCAGCCGCTTGAGGGCGGTCAGGGTCTCGAAGTTCTGCTGGGCCTCGGCCATGGCGTCCCATTCGAGCAAGGCTTCGGCCTTGGGGGTGGTCTTGAGCTTTTCGGCGATCTTTCCGAGGTCTGACTTCTTGATGGCCAGCGCCTGCTCCTTGCAGCGGTTGAGGTGGCTGGTCAGCACGCCCGTGGCTTTGGTGAGGCGCTCCAGTTCCCTATTCAGGATGTTGGGATAGTTCGCCGACTGTTCTTTTTGGGCTTCTTGGAAAAAAGGCGCCGCGTGTTCCTTCTCGAACAGGTCGGCCAGGGAGACCATGTCTTCCTTGAGGGTCAGGTCGGCCACTTGCTCAAGGATGCGCGCGAAGCGCTTGGCCTGGACTTTTCCCTTGGCTTTGTCCGGGGCGAAGGCGTGCCGTAGCCGGTCGCCCAGCCGCTGTATCTCGCGGAACTCGACTTCGGGGATCGGGCCCAGCAGCTCGGCTTCCAGCTCGTTGGGCTGGGCGGCCGCCAAGGCGGCGGCCAGCTTGTCCATTTCCAGGGCCAGGGCAGGGGCGTCCTTGCCGATGTTCTCGTCGAGGTCGAGGAAGTCCTGGAGGTAGTCAACCAGGGCCAGGTCGGCCTCGGTGAGCCAAGGGGCCTGGCTGATCTGCTCGAACAGTTCGGATACCTCCTGCTTGAGCCGGAAGGTATCGGCAAGCCGCTTGACGAGCTTCTTGTGGAAGAGCTCCTCGGCCTTCGACATTTCCTGGATGCCCTTGTCGAGGCCGTTTTTGACCTTTTTGATGCTGGCCCGAAGCAAGGCATGTTTCTTCTTGAGCTCCGCGTGTTCGGCTTCCTTGCGTTCGATGATGGGGCTTGGGCCGCTGGGGCTGGTGGTTTCGCTCATGGTGGGTGATGCGTTTGCGCCGCGGAGAGGGGGCGCGGGCATAGTGCTGGCGCAGCTCCTGGCAAAGCCCAAATCTACGAACTCGCGGCCCCTTTCGGAGCAGGCGCTGTCATTTTTTTGTCCTGTTCGCGGGCATGGGCTTTCGTCTAGGATGTCAAAATCCTGCATTTTTTTGATTTTCAATGCCTTACCCTCGCAAGCAGAGCCATGCTTTCAGGCCTTGTGGACGGCACGGCTGATGCGGACGGTGAAGCGCGAGCCTAGGCCCTTTTGGGATACCAGCTCGATCCGGCCTCCGATCTTGCTGAGCAGGCCTTTGCAGATGGCCAGGCCCAGGCCGGTGCCGCCATACTTGCGCGAGTTGCTGATGTCAACTTGGCGGAAGGCCTGGAAGATGACTTCCTGCTCGGCCTCGGTGATGCCGATGCCTGATTCGCTGACCTCGAAGCATACGTTGCGCCGATCATCTTGGAAGCATCTGAAGCTGACCTGGCCTTGGTGCGTGAACTTGAAGGCGTTGTCGAGCAGGTGCAGCAGCACCTGCCGGAGCCGGGCGCGTTCGCCGTGGACCGCGTCCTGCTCGGCCGCCAGCCCGAAATGGCACGACAGGCCGATGCCCTCGCGCCTGGCCGCGACGGTCCGGAAGTGCTTTTCCAGCTCATCGAACAGCTCGCGGGTCGAGAAATCCGAGAAGAAGAACTCGAGCTGGTCGGTCTCGATCTTGGAAATATCGACGATGTCGTCGATGATGCGGTTGAGCTGGTCCACGTTCTTGAGGATGATGGACAGGAAGTCGTCGCTCTTCTCGGGTGTCAACTGCTTGTATTTCAGCAAGGAAGAAAAGCCGTTGATGGCGTTCAGGGGCGTGCGGATCTCGTGCGAGACGTTGGCCAGGAAGGCCGTCTTGAGGCGCTCGGAGCTCTCGGCGCGCAGGCGGGCCTGGTTGAGCTCCTGGGTCTTCTCGTCCACCAGGTCTTGCAGGTGGTCCCGGAATTGGCGCAGCTCCTCGTTCTGGTCCGAGATTTCCTTGTTGGCCTCGGCCAGCACCTGGGCCTGCTGCTGGATCTCCTCCTGCCGCTGCTCCAGCATCTTGTTCTGGGCCAGGATCTCGTGGGTCCGCTCGCGGACCGTGCGCTCGAGCTGCTGGTTTCGGCGCGAGAGCGAGCGGGTGCGGAGCATGATGGCCAGCCCGACCAGGGCCAGGGCCAGGGCCGCCAGGAGCAGGCTGCCCCACCAGCTCCGGTACCACGGCGGCAGGACCGTGAAGCGCAGCCGGGCCACCCGCGACTCCTGCTCGTAGAGGTTGCGCGCCTTGACCTCGAAGACGTACTGGCCCGGCGGCAGGTTGGCCAGCTCCTTGCTGTCGTCGCGGCTCCAGGCACTCCAGGCCGTGTCCAGGCCCAGCAGGCGGTAGGCGTAGCGGCTCAGCTCGGGCTCCACGAACCAGTCGCTGGCCCAGCGCAGGCGCAGCAGGTTGCTGCTGTCGGACAGTACCAGGTCGGGCGCGGGGCCCGAGCCCATGAAGAGGGTGTCCGCGCCGCTGGTGGCCAGCCTTATCTGGCAACTGTAGGCCACCGGGTCGGCAAGGCCCCGGCTCAGGTCGAGCGGGTAGAGGCCGCCGTTCCAACTGCAGAAGGCCACCGTGGCCGAGTCCAGCAGGCTGATGCTGTTCGGAAACAGACCCCGCAGCCGCAAGAAGGGCGCCCGCAGCGCCTCGAAGCTGCCATCCTCCTGGTACAACAGGGCCAATTTTTCTTCTTCCTGGATGAAATAAAGGTTGTTTCGATAGTCTTGCGCCAGGCTGTTTTTGACGTTTTTGTCCCATAGCAGCAGCGCGTTGAGCTCAGGGATGGGCACGAAGCGCCCTGCCTCCGCGTCGAAGCGGTAGAAGCCCAGCTTTGTGCCGAAGATGGGCTCTTCTTGGAGCTCGTCGCCCTCGCGTCCCCAGTAGCGGGCTGGCAGCCGCACCTTGAAGACGTAGTTCTCGAACTTCGACGGCAGGCCCTGCTCGGGGTCGAAGAAATCCACGCGGCTGACGCTGTCCTGCCGCTCGTTCAGCCAGAGGCGCCAGAGGCCCGCGTTGTTGTGGCTGACCCAGACCCAGCCCCGGCTGTCGTACTCGACCCAGCGGCTGGTCTCGTCGAATCCCTTTATGCGGTGGCTGAAGGCCAGGTGCCCGGCGCTGTCGGCCAGCACGACCAGGCCGTCGCTGTGCGTCCCGCCCAGGAAACGCTCCGGATGGTCGAAGGGGCGCAGGGTCCAGAAGGTCTTGTAGGGGGTGATGAGCCTGGCCTGCCCCTGGTCCAGCTCGACCACTCCGTCGAAGTTGGCCGCGTAGAGCCGTCCCTTGTAGGACAGCCAGTTCCAGTTCTGCCGCCGAAAAACAGGCAGCAGGCTGAAGTCTGGCTCGCCTTCTGGGCTGCTGAAAATGCCCAGCGAGCCGCCGACCCAGAGCCTGCCTTGGTGCGACAGGGCCGAATAGACCCCGCCCTGGAGGCCCTGCCCTTCGCCGAAGAAGGTGACCGGAGCCTGTGTCTCCAAGTACGAAAGCCCTCGGTTCAGGCCGACCCAGAGGTTGCCCAGGCTGTCGGGGCAAAAGGAGTAAACCGAGTTGTCGCCCAGGCCGTGCGCCTTGCCGATGTGCTTGTGGATGGCGCCCTCGCGGTCGAACAGGATGAAGCCGTCCTGGAGGCTGCCCAAGGCGAAGAGCTCGCCCAGCCGCGCGCCCGCGTAGACGCTGTTCTCGATCGCGAAGCGGCTGATGGGCTCAAAGCCGGGCAAGCTTTCCCAGCGAGGGCGCTCGCCCCAGGGCCAGAGCCGCGTGGCGCCCTGCTTGCGGTCCACCACCAGCACGCTCTGCCCGTCGTAGTCGAGCACCGCGTAGGGCTTGGCCAGCGAAAGTTCCCGCGTGCCGGGCAGGGAGTCCCAGCCCTCGGGGCCGTAGCGGTAAAAGCCGGTTCCCGGCTCGTTCACCAAGATTCCTCCTTGGGTCTTGAAAGCCAGATGGAACTGGCTCTTGGGGAAAAACAAGTCGAAACGGCCATTTTTCCAGACCATGATCTGCGTGTAGCTCAAGAAGACGAGCTGGTCGGCGTAGGCGAAGCAGTGCCAGACGTCCTCGAAAAGGCGGTTCTCCTCGGGCAGGTGGGGCAGGAGCGAGCGGAAGACCTGCCGCCCGAGGCTGTCCGCCTCCAGGTAGCCCAGCTCGCCCACGGCGCCCACGTAGAGCCGCCCGTCGGCCCCGAGCGCCAGGCTCCGGACGATGGAGCCGTTGGGCATCGGAATTCGGCGCCACTCGCGGCCGTCGAACTCGAGCAGGCCCGCGTTGTTGGCCACATAGACCCAGCCCTGCGGCCCCAGGGCGATGTTCCAGTTCGAGGTGTGGGCCTGGTAGTCTTGGGGCGAGTAGTTCCGAATGAAAGGCATCCCCTCGGCCTGCTGGGCCCGAGCCCGTCCGGGCCCTACCGCGCAGAGCAAGAGGGCCAGGCCCAGCAGCGCGGGCCAGCCCATGGGCCGGTTGGACTTTCGGGAAGCGGTTCTCATGCGGTTTCAGGACGGTCAGGGAAAAGGCAAGAGGCGAGGGCTCAGAGGCTGCCGATGCCGACCACTTTCGGGCTGTTGATGAAGGCGTGGCTCTCGGGCACGATGATCGAGATGGGCGCGGGCATCCCGGCCTGGCCGGACGCCTTGCCCACCCAGATCTTGTAAACCTTCCCGCGGACCGCGCTCGGGCCGTAGCCCATGCCGTTGGAGGCCGAGACGTTCACCCGGGTGATGGCCGTCGGCTGCGCGTAGAACCGCACGTTCTCGAAGTCCTTCTTGAGCGAGTAGGGCTGCACCGTCGAGCGGAGGCTGAGGCCGTCCTCGTTGACCAGCGCCCCGCCGGCGATCGCCTTGAAGCGATGGGCGCAGTCGTCCAGGTCGCGCGAGGCGCGCAGGATGCCCAGGTATTCCTCGAGCACTTGCTTGACCGCCGGCGGCAACTGGCTGGCCGGGATGTCGCTGGCGCTGCTCTGGCCCCATGCCAAGGGAAACGACAACAAGACGAGCAGGCTCAAAATCGCGAATTTCTTCATGGTGTGGATGGCTTTTGTTTTTTCGGGTTATGCTTCTCATTTCAGCGGCTCGGCAGAATCCGTCTCTGGGGTTTCCACCAGCAGCTTCTTGAGCTTCTGGTACAAGAACGAAACCACGAGCAAGATCACCCCAAGCGTGATGAAAGAAATGATGCGCCCGCCTTCCGACATCTCCCAGACATCGACGGCGAACAGCTTGACGACGATCAGCCCGAACAGGCTCAGCGAGATGACCCGCATCTGCCGGTTCTCGAGCCGGAGGCCCAGCAGCATCATCACGAAGGAGCTGATGCCCCACAGCATCGGGTAGCCGATGCGCCGCGACTGGCTGATGAACGTCTCGCGCTGCTCGTAGGCATCGTAGTACATGTCGGCCGGGTCTATCGGCTGGGGCACGTAGAGGTGGAAGCCCACCAGGAAATCGTACTGCCGGCTCAGGGCCAGCACCAGCAGCGCCACCGTGGCCCAAAGCCCAAAGGTCTTCTGCCGATCGCTGGCCTCGGCCCGTGCGTCGAACCGCCACAAGAAGTGGAAGGCCAGCAGCAGGAAGCCCGCGAAGCCGACCCAGTGCCCCCAGGTCTGCCCCAGCCCGAGCTGCTCCATCGAGACGTGCCGAAGGCTGCCCCAGGTGTAGGTGAACGAAAGCAGATGCGCGAGCCCGCCCACAATGGCCACCGCGACCAGCCCACCAAAGGCCGCCCGATGCCGCCACGAGCCCAGGAAAAGCCCAAGCCCCCCGAGGAAGGCCACCGTGAAGGCCATCAGGTTCATGTAGCTCGGGTCTTGCAGCTCCAGCGCCCGCTCGCTCTGGTAGAAGGTCTCGAAGGCCCCCGCGGAGTAGAACACGCCAATGGCCACCAGCACCAGCCCCACCGCGTAGGCTTGCCGCGGGTAGATGCCCACCCGGTCGCCCGTTTCGCCGCGCAGAAGCCCAAGCGAGGCCACCACCGAAAGGCCCGAGAACAGGCCCGTCAGGAACACCCGGTTCGCCACGATGGGCAAGGCCGTCTCGCTGTACGTGAAGTAGAACTTCTCGAAATCGAGCAGCAGGCTCAGCACCATCAGGGCCACGACAAGGCCCGAGGAGCTCTTGAACAGCCCGATCCCCGTCTTCTGGCCCAGCCAGAGCAGCATCGTGCCCTCGATGGCCCAGAAAAGGGTGATGTAGTTGCCTTCGAGCTGGACAGGACCCGCCAGGCTCACCAGCGTCAGCACCACGCCCACCAGGAAGAACACGAAGTTGCGATCGACCCGCTCGTGGCGGTAGAGCCAGTACGCGAAGGCAAAGTTGAACAGCGCCAGCAACACCGTGAAAATGCCCCGCAGCGCGTTGACCCAATCGTCCATCAGCATCATGCCCGCTGCGAAAAACGCCGAAACGTTCAGCAGCAGAAGGCTGATTTCCAGAGGCCTGAACTTCTGGCCCTCGCGCAGGTTGTTCAGGATGTTCATCACGAAGAACAAAAGGTAGAACAGGCTGGCGAACAGCAGCGCCCCGGCCCGCGACGGCGGCCCGCCTTGGGCAAGCTCCATGCCCAGCCACGAGCCGTAGAGCAGCACCGTGAAGCCGAAGGCCGTCGCGTTCACCGACGGCCAGCGCTTGAAGAAGGCCAGGGCCACCATGCCCAGGTCCAGCAGGAGCAGGTAGCTGAACAGCACGACGTAGTTGCCCTGCCCCGTGCTGACCATCAGCGGCGAGGCGAAGCCGCCCACAATGGCCAGCACCGCCAGCTCCTGCCGGTCGTAGGCCACCGAGAGCAGCACCGCGAAGCCCGTCACCGCGGCCATCAGCAGGAAGGCCACCGTCTGGCTGAACAACTGGTAATCTTGGAAGGCCAGGTAGAGCGTGTAGTAGAACACGGCCAGCCCGCCGCCCACCAGCACCGAGCCGAAGGCCGCGAAGTTCTGCCGAAGCCGGTGCGCCAGCGCCACCAGCGCCCCGCCCGCCAGGAAGCCGATGCCCACCCGGGCCACCTCGCCAATCCAGCCCTGGCCGATGGCGTAGCGCACGAAGAAGCTGATGCCCGCCACCAGGATCAGGATGCCGATCTTGTTGATGAGGTTCTCGCCGATGAACTTCTCCCAGTCGCGGGCCACCTTCGACCGCGGCCCGGGCTCACGCTCGGGCTGGGGCCGGGGCTCGAAGCGGACGATGGGCGGCTGCGAAGTCTCGGGCTGCGGGCGCCGCTCGGCCTCCGGCTTTCGGGTCTCCGGCTCGGGGACATGCTTCTCCGCAGGGAGGAGCTTCTCCGGTTCTTCGGCCGTCGGCTTTTGCCGGCGGATTTCCTGGTCCATGGGGTCGGGAGCGAGCGCCTCGCGGACGCGCCGCTCGAGGGCTTCCCAATCTCGGGCCTTCGCCGGGTCATCCTCCTTGGCGCGGACAGGCTCTCCGCCGCGGAGTTCGGCGAACTCGCGCTTGATCAGGTCGGCCAGTTGCTGGCGCTGCTTCTGCGAAAGCATCATGCCCAGCTCCAGCTTGGCCAGCAGCTTCTCGTGCCGCTCTTGGGCCTGCCGCCGCTCGTCCTGCACCAGCGCATGCGCCCTTCTGGCAAAAAAGGCGGCCACGAGCGCCAGCAGGGCGGCCAGCACCATCAAAAGCTCTTCCATGGGCTTCAAGGTTTGGGTTCTACGTCCAAAGTTAATCAAAAAGGCTTGCTCGTCCCCTCTCGCATCGAATTGGGAAAAAAAAACGTCCCGAGGAACATTTCGGTGGCTCGATGCCGTGCGTTTCCCTATGCTCCCATGTTTTCAAACAAAACATTGAGGATCCATTTTATTAACAAAAAAAACCTGGATTCAAGCCACAAGCGCAACAGGTGATTCTGGGTTTTGATACTGGATTACTGCTTCAAACAGCAATTGGTTGGTTTTTTTGTATCCGAACCTCTTCCTGCGCCTGTTGTTGAGGGGCTGCACGACCTCCTGCACGAATGCCTGGTCGATGCTTGCCAGCGCCATCTTCTTGGGGATGTGCTGCCTGGCGATTTGGATGTTTCACCACCGAAGGAAAAATGATGTTGGAAGCGATTCGGCCGATTTGAATCGAGCAGCTTTGCCCGGCGAATCGTGAACGCTCGAAGGCCGCCTGGTGTTCGTCGGGAAGAGCCTGGATTGCCACGAAGCCCAAAAGGCCGCCCGGGAAACCGGGCGGCCTTTTTAACGGAAGTTCAATCGTGCTTGCGCGGTGCTTAGCGGACCACGACGCGCTCGACGCTGGTGGCGCCGCCGCGGTTGACTTGCAGCACGTAAACGCCAGCGGCGAGCTGGCTGAGGTCGAAGCGGTGCATGGCGTCGAGGTTGGTGGCCTCGATGACGCGCTGGCCGGTCAGGCTGAACAGCACGGCGCGGGCGCCTTGGGCGTCGCGGACGAACAGCTCGGTGGTGGCGGGGTTCGGGAACACGCTGATGGCCTGGCTGTTGGCGTTGCCCACGCTGGTGATGCCATAGACGCCGAAGGTGTAGTCGAGAGTGGCTTCGGCGCTGATGGTGATCTTGCGGTTGTCGCCAGCGGTCCATTCGCCATAGTCCCAGCTCTCCTGGCCGTTGGGATTGGCGAAGAACTTGAACTCGTACTCCTTGGCCTCGAGCTCGAGCACAGCGCTGTAGATGCCATCGGCGTCTTCGTCAGTCATCGCGACGCTTCCTGCGGCTCCGGGCGTTGCCCATTCGGGCGAGGCCACCGTGCCTGTCATGTAAACCGTGTGGGTCGAGGCCGTGAAGGTCTCTGCGGCCACGGCGTTCATGTCCACGTTGAAGGTTACGGAATAGGGCTGGGCAACAGCCGTTCCAGACATGGCCACCAGGGCGAGGGCAAGAATTTTGGAGAATTTTTTCATGTGAAAAGTTGTTTAGTTAGACATGTCCCAAAGATAGCCATAGCGAATCAAATTGCCAAATTGTGAATGAAAGTTTTTTTTGCGAACTCGAATCTAGCCTCAAGCGTCTTTAGAGCGAAAAAAAGGACGCATGGAGCGCGCCTGGTTGGCGCGGAATGGTTAAATTGCGGGACAAATGAACCTCAAATCTCCTTATCGCATCATGAGAAAGAAAATCGTAGCAGGGAACTGGAAGATGAACACCTCGCCCCAGGAAGGCCTGGCCCTGGCCAAGGCCGTCGAGGCCAAGGCATCCCACGGACTGCCCCAGGGCGTCGAGCTGGTCGTGGCTCCGCCCTTCACGCACCTGTCAGCCGTCGCGGCGGTGCTTTCCAAGGTCGGCCTCTCGGCCCAGAACTGCGCCACGCACGACAGCGGCGCCTACACGGGCGAGGTCTCGGCCTCCATGCTCAAGCAAGCCGGGGCCGGCTACGTCATCATCGGCCACTCCGAGCGCCGCAGCTACTACGGCGAGACAGACCAGAGCCTCAGCCTGAAAATGGCCCAGCTCCTCAAGAACGGCCTGACGCCCATCTTCTGCTGCGGCGAGGTCCTCGACGAGCGCGAGTCGGGCAAGCACTTCGAGGTCGTCGAGGCGCAGGTGGCCAACGTGCTGTTCCAACTCTCGGAGGAGGACTTCCGCAAGGTGGTCATCGCCTACGAGCCCGTCTGGGCCATTGGCACCGGGCGCACCGCCTCGCCCGAGCAGGCGCAGGAGATGCACGCCGCCATTCGCGGCTGGCTGCGCGGCCACTTCGGCGACTCGGCCGCCGCCGACTGCGCCATCCTCTACGGCGGCAGTTGCAAGGCCTCCAACGCCCAGGAGCTCTTCGCCAACCCGGACGTTGACGGCGGCCTCATCGGCGGCGCCTCGCTCAACGCCGACGAGTTCTGGGCCATCGCCAACTCGTTCTGATCCTTGTTGGGCATCCTTCGGTTTTCAACATCGCAAAAGAATCCCCCGCCGGCGCCTGGTCGCCGCGGGGGATTCGCCTTTCCTACCCAGCCGCGCTCGCGGGGGGGGGATGTGCCAATCGCCAGCGTCGGGCAAAATATGGGTCGAAATGGACGCTGACGAAAAGGATTTGGCGGATAAATGGGTTTTGGTGAATCAACCTACCTTCGTCCAGACTTGATTTTGCTTGTTTCAATCCTTTTAGTGCAACCCACACGCTGTTATAGAGAACCTATTTTGTTGTTGATTTCAATTAGCAATAACGAAAAGCTATGAGCGGCGTTTTCAGTATTTTGGAATGTGTTGCGCTTGTGGCAAGCCAAAATATTGAAAATGACCATCATATAAAATGTTGTGTGGATTTTCTTTTTTTACAATTTGTTTATCCGTACTTTTTTTTCATGCCGGCGCAATATTTTCAAATTGTCAAATTGTTAACAAATATTTTTGCATGTGATTTATAGTCAACTGACTTATAGTCAACAAATGTCGAACTTTGAAATGTGGAAATAAAGAGAAACATTGGGCTTAGAATTAAAGAATTGAGAACGCATTCAGGTATTTCTCAACAGGAATTATCATATCGCTGTGAATTGGATAGGACATATATCACAAGTGTTGAAAATGGTAAGCGAAACATTTCAATTGTCAATTTGGAAAAAATAGCTCTTGCATTAAATCTAACACTCAAAGATTTTTTCAATGACGACAAATTTAGTCAGCTTGCCTGATGCTCTAAAGGAAATTAAACAATCCATTGAAACCGCAATAAAAACTGGTGGAACAGAAGCTAAAAACAATTTGATTAGAACACAAAAGCCAATCAAATTGTTACATGATGTTGTTAAATCTGAATTAATTCGGAATAAAGTTAATCCTGAGTTGATTAAACCTGCCTTAAAACAATCAAGCGGGGAACTTGCCTTGTCAGGATTTTTTAAACGCAAAGACCAAGATGTTTGTGTTGTTCAAAATGGATTAATGCCGATTGAAGAGGTTTTAAAAACCGATGGCATACTTTACGGTGAAAAAGATGAATTTGGCTTTGACTTTACAGAAAAGGCATTGTCTATTAATGTCAGAAGTCAATTGAGCAGTTCGGCTAAAAATTTTGACACCCTTTATGAGAGAACTTTTGCCGAAGCATTAAATTTACATTTACGCTGTCCCAAAATGGTTCTCGGTGAATTTTACATGATTGCTGTCAGAGAATATGATAGCAATGAAGCTAATAATAATGAAGTAAAATTTAGGAAAGAGAAAGGGATTGAAAAGCATAAGTAAGCGATTGGATTTAATTTATAATATTATCTTTGCGGCACTATGGGACGAGTGAACACACCAACATTGGATGACGCCCAAAAG